>CAYJJJ010000016.1:0-8359 GCA_964370465.1 uncultured Oscillospiraceae bacterium
TACATAGTTATTTGTGAGGGTGATAGCGTGAAAAATCACGCTAACAATTATCTATATGGCCTGCCGACACAGCCGGCAGATGCCTATTAATCTCCATTCTGTACGGAGATTATTTAAAACTATTTGTGCTATGCACAGAATGGAGATTAATATGATAATTTACAGTGAAATGGCAAAGAGTGTTATAGCGATGGCGGAGGAGTTTTCTAAAGATGAGGGATTTATCAGAACCTCGCATCTTTTAGCAGCTATTGCAACTGCCCCTTCGAATATTGCAAAAACGGTGCTAAATAACAACGGAGTATTCTACGAGGAGATAAAAAAGAAAATTGACCTTGATATTTCCCTTTCGATTTCTGGGGATAGTGTTCGCACAAAATCTTTTGAAAAAGTTGTTGCAAATGGGTGCGAGTTTTTAAATGCATTCGAAAACGACTCGCTGACGACTGCCCATCTACTGCTCGGTATCATTAAGGAGAGCGAGTGCGAGGGTGCTGTTATTCTTGCGAGTTGTTGTGATAGTGTGCTTAAAATCGCCGATGAGTTATCGCTTATCTTAAACTTCAATCTGTCGGCAGATAATGACGAGGGCGGAAAAAAATATCTTTTAAAATTCACAAAAAACCTATCTAAGCAAAATGAAAACAACAACCTTGTTGGTCGAGATAGCGAGATAAGCAGAATTCTTGGGATTTTGCGCCGTAAGACAAAAAGTAATCCCTGTCTTATCGGCGAGCCTGGTGTTGGTAAAACGGCGATTGTTGAGGCACTTGCATATAAGATAAAAGATGACAGTGAACTTCGAAACTGCAAAATCCTCTCGCTCAACACTGCTGCTCTACTCGCCGGCACTAAATATAGAGGTGACTTTGAAGAGCGGATAAATGGCATAATAGACGATTTAAAGTCATCTCAAAATACAATTCTCTTTGTCGATGAAATTCACAACCTGCGAGGTGCGGGCAGTGCAGAGGGGGCAATAGATGCGGCGAACCTCTTAAAAGAGGTGCTCTCGAGAAACGAGGTTAAAGTTATCGGTGCAACAACGATAGCAGAGTACAAAAAAATTGAACAAGACCCCGCTTTTGAGCGTAGGTTTCAGCCTGTTTATGTAGATGAACCGACCGTTTTTGATGCTGTAGTAATGCTTCGAAATATAAAACCGCAGTTTGAAGAGCACCACAGGATAAAGATAGACGATGAGCTTTTGAATACGATAGTAAAACTATCAAAAATATATATTTACGCAAGGTTTCTGCCTGATGTTGCAATAGATTTGCTCGATGAAGCTGCGGCAACTTCAAAAAATCGTGGTGGAGGAAGTCTTAGTGAAGAGGATGTCTTGCGCGCACTAAGCTCAATGAGCAAAGTGCCGATTGAGAAGATAAGAACGGGAGAATTATCAGATTACAAAGAGATGAAAGAGAGAATTAAAAGCAAAATCATAGGGCAAGATACGGCAGTCGATGCGGTTGTAGATGCGATGATGATAAATAGTGCTGGGATAAAAAACGAAAACCGCCCCCTTGCTGTTTTCTTCTTTTCGGGAAGCTCGGGCACAGGAAAAACCTATCTTGCAAATCTTTTTGCAGAAGAGCTGTTCTTTGAAAATTCCCTTATAAGACTTGATATGTCAAACTATTCAGAGGCACACAGCACAAGTGCGCTTATAGGCTCACCGCCGGGATATGTAGGGTACGGGGAGGGTGGCAAACTAACCGACGCCGTTAAAAATAAGCCGTTTTCAGTAGTTTTATTCGACGAGATAGAGAAGGCGAATGAATCAATCTATAATCTTCTGCTACAGATAATGGACTACGGCCAGACAGCTGACAGCACAGGTCGGATGATAAGCTTTAAAAACACAGTTATAATATTCACTTCTAATATTAAGGCAAAAGGCACAAAGCGTCAGCTCGGATTTTTGGAGGGAGGCGAATCGCCGCAGACAGGGGCGCTCTCAGATAGGTTTAGCCTTGAATTTTTAAATAGAGTAGATAAAATTGTGTTTTTTAACGACTTGCAGATAGAAGATATTAAAAAGATAGTTGTCAATAACTTCGAGGAGTTAAAATCTCGGCTTAGTGAAAGAAAAATAGACCTGCTCTACACCGATGAAGAAGTTTTGAATATTGCAAAGAAGAACTGCGACAGCAGATTCGGCGCAAGGGCGGTCGGCAGGTACTTTAAAGAAGAGATAGAAACAAAAATTGCAAATGCTCTGATTTCACAAAAAGATATATCAACTATAGAAGTGCGGTTTGAAGATGACGATATTGTCACCGCAATAAAATATTTAGGTTGACAATAGGTTGTTTGTGATTTATAATATCTCTGGATGGAGGGATATTATGAAGACAAAAACAATAACACAAACAGCGCTTTTTACTGCAATAATGATAATCTGCTCACAGATAACGATACCGACAGGGCTTGTGCCGTTTTCGATGTCGATATTCGCAATATATCTAACAGGACTCACCCTTGAGCGAAATCAAGCGGTTATTGCAATTGTGGTTTATATTCTGCTTGGAATTGTCGGACTTCCGGTTTTTGCGGGATTTGGTTCTGGAATAGGCAAGATAATGGGGCCTACTGGTGGGTTTATAATTGCTTATCCGATTATGGCTTTTATTGTAAGTGCAGTTGCGAAAAATGGGAAACTGATATCACATATCACAGCACTTGCTTTATCGACAATAGTTTGCTATGTCCTCGGCACCCTTTGGTATGCCTATGTTTTGGGAGTGGAAATACAGACGGCATTGCTGACGGTAGCGCTACCATATATACCATTTGATATTTTGAAATATCTAGTAGCTTACGTTGTAGCGAAATCTGTGAAAAAAGTGTTAAAATATAGCGCAGAAGCAAAATAAATATTGAAAAAACTGCCTCTTTAGTATATTATTAATATAGCGTCTGTAAAACAGATGGAGATGAGAGCTAGCGGTGAAAAACTAAGAACTACATGATGAAAATTTGCATTTAACAATTTGTGTTTTATTCAAAAGAGTGGTAGTTTTGCTTTTAAATCTCAGCGTTCTGACACCGAGCGCTTGCTATATTAAGGAGGAGTAAAAATGGATTTTATTGTTGAAACATCTGCGCGTCACGTGCATCTTTCTGAGGGGGACCTCAAAATATTGTTTGGGGAGGGAGCGAAGCTTACCCCGAAAAAAGATTTATCACAACCAGGACAATACGCTTGTGAAGAGAGGGTAACTATAGAGGGTTCTAAAAAGAGCATTCCAAATGTTATAATTCTAGGCCCAACAAGACCTGCAACTCAGGTTGAAGTTTCACTAACTGATGCTCGTGTACTCGGAGTAGCGGCACCTATCCGTGAGAGCGGTGATGTTGCAAACAGCGGCGGATGTAAGTTAATCGGCCCTGCGGGTGAGGTTGTGATTTCAGAGGGTGTTATCGCTGCTAAAAGACATATACACACAACACCAGACGATGCTGTGAAACTCGGCGTATCGGACAAAGAGATTGTCAAGGTGAAAGTAACAACAGAGGGAAGAAGCCTAATTTTTGACGATGTTGTTGTGCGTGTAAATGAGAATTTTGCAACTGCTATGCATGTTGATACAGACGAATCAAATGCTGCAGCGGCAACAATGACACAGCGAGGCGAAATTTTAAGATAGCATATTATAACAAAACCCCATCGGCTATGCCGATGGGGTTTTTTAGTTAAATTATCTTTTATCGGTTTGGATTTTACTCGATTACAAGCGGTACTATTTTCGATGCCTTGACATCTATAAGTCCTTTGTCGGTGATTTTTAGTGCAGGGCTTACAGCGAGGGCGAGTGTACCAAACGACATAAATGGGTTTTGATGGTTGTACCCTAAAGCGTTCATCGCCTCTCTCGCCTTTGCAAGTGCAGCGCCAACCTCTTCAACTGATTTATCAGACATTATTCCGCCGACCGACAGCGGAAGCTCTGCTATAACATCTGCTTTGTTTGAAACAACAAATCCACCTCCGAGCTCAATAACTCTGTTAGCGGCAGTTAGAATATCGTCGATATTGTTTCCTGCGACTAATAGATTATGGCAATCGTGTGCATAGGTAGAAGCGATAGCGCCATTTTTATGGCAGACACCACCTAAAAATCCAAAGCCAACTTCGCCACTGCCGTACCGATTAAATACTGCGGTGAGAAGATATCCGCTATCCTCCCATTGTAGTTTCCCAGCTTTAACCTCCATAGTGGTTGTTGAAGGTATCGTTTGAGTGGCGTTTGGCTGAACTTCAATTACACGAACAGTAACAGTCCTATCATCTCCGCCGACATTTACTACAAAATCATCTGCGGTGAGTTTACCTAGCTTAACGCTTGTATAGTATTCCTCGGGGAAGCTCTGGCTTTGCGGTGTGCTTAAATTGTCTACTCTTTTTGCGTTCTTGTAAACTTCGCTGATTTTAAATGTTTCTAAATCTTCAAGCAGAACAAAGTCGGCGATTTTTCCTGGTGCAATTGCCCCTCTATCAAACATTTGCATACGGCGAGCAGGGGTATATGTTGCGTTATATATCACATCTTCAGGGCGCATACCGAGCTTTATTGCATCTTTTAGTAGCAGATTTAAATGCCCCTCTTTGGCGAGGATATCCGGCATAACATCGTCTGTGACGAAACAAAAATGCTCATATAAATTCTCTTTAATTATATAGTCGATGACATCTTTGTTTATGGTCTTTTCCTGAAGCTCGACAAACATTCCCATCTCGAAACGGTCGATGAACTCTTCGATGGTATGTTCTGTATGGTCGGCATTAATTCCAAGGTATAAAAACCTCGCAAGGTCGCTGCCGACAAGAGATGGACAGTGCCCCTCTATCGGGAATTTGGGGTCTTTATTTCGAAGGTAGTCGAGGAATTTTGTTATTTCAAGGTCGTTTTCGACTATAACCTGCCTGTAATTCATAACTTCGCCGACACATACAACAGCGGGGTTTTCTAAAAGCGCTTTCATATCCTCACATGTTATAGCGCCACCAGTTCCCTCGAGGGTGGCATTTGAAGCGGGAACGCTACTAGGTATTCCGAAAAATATGTCTATGGGGCAGTTTTTTGAAGCCTCAATCATATCGAGAGCACCTTTAACACCAAACACATTTGCTATTTCGTGGGGCTCTGCAACGATTGTTGTGACACCGCACTGAGCAACCCTTGCGGCAAAAACAGCGGGAGTTATCATCGAGCTCTCGATATGCATATGTATATCAATAAGTCCCGGAATGAGATATTTGCCACTTGCATCTATCTCTGTTTCGCCTTTTAGTGTGCCTGATTTGTCAACTGCGAGAATTTTGTCGTCGATAATCGCAACATCGGCAACAACAAATTTCTTTAAATAGCTGTTATAAACGTTTGCACCTCGTATTAAAAGGGTTATAGGCTCAAATTTCATATGTAACCTCCTAAAAGTTTTGTATATCTTTATGATACAGAAAAATAGACTTAAAATCAAACAGTTTTTTTGAAATATATAATTATCACAAAATAGCATTGAAGAGAATAAAATAACCGATGTATAAAATATATAGTGTTGAAAAAATAATAAGCAAATACACAGCTTTAATTAGTTGTTTACTTTTTATTATGCGATATGATATAATTATTATGGATAAATATGATAAGGAAGTTGAGTGTTTTTGTTTTAGGAGAATTTTATGGCAGTGGATAAAAATGAACGGGATTTTTTCGATGCAACATTAAACGACGGTATAATTAGAAATAGTTCAAAGGTGGATAATGCAGATAGAATTGCAGGTGCATTTTTTGATTACGAACTTATTTCAGCGGTTTTCGATATTTTATATGAGAGAAATGGAGATGAAACCTCTATTAACCTAGCTCTTAAATACCTATGTCAGAAGTATGATGCTGATAGAAGCTATATATTTGAAAGTTTAGATAATGGTGCGAGCTATAATAACACTTTTGAATTTTGCAAAGAGGGGATAAGCAGTGAGATAGAGGGGCTGCAGAATATACCGAAAGAATCATTTGTTGATTTTATAGCAAAAGCGCACAATGGAATTATATATACAAATAATTTGAGAGAAACCCTGGAACATGATACTGCATTTGAAGTTATGGCGGGTCAGGGTATTATTTCTTTTGTCCATGCTCAGGTTAAAAGAGATGGGGAAATGACCTTTTTTATCGGTCTTGACGACTGTACTAAAACAAGGGTATGGACTGAGCGAGAGATAAATAGTTTGCAGTATATAGGCAAGCTTTTATCAATTATCTTGCAAGGTGCTCATCTGCGTGATGAGGTAAACAAACTCGCAGAATCAAATAGAAACTCCACTCAAATACTCGATAGCATTGATAGTGTTGTATATGTTTCAGATACGAATACCTATGAGCTCCTGCACCTAAACTTAGCGGCAAAAGAGGTTGTTGGTTTGAAGTCGGATGACGAGTGGAAAGGAAAGAAATGCTATAAAATATTACAGGGGAAAGATGCGCCTTGTGAGTTTTGTACAAATCATCTTTTAAATACAGATAGCTATTATGAGTGGTCTTTCTATAATCCAATGCTCAGAAAAAGTTTTTTGCTAAAAGATAGCTTAATATCTTTTGAGGGCAGAATTGCAAGGCTTGAAATTGCAACAGATATATCAAAGGTCACAGAGCTTGAGAAGGAGCTAAAGGAAAAGCTTGTAGATGAGCAGTTTATATCAAGTTGTGTTGAGTTGTTGCATTCGGGGAAAGAGCCTGATGTTTCAATTGATTTGCTTTTAAATGCGGTAGCGCAGTTTTACGATGCCGATAGAAGCTATATATTTGAGCTCTCTGAAGATAGAAAAAGTGTAAGCAACACATATGAGTTTGCAAGAAAAGATGAGTATGCAATAAAAGATAAGTTTCAAAACATTCCAACCAAGCACCTTGAATATATATTTAATAAATTCAAAAACGAAAGCGCCTTTTATCAGGTGATGGAAAATATGAGTGCTGGCGGTGATGCAGATAAAGAAAAGCTGATGGCTGTGCATATGATGTCGAGTGTTATTCTAAGCTCGATTTTTATAGAGAATGATGATGTCACAGGTTTTGTCGGTGTTGATAATCCGAAGGTAAACTTAGATAAAGTTGAAACAATAGGATCAGTTGCAAAATTTATTTCGAGTTTCCTCGACCAGACAGAGCTTATAACAGTTCTGAAAAAGCTCAGTTTTTATGATACCCTCACAGGTAGCAAAAACAGGCATAGCTACAATATCGCGCTAAAAAATCTCGATAAAAAACATATTGAGAGTATGGGTGTTCTTTATATCGATATCGCAAAGCTAAAGGCAATAAATGACTCTAAGGGTGTCCTGTTTGGCGATGAGATACTAATCCGTTTAGCCTCTCTTTTGAGAAATATATTTGGCGAAGATGTTTATCGAGTTGGCGGCGATGAATTTGTCGTATTAAAAGAAAATATAAGCGAAAAGAATTTTGAAGATAACATTTTAGCACTAAAGAAGAGCTTGTCAGTTGAAAAAGATTTTACAGCTTCACTTGGATACACTTGGAATAAAAACTTTGAGAGCTTATCTGCAAAGATTGAAAATCTTTACGACGGCGAGAAATACACTCGAATTCTTGCAAAAAACTTAGAGATGGAGATTATAAACGAAAAATTTGTCGTTTATTTGCAACCACAGATATCATTCGCATCGGGGAAAACAGAGAGTGCGGAGGCGCTTGTTCGCAGATATGATGCAAGCGGTGCTATTCAACCGCCGAACGCCTTTATTCCGTTCTATGAGAAAGAGGGTATAGTTTCAAAGATTGATTTATTCGTTCTTGAAACTATCTGCAAAACAATAAAAACTTGGAATGAAGCAGGATATGATAATATAGATTCAATTGCCGTCAACTGCTCGAGGATGACAATAGCAGAGAAGGGAATTGTCGAGAGTTTTTCATATATTTGTGATAGCTATGGAATACCTCACGATAAAATAGTTGTTGAAATCACCGAGACAATTAACGGTATAACCGAAAAGGTTCTGTCGCAGATTATAAAAGATTTCTCAGATGCTGGATTTATGGTTTCGCTTGATGATTTCGGCAGCGGATACTCAAATTTAACTTCTCTTATCGTATCCGATTTCGATGAGGTCAAACTGGATATGCGGCTTATAAATGACATCGAAAAAGACGAGAAATCGAGAGCGCTCACAGAAGTTGCTATAACGCTATGCGATAAGCTAAATAATCTTGTATCAGTAGCAGAGGGTGTTGAGAGCTCGGTTCAATGTGATATCCTAAAAGAAATGGGCTGTATAAAAGGACAGGGGTACTATTTTGACCGCCCGATGAAAATAGAGGATTTT
>CAYJJJ010000016.1:8459-27699 GCA_964370465.1 uncultured Oscillospiraceae bacterium
ACCGAGCTATCATTCTCAAGAAGATGTTTTAGATATCCATACCCCTCGGCTGTCATTGAATTGTATGGTATAAATCGAAGTGCATCGCCGTTTATACAGTATCTCAAACCACCATCCGTAGGTGGGCCGTCATCGAAAACGTGACCCAAATGGCTTAGCCCAGTTCTGCTTTTAATCTCAATTGATTTATAAACCCCAAAAGATGTGGTCTCAGTTTCAATTAAAACCTCTTCGGAAATAGGTCTTGTAAAGCTCGGCCAGCCAGTACCTGAATCAAATTTATCGGTTGATAGGAAGAGTGGCTCACCTGTTACTATATCTACATAAACACCAACATCAAACAGCTTATCATACTCATGGGTGAATGCAATCTCTGTTGCTTCATTCTGTGTTATGGCATACTGCTGGGATGTGAGCATTGCTTTTATTTCTTCTTCCGTGGGTAGAAGATAATCTGAAGCGTCGATTAAAGCGGTCTCTTTTGCCGATGCATTAAGGTCGATGTGGCAATATCCGTTTGGATTTTTTTGCAGATAGTCTTGATGGTAATCCTCGGCGGGGTAGTAGTTATCAAGAGGTAAAACCTCGACAGCTATCTCTTTATCATACTGCGACTCGAGCTCTTTTATAGCCTCATCAATAACTGCTCTGTCGGCTTCATCTGTGTAGTAAACGCCTGAGCGATACTGAATACCGATGTCATTTCCCTGCTGATTTACCGATGTTGGGTCTACTACTAAGAAGAGTTTATCTAAGAGCTCTTTTAGCGTTACTTGGTTGCTGTCATACACCACCTTAACCGTCTCTGCATGCCCTGTCTGGTCGTATATGACCTCTTCATAGGTTGGGTTTTCGGTGTTGCCGTTTGCATATCCAGACTCTGCGTCATATACTCCCGCAATTCGCGCGAAATACTCTTCAACGCCCCAGAAACATCCGCCGGCAAAATAAATAGTACTCAAGTTTTTTTCTTCGATTAACATATCTAAATCCACCTCATCTGCAAGAATAACTGTATCATCCGGCGCATCATA
Source organism: uncultured Oscillospiraceae bacterium (assembly GCA_964370465.1). Taxonomy (GTDB): domain Bacteria; phylum Bacillota; class Clostridia; order Oscillospirales; family Ruminococcaceae; genus CAYJGN01. The sequence continues at coordinate 9,494 of CAYJJJ010000016.1, forward strand.
TGTGATATCCGGCGCTTTTGTCGCACTGAAAATAGCGATTCCGCCTATAATGCCAACAACAACTAAAACAGCTATAACGATTTTAACCTTTTTCATATTATGACCTCCTTTAAAGCCGTTATGATTATTTTCTGTAATTTCAGTATATATAAATGAAGCCGTTAAAACAATCCTTATTATAGACAAAGTTTATAGAAAAAAACAAACAAAATAACGGAAAAATGTGTCATTTTAGTGGCATAAATACTAATTCCACTTCTTATTATAGTAATAGTTATCTTTATTGTAAAACGTTTATTCCTCCATTGTGATTTCCTGTTTTGTGAGGGCACAAAAAAGACACAAATCGGGCAGGAAAATGGGTGCGTTGCACACAAATTCTTGCCCGATTTAAAGTAGATATATTATTTTAGAATGAAAGTATCGCTAATTACAAATTCTCGTAATAGGTTACAAGTAGGTCGGTCATCTTGCCGTAGCTTATAATGCCGTCTTGTTGGTTATTTGCCTTTAGAAAATTGTCGTTTAAATTGTTTGAAACCTCGGCAATAACCGTATCAAACTGGCTCCAGTAGTAGCTGTTATATGCAAGGTCGGTGATTATTTCAAAAGATAATGAATTATAAATCTCTGCGTGGAGTGTCGGGTCTGCGCGGTAGAGGGAACTTAAACTATAGCGAAGTGCATTTAAGTATCCGCTGTATAAAAAATCGGTGTCGTCAGATGAAATACAAGCTAAAAATGCAACAAAATTTGCCTCGCTCTCATTCATAAATGATGCTCCGTGAGTGAGCTCATGCATGGCGGTGAATGGTATAACGAAATCAGGGACATCGGTATTGACATTAGGCTCGCAAAAAAACGGAAAGAAGATACCGGTTATATCCCAATAGCTCATGCCAACTGAAAATATCACCGATTTTGGCGGAACTATTCCTGTGTTTAAAAAGTCGTACTCTTCTGAAAAATCCTCGAAATAGCTGTATGCATTAGCCAGAGTTTCGCTGTCAGAAGATGCAAGCACCATAACATTTTGCTCATCTCTTATAGTATCTCCTACATATTTCTCTGTTTCTGCGGCAAGAAAAACCGATAGCTCAAACAGCTCTTTCGCTCCATAGCCCTCTGCTGGAGTGGTTTCTGTGTAGTCTGAAAAGGTAGGGCGGTAGTAGTTTATGCCGAGCAGCAGAGTATATAGAAAAAAGGCGGCTGCAACTGTTAGGGTGGTTGTTGCGATATAGTTTAGTATTTTAGATTTGCGGATTTTGATGAGCTTGTAGATGCAAAATGGTAAAAGCACCAAAAAAATTGCAATTATAGATATTTCGGTGACAGAAAAGGGGAGAATAGAGGGGATAAAACCAAAAATAACTGCAAATATGGGATAGATATGAGCAACCCAAAAAGCCGCAAATCCATCGAAATAGTTTGCGGCGAGAATTAAAAGGTATGAAATTAACAGAAAAGCGCCAGATAAAATAAGCTTTATGTAAACTCTCTTTTTCATAAACTTATTTTATCATATATTTTTTAAATTAGAAATAGGTAACAACCTTTTTGGAAGAATTTAGTGGTGAATAGATAAAACTGTCGATGTGTTTTTTATCTTCGAAATAGTTTATTTTTTGAGTGGCTTCAGTCTGCTCGCTCTTCGAAATTATAACAAGCTTTATCTTCATCTTATCGGGGATTATATTCTTGATATAGACAGAAACGCAGTCGCCCACTTCAATATCATCACGAAATTCTGCAAGACCTGCGAGGTTTGGGGTGAGCTCGACGAATATGCCGTACTCTTTAATAGTGCGAACAACGCCGAAAACTGTCTCGCCGACAGAATAAAGAGCGGCGTTTTCCTCCCAACTGCCAAGGAGCTCTTTGTGTGAGAGCAGTATTTTTCCATCATCCATATTCTTTACAACTGCCTTAATAGTTTGCCCTACATAAAACCTGTCTTTTGGGTTCTCTATCCTTGAAACAGAAATCATATCAATAGGGAGCAGTGCTATTATTCCGCAACCGATATCAACAAAACAGCCAAAGCTATCGATGTGGGTGATTTTCCCAATAACTACATTTCCAACTTTTCGGTTTTCTAAAAAGAAGTCGTAAAACTCTTTTTGAACAGCTCTTCTCGAAAGGGTGATTTCTGGTGTTTGCCCTGAGAAATTGACAGATGTTATCTTTGCGACAACAGGCTTTCCAACTTTGCTTATAATAGCTATATCTTTAATGCGCAGGGTGGGAGAGTAGAGAGCTTCGCTTCGTGGTATAACGCCGGTCGCTGGGCCAAAATCAACTACTATATTTTGCATAGAGTCGCAGCGAGTTGCCATTACCTCGACAGTCTTTTTGTTTACAAACGAATTGACAATAGCATCAATAGTCTCTATATTCTCCCTGTTTTCACTGCTTTTCCATAGAATTCCTTCGGGAAATTGATTAATCAAATTTAAAACCCCCATCTTTTAATATTTCTAAATTATATGCGGATACAAGGGTATATTATTATTGATATAAAAGCCAATTTATGATAAAATTTTAAAGAAGTATTTTTAAGGTGGGGAGTTATGTGGAAATTAAAGTTGGTGACAAAATAATGGTTAAAAAAAACCACCCATGTGGCTCGAATATTTTTGAGGTGTTGCGTGTTGGGATGGATTTTAAAATCAAATGCGAGAAATGCGGTCATCTCATAATGGTGCCACGAAATAAAATAGAAAAAAAGATTAAAAAGGTAATAGGTGAATAACGGTGATAGATAAATTAACAGCGGTAAAAGAGCGCTTTGAAGAGATAAACGAGATGCTTACAGATATGGCGGTAATAAGCGATCAAGATAGGTATAAATCGCTTATGCGTGAGCACAAGCAGTTGACACCTATTGTTGAGAAATTTATAGAGTTTGAAACGGCAAAAGGCGATTTCGATGAGGCAAAAGAACTGCTTAGTAGCGGCGGCATGGATAAAGAGTTTAAAGAGATGGTTCAGCTCCAATATGAGGACTCTAAAGAGAGTATGGAGAAATTCGAGTCAGAGCTTAAAGTGTTGTTGTTGCCAAAAGATGTAAACGACGAACGCTCTGTTATCGTTGAAATTCGTGGTGGTGCTGGCGGCGACGAGGCGGCGCTTTTTGCAAACTCGCTATTTCGTATGTACAGCATGTACGCCGACCAAAAGGGATTTAAAACAGAAGTGCTATCAGAAAACCCAACAGGTCTTGGTGGATACAAAGAGATAAGTTTTTCAATTGAGGGCGAGGGAGTTTACTCAAAACTTAAGTTTGAGAGTGGAGTCCATCGTGTTCAGCGTGTTCCTGAAACAGAAACCTCGGGGCGTATCCACACATCAACCGTAACTGTTGCGGTGCTCCCAGAAGTTGAAGAGGTTGAGGTATCAATAAACCCGACCGACTTGCAGATAGATACCTACCGTGCCGGTGGTGCCGGTGGTCAGCATGTTAATAAAACCGAGTCAGCCATTAGGATAACCCATATTCCGAGCGGACTCGTTGTCGAGTGTCAGGATGAGAGAAGCCAGCATAAAAACAAAGATAAGGCGATGAAAGTTCTCCGTGCAAGGCTATATGAGCAGTCGGTGCGTGAGCAGGAAGCTGAAATAGCAAGCGAGAGAAAAGCGCAGGTGGGTACAGGGGACAGAAGCGAGAGAATAAGAACCTACAACTATCCACAAGGGCGCATGACTGATCACAGAATAGGGCTTACCCTTTATAAGCTTGAAGCAATACTCAACGGCGACCTTGATGAAACTGTTGATGCGCTTATTACTGCGGACCAAGCGGAGAAATTAAAAGCATCGGGAGAATAATATTGAATACCGAAATACTGAGCGGAGCGCTAAAAGAAGATATCGAAACCGCCTCAAAAGCTATTGCAAAAGGCGAGGTTGTTGCTATCCCTACCGAGACGGTTTATGGGCTTGGTGCGAATGCGCTATCAGAAGATGCAGTGAATAAAATTTTTGAAGCGAAAGGGCGACCGAGCGATAACCCGCTTATCGTCCATATTTCTGATGCAAAAGATATAGATAAATTATGGGTTGATATTCCAAATATCGCCTACAAACTCGCAGAAAAATTCTGGCCAGGTCCGCTCACGATTATCTGCAAAAAGAGCGATAATGTTCCACTTGCAACAAGCGGGCGGCTCGACTCTATCGGTGTTCGTATACCTGACCACGAGATTGCGCGGGAAATAATTAAGGCGAGTGGTTGCGCTATTGCGGCGCCCTCTGCAAATATTAGCGGTAGACCAAGCCCTACGAGAGTGCGGGATGTAGTAGCTGATTTAAGCGGAAAAGTGCCTTATATTGTAGATGGGGGCGACTGTGAAGTCGGAGTTGAGTCAACTGTTTTAACACTGCTTACAACGCCACCGAGAATTTTAAGACCTGGCAAAGTCACCAAAGAGGAGATAGAAGCTGTTATCGGTGAGGTCTTAGTTGACGAAGCGGTAATGGAAAAACCGATAGATGGCGTGGCAGTGCGCTCGCCCGGTGTGAAATACAGGCACTATAGCCCAAAAACTCCGCTTGTTGCTATAAGTGGGAGTGACGAGCAGTTTGCGAAGTTTATAAATACACAAACCGATAATATAGCGGCGATTTGTTACAGTGCTGATGTAGCAAACCTGAACTGCAAAACAATAGTCATAGGTGATAAAAACAACAGCGAAGAGATAGCTAAAAGGCTCTATACATCACTGCGTAAACTCGATAAACTTGGTGTTGAAAAGGGGTATATTAGAATTTCAGAGGAGTCTGGAATAGGGTTTGCAGTCGCAAACAGACTTCTACGAGCAGTTTGCTTTGAGGTGATATATGTCTAAAACTATTATTGGAGTAACGGGGCCTTCAAATGGCGGAAAATCGACCTTTTGCAAGGTTTTTGAGAGCTCTGGGTACACCCATATTAATGCAGATGAGATATACCATTTTTTGCTCAATGGTGGAGTGTATGATGCGAAGCTTCTCGAAGCTTTCGGCGAGGGGATTTTTAAAGAGGGAGCAGTTTGCAGAAAAGAGCTTGCGAAAATAGTCTTTTCAGATAAAGAAAAGCTTAAAGTGCTCGGGGAGATTACCCATAAAAAGGTGGACGATGAGATAAAGCGGCGAGTTGATATTTCGAATAGGGTGGTGCTCGATATTCCGCTTTTATATGAGAGTGGTGTTGATTTTAGTTGCGATGAAATTTTTGCAGTATTGGCGCCAGAAAAAACGCTCATAAAAAGAGCCATGATGAGAGATAATATCAGTGAAGAAGCGGCTATCAAGAGAATTCAAAATCAAAAGAATGTAAAGTTTTATGAAAAATGTGGCGCAACTATAATAAATAACGATAAAAGCGAGAGGGAATTTATAGAAAAGGTAAAGGAGATTGTGGAAAAATATGAGCTCAAAAAAGACTAAAGAACTTGAGGATTTGCTGCTATTTAAACCGAAAAACGGCATGGAGGTTTTAGATGAGAGCGAGATTAAAATAGCGTTTGATTTCTGTGAGGGCTACAAAAGCTATCTCGATAGCTCAAAGACCGAGAGAGAGGCTGTTGAGAGCTCGGTAGCGCTTGCAACTGAGTGTGGATTTAAGCCGTTTGAAGAGGGCAAGAAATACAAAAAAGGCGATAAAATTTATTTTAATAATAGAGATAAGTCGATAGTTTTTGTAACTATCGGAAGCCAGCCTATCGAAAAGGGCGTTAATATCGTAGCCGCTCATATCGATGCGCCAAGGCTTGATTTCAAACCTCGCTCAGTCTATGAGGAAGCGCAACTTGGCTACTTTAAAACAAGATATTACGGCGGTGTTAAAAAATACCAGTGGCTGACTATACCGCTCGCTATCCACGGCGTTGTTACAAAAAGAGATGGCAGCAGCGTTAAAATCGTTATCGGCGAAGATGAGAGCGACCCTGTATTCTATATTTCGGATCTTCTTCCACACCTTGCAAAAGACCAGATGACTAAAACGCTTGGTGAGGGAATAGTTGGGGAGAATTTAAATCTCCTTGCAGCTTCTGCAATGGAGGGCGATGAGAAAACTGGGGAGCGGGTAAAACTTCACCTCCTAAAGCTTTTGTATGATAAATACGGTATAACAGAGAGGGATATGCTAACTGCAGATATCGAGGTTGTGCCAACTTACAAAGCTCGTGATGTTGGGCTTGACCGCAGTTTTGTCGGCGGATATGGGCACGACGATAGGATTTGTAGCTATACAGCGCTCAAAGCGCTTCTCGATGTGAAAGCTCCAAACAAAACAGCTTGTGTTATCCTTGCAGATAAAGAGGAGATAGGCAGTGAGGGCGTTACAGGGCTTAACGCTATGTATTTCAGATACAACATTGCACAGCTTGCAAAGCAAGAAGGGGTTGATGAAAATATAGTGTTCAGCAGTTCAACCTGTCTTTCGGGGGATGTTACAGCTGCTTTTGATCCGCATTTTCCAGAGGTTTATGAGCGTAAAAACTCAGCCTATATGAACTATGGAGTTAATATATTAAAGTACACAGGTGGCGGTGGAAAAGGCCGTGCAAGTGAGGCTACAAGTGAGTTTATGACGAGGGTTTGCGACCTTCTTGACAGTGAAGAAGTATTATGGCAAGCATCTGAACTCGGCAAAATTGATGTTGGCGGCGGCGGTACCGTTGCTGGATTTCTCGCAAGACTTGATATCGACACTATCGATATCGGTGTTCCGCTATTTTCAATGCACGCACCATTTGAAGTTGCCTCAAAGATTGATACCTACATGGCATATAAGGGGTATAAAGCTTACTTTGAGAAGTTTTAGTTTCATACAATCTTTCAGATACATTATTGCAAGAGATGGGTTGAAGCGATAGTGAGAGCCGCGACAATATTGCAAAAGACATGGCTCTGCTTTGTCTGAAAACACATGTTAAAATTAGTTAGAATTGATTACTATTAAAAAGGCGGAAATTATGATAAATTATATTCTTGCGGCAGAAGTAGTGGCGGCACATGGACTTTTAGGTGAAGTGCGTGTAAATGTCTATGCTAACGGTCCTGAGGTTTTTGAGGGTATAAAGGAAGCGAAATTTGGAAGCGATGTTTATAAAATAGACAGGCTTAAATACAAGAAAAACCAAGCTGTCCTTAAAATAGTTGGTTTTGATACAGTTGAAGATGCGACAAAGCTTGTCGGGGTGAAAATATATATAGATAAAAACGCGATAAAAGTTTCAAATGATGAGTTTTTTATCGTCGACTTGATAGGTCTATCTGTTGTTGATATTGACACAGATGAGTGCTATGGGAAAATTTCAGAGGTTGTTCAAAACCCTGCAAACGATATATACATAGTCAAAAATAATGATAAAGAATATTTAATTCCAGCGGTGCTTGAGATTGTGCCGAAAATTTCGCTTGAAGATAAAACAGTATATATAAGGCCAATAGAGGGACTTTTGAACGATGAGAATTGATATTGCTACGCTTTTTCCCGAGATGGTTGAAACGGTTTTGAAATCGAGCATAACAGGTAGAGCGCTCGCCTCAAATAAATTTGAGTTGCACTGCCATAACATTCGGGACTTTAGCGACAACAAACACCGTCATGTTGACGACACACCGTATGGTGGCGGTATGGGGATGGTTATGAGTGCAGAGCCTATCTATCGATGTTTTGAGAGTGTTGCTTCAGAGATAGGGGAAAAGCCTTATGTCTACTATATGTCGCCTCAGGGCAGAGTTTTAAATCAAACGGTTATAAGCGAAACGCTCCTAAAAGATAATATTTTTATCCTCTGTGGGCATTATGAAGGTGTTGACCAACGTGTTATCGATTTGATTGTCGACTGTGAAGTTTCAATCGGGGATTATGTCCTAACTGGCGGGGAAATTCCGGCCCTTGCTTTTGTTGATTCGGTGGTGCGCCAGATTGATGGTGTGCTGTCTGACAAAAGCTGTTTTGAAGGCGATAGTCATTTTGACGGATATCTTGAACATCCGCAGTACACAAAGCCTGCGATTTGGCGTGAAATGGAAGTTCCTGCGGTATTATTGTCTGGAAATCATGCGAAAATCGACATTTTTCGCAAAAATGAGAAAATTCGCGTAACCCAGGAAAAAAGACCCGATTTACTTGAAAAATAAGCTGGATAAAGCGTTTGATGAGTGAGAAAAACCATAGTGAATTATAACAAATAGTGTTGAAAATATTATGTGAATATTGCACAACACTTTCGTTAATATAATTAGAATGTTTATAATACTTTTAGAAAAATTTAATAACTGGTCAAAACCTTTGACTAAGGAAATAATAATTGTTATAATATAAGTGACCTAATGTACTTATAAGGCTATTATTATTGAGGGAGATCTAATTATGTTAGTTAAAGAGGTAACGGTATTAAACCAAGTGGGACTTCATGCAAGACCTGCAACGTTTTTTATCCAAAAGGCGAATGAGTTTAAAGCTTCAATTTGGATTGAAAAGACAGATAGAAGAGTAAACGCAAAAAGTCTGCTCGGCGTTTTATCGCTGGGAATTATCGGTGGAACTGCAATTAAAATCATTGCAGATGGATCAGATGAAGTTGAAGCAGTCGATGGACTTGTTAAACTTGTTGAATCAGGATTTGCCGAATAAAACTATCAAAGCACGCCACAGTGAAATTTTTATTTCACTGTGGCATTTTTTTGTTGTAAATAAAGATAGTATATTATAAAATGTATTTATAAGGTAGTTGCGATAGTACCTATTCACTATTAGTTATTACTTTTTATGTTTCTTCTAAATATTATAAATATTTTAATTTATTTGTATTTTTAAATGAGGCTGTGCATAATTATATAGAGGCAATAATAAAGATGTGGAGTATATAAGTTGATTAAAAGATTATCGGCGGTTGTTTTAAGTATAATATTGTTTATGAATATAATGCCGACAGAAACGAAAGCGGCAGCTGTCCCGTATATTGGGAGCGCTTCAGCTGTACTTATTGATGCGTCTACCGGTCAGGTTTTGTTTGAGAAGAATATGCGAGAGGTGCGGGCGCCAGCAAGCATTACGAAGATAGTAACTATCTATCTCTCGGTGCTTTATGGCGGTGCAGAAGATAGGTATACGGTAAGCGATAGAGCGATAGATTTAATCCCCGAAGCTACAACTGCGGGGCTTATTCCTGGTGAGGTAGTTACCCACAGAGATATGCAGTATGCATCGATGCTATGGTCTGCAAATGATGCTTGCAACGTAATAGCAGAGGGGATTTCAGGGTCTATTGAAGGGTTTGCCAGTTTAATGAATGAGTTTGCAGCGTCTGCTGGAGCTTATGATACATTTTTTACAAATCCGCACGGGTTGCCCGATAGTTTTCATCAGACAACCGCTTATGATATGGCGATAATGACGAGAATAGCGATACAAAATTCAGAGTTTAACAGTATATTTAGCAGTATAGAGTACGATATGGCGGCGACTAATCTATCTGATGAGCGCGATATAAACAGCATAGACTATATGATTAATCCTGAGCGTGAGCAGTATTATGAAGCTGCTTGGGGCGGAAAAACAGGCTGGACAGTTGCTGCACAGCATACAAAAGTCACCGTTGCAAAGAGTGGAAACAGAGAGCTAATTGCGGTTGTTATGGGGGCATCATCGGCATCAGTTAGCTATAACGACACAGAGCAACTGCTTGATTATGGGTTTGAGAATTTTAGAGAGGTTAGTTTTTTAGCTTCGGATGTAGAGCCGATAGCCATAGATGTTTACGATGGAAGATACAGGGTTGGTATTGTCAATGCGACGCTTAGTAGCGGTGGTAGATACCTTTTAAATACCGATTTTAGCTCAGATGATGTTTTGTATACAACAAATATACCGAGTAAACTGGATGTTAGCCAAACAAATTATGGTGATTTTAGGTTTATTGCGATGATACCGTCGGCAAACGGAAGTTTTCCATCTGAGATTTCTATTCCGCTTAAGAGTGAGTACACAGAGCTTAATTTGAACTTTACAACTCAAGCGGGTCTTACCGCACAGCGAACTTTGGAGTTTTTGTCAAATCCTATAGTATTAGTTACAATTTTACTGCTCGCCTTTACAATTATCCTTTTGATTTTGATGAAACTTTTCTATAAAAAACGACCAAAGCGCAACCGCAGAAGACATATAAAAAGGATGCGGAAAATTTCGTGATAGTTTATAGATTATATTATTCGAGTTGCAACTCAATTTAGTGTTGCACAATAAATTGATAGCAAAATATAGGTTAAAATTAATAGTTTAAATTTTTATGGAAAATAAAAAGCAGTGAATTCTTGTTGAACGCACTGCTTTTTTGATTTGCGAAATAAATTTTTTATATCAAAATAAATGTTGCAAAAGAGTTGTGTCTTGCAAGAGATAAGAGTGAGGTGTTTGAAATTTTGAATTTGTTTGCAGCGAATAAATAAAATCTGAAAATTTGCGTTTTGATAAATTTTCTGCATCTCGCGCCCCGAAGCGGCGAACACAATGTGTTCGCCAAAATCGAACGAAGTTCGATTAAACGCACTACAGTGCGTTTGCTTCGGGGCGCATCTGCAACCTTGCATATAGTTTTAGTAATATGAAAAATTGCTGATAAAAAATAAAATGAAAGCCTTTGAGGAAAGCTTTCATTTTATATAAAAGTTATGATTAAGTGTTGTTTTGCTCTGTTTCAAGCAGGGATTTTTTCATGGAAAGCCCACCGGCGTATCCAACAAGACTGCCATTTGCACCTATAACCCTGTGACAGGGAACTGCAATTATTATTGGGTTTTTGTTGTTTGCCATACCAACAGCGCGGCTCGCTTTTTCATTTCCAATTGCTTTTGCGATATCCTTGTAGCTTCTTGTTTCACCATAAGGGATATCCAAGAGCGCTTGCCAAACACTCCTTTGAAAATCAGTTCCAACAAGCTCAAATCTAAAGGTGAATTTTTTGATATCACCATTTAAATACTGCGCTATCTCATCAAAAACAAAGTCGGTAAAAGCAGTTTTTGTGCCAAAATCATCTGGCTTATCAAAAAGTTTCTCTATTTTGTAGACGGTATCATCTTTATAGCTTAATTTAAGTAAACCTATGCTTGTATTGTGAATTGCAAAGTCCATAAAAATCCTCGTTACTTTTTAATTGGTTTCTTTGTAAGTTTCGGTGCAGGGTCTGAAAGTCCCTCAATTTTTCCGCCAGCTATCGCCCAGAAATAGAGTGCCGCTGTTGTGCCGTATGGTGAATATCGTTTTTTATACTTATTAAAAAGTGTGGGAGTGATTTTTCTGTGTCGATAGAGCATTCTCATCCCTCGCAAAATAGCGAGATCTCCATAGCTTAAAACATCGGGGCGTGACAGACAAAAGGTCATAAGCATTTCAGCGGTCCAAACACCGATACCTTTTATGGACGACAGAATTTTAATTATCTCGTCATCGGTTTTTTGCGGTAGCTCTTCTAAATTTATTTCACCTGAAACAACACTCTCCGCAAACCCTTTAATATATTCAGCTTTTCTAAATGATATACCGCACTTTTGCAGTTTTTGGAGCTCTACATTTGAAATAGTTACTGCATTAACCTCGCCCAGAAGCTCTAAAAGCCTTGCCCAAATAGTCCGCTGACCAGCGGTTGAAATCTGCTGACCTACGATGTGATGTACAACAGATGAAAACAAATCAGGGTCGAGTTCTCTTTTGATATCGCCAATTATTTCAATTGCCTCGCCGAGTTTTTTGTCTTTGCTTTTGAGATATTCTTTTTCTTTATTACCGTATATAAAATACATAAGTCAGCTCCTGTTATTAAAATCAGGCATATCCTTCTTGTAGATGTTTTTATAAATGTTTTCTGCGACAGCCAAAAACTCATCTTCTGTGAGAGGTTTTTTGTAGCTTAAAATATTCATAGGTATAGATTTATCACCTTGGTTTAGAGGGGGTTGTTCGTATTTATATTCATTGTGGAAGAAACCGTTTTTTTGATAAAAAGATAGACGGCGAAGCCCCACATCATCATTTGGGAGCTCGATTTCCAAAACAACATCACCAGAGGTTTTTGATAGTCCCTCTTGCAAAATTTTACCACCAAAACCTTCTTTGCGATATTTTAAACCGACTGCAAGATGCTCTATAAAATATAAATCTGGAAGTTTCCAAAATGATATGAAGCCGATAAGTTCTTTTGTGCTGTCATCGACAAACTGGTATAAAGAGTAGTTATCATCAGCTAATATAGCCTTTTGATTATCATAAAGACGGTATTCATCAAATTGAAAATACTCGGTCAGCATTTTATAAACATCATCAAAATAGCTGTAATCATTTAGCAAAATCATAAATCACCTATCTGTTTTTTTGAAGAAAATCAGCCGCTCCTATTATCATATCGTCTTTGAAGTGGTTTGAAATTAGCTGAAGACCAATAGGCATGCCACTGCTGTCCTCACCGCACTTTAGCGATATTCCAGGGAGTCCCGCAAGGTTTATTGTTACTGTATAAATATCCGAGAGATACATCGAAACAGGATCTTCTCTCTCAACTTTTGAGAGGGCAGTGCTTGTGGTTGTTGGAGTGAGCATTATATCGCAACTATTAAAAATTGCGCTAAACTCCTCTTTGATTTTCTGGCGGATAAGCAGACCTTTTTTATAGTATGCATCAAAGTATCCAGAGCTTAAAGCATAGCTTCCAAGCAGAATTCTGCGTTTAACTTCTTCGCCAAATCCCTCGCTTCTTGTGCGGCGAAGCATAGCGTCGTAGCTCTCACCGTCAGCCGAGAAACCGTATTTCACACCGTCATAACGAGCAAGGTTTGAGCTTGCCTCAGATGAGGAGATTAGGTAATAAGCGGGGATTGCATATTCAAGTGAAGGGAGGGATACAGGGACAAGCTCTGCACCGTTTTTTTCATAGAAAGAAGCTGCCGACATTACGCTCTCACGCACCTCAGTATCGAGCCCTTTCCCAAAAAACTCTGTTGGAACTGCTATGCGCAGCCCTTTGATATCAGCACCTATTTTGCCGCCAAAATCAGCTATACCGCTCTCTTTGCTTGTCGCATCACGGCTATCTTTTTTTGCAATAACATTTAAAACCTCTGCGCAATCTTCTGCGCTATTTCCAAAAACGCCTATCTGGTCGAGGGAAGAGGCAAAAGCAACAAGGCCATACCTCGAAACTGTACCATAGGTGGGTTTAATGCCTGTTATACCACAAAAAGAAGCTGGCTGGCGGATAGAGCCGCCGGTATCACTACCAAGCGACACAGGCGCCATATCAGCGGCAACAGCAGCGGCAGAACCACCAGAGCTTCCGCCTGGGATTTTGGTTATATCATGGGGATTGCTTGTCTTTTTATAGTAGGAGTTTTGGGTTGATGAACCCATTGCAAACTCGTCCATATTTGTTTTGCCAAGCATAACAGCGCCCGCATCTTTAAGATGCTCTATAACTGTTGCATCGTATGGTGGAATATATCCCTTTAGCATCTTTGAAGCACAGGTGGTTTCAACACCCTCGGTGCTTATATTATCTTTTATCGCAATCGGTATACCGCAAAGCGCACCTGCTTTCCCGCTATCTATTATCTGCTGTGCAGCTTTTGCTTCTTCTAAAGCCTTATCTTTAGTCACAGTTAAAAAAGCACCGATTTTATCATCATCTGCATTTATTTTATCAAAATAGCTCTCTGCAAGCTCGACCGCTGATATCTTTTTGCTGTCAAGTGCCTCTCGCATCTCTTTTATACTCATTTTACTCGAAGCCATACTAATCCTCCATAACCTTTTTTGTTTTAAATAGTCCAGCTGCACTATCTGGGGCGTTTTTGAGCGCCTTATCAGTCGGGAGGGACTCTAAAATCTCATCGTCACGCAGTGGTGATAGGGTAGCTTCTGGGCGAAGGTTTTCAGATACGCCCGATAGGTCGATTTGTGCTACGGTATCCATAAGATTTATAACATTTTCCATACTGCTCTGCATGTCGGTTAGCTCGTCCTCTTTATAGTCTAAACGGGCAAGATTGTAGAGATGTATAAGTTCTTTTTTGTCTATCATAATTTCCTCCGAAAAATTTTTCTCTAACTATTATATAATATTTTAGGGCGCTAAACAAGCTAAATAAAAAATCGCTTTACTTTAGCCTTAAATAATATTAAAATAGTATTTATCTGAAAAATTATTTTGAAAAGGGGGCGCTTGTGAATAAGTACAGACAGCTTGTCTTCAATACTTTAATATTTGGGATAAGCACATTTAGCTCAAAGCTCCTCGTTTTCTTTCTCATGCCACTATATACAAGGGTGCTCACCACCACCGAATACGGTGTTGTTGATTTAATTGTTCAAACTGCAAATCTGCTTTTGCCTATTGTTTCGCTGACAATGGGAAGCGCTGTTATAAGATTTGCTCTCGATAAAAAATATTCAAAACAGGCGGTATTTACCGTTGGTGTTAATGTTCTGCTACTCGGCTTTTTAGTTTTGCTAATAGCATCGCCACTTCTAATGCTCCTTGAGATGATACGAGGATATGAGCCACTAGTTGTTATATATGTTATGACCGCATGCGGACGAACGCTGTGCACCCAGTTTGTCCGTGGGCGAAAGCTTGTCCGCCTTTTTGCCTTTGATGGTGTTATGTCAACTGTTACAACCATTATCTTCAATGTTCTTTTCCTTGTTGTATTTAAGATGGGGATAACAGGATATGTTTTGGCAACTATCACCGCCGACTTTATCTCGATAGTTTTTCTGTTTATCGCAGGAGGGCTTCGCAGATACTATAAGCCACGCCAACGGCTTCGCACCCTCTACAAAGAGATGTTAAAGTACAGCATACCACTAATTCCCACAAAGGTTTCGTGGTGGTTTACTAATGTTTCTGACAGGTATCTCGTAACATATTTTGTTTCAGCGGCGGCGAATGGGCTCTATGCAATAGGAAACAGGGTGCCATCGGTTGTAATACTTGTTTCGACCATATTTATCGACTCATGGCAACTCTCAGCAGTAGGCGAAAAAGATGGCGCTGAGCGTGATAAGTTTTTCTCAAACGTCTTTAACAGTTACTCAGCGATTGTCTTTATAATAGCAGCGGGTCTTATTGCAAGCTCAAAGATAATCACTCGTATCCTTGTGAGTGAGAGCTTTTATGCTTCGTGGGAATATATTCCGATTTTAGTGCTTGCCACTTCGCTCTCCTGCCTTGTAACATTTCTTGGCAGTGTTTATACCGTTCACAAAAAGAGTATGAGAACGCTCTATACCTCGATGCTGGGCTCTCTTTCAAATATTGCGATAAACATAATGCTTATCCCTTTATGGGGAGTGCAAGGAGCCGCATTAGCGACTGTTATTAGCTATCTTCTTGTCTTTATTACAAGAATTATCGATACAAGAAAGTTTATAAAAATAAAAGTGAATTTCATAAAATTTATACCGATGTCGGCGCTACTTGTAGCGGAAACTGTCATAATGCTCTCTGAAATAAAATACAGCGAGGTTTATGCATTTACGATAGCGGGAGTTATAGCGGCTGTTAACTTCAAAGAGATAATATCTATGGCAAATAAGCTTTTAAAAAGGGGAAATAATGGTTAGTAGTACAAAAAAGATGCTATTGTGCATGGTTACATCTCTATTCTGGTTTTCCCACTATGCATATGTATCATATATGACCCCGAATTTATCATCCCTCGGTGCTACGCCTGAGTTTATCGGTCTTATATCCGGAATTGTTGGTTTTTCTCAGATATTTTGCAGAATACCGCTCGGAGTTATAAGCGATAAATACCAAAACCATAAAGTTTTTATTGCGCTCGGTTGTTTTATCAATTTTGTAGCATGTGCGCTTATGTTTATAAGTACGCAGGCGTGGCATTTTCTAGTTCTGCGCGTCTTAACAGGAATAGGCTCTTCCACATGGGTTTGTGTTACTATTATGTACAACAACTATTTTGAGGCGGAAGAGGGCAAAAAGTCCATCGGCGTTATAAATGTATACAACAGCTTAGGGCGGCTTACTGCGCTTTTAGCAGGAGCTTTAATATCATCAGCGATAGATATCAAAGCTCCATTTTTAGCTAGTGCGGCTGCGTCGCTTGTGGCAACTATTTTAGTTCTTTTCTGCACTGAGAAGAAGAGGGAAGTTGTCCCTGTTTCTGTAAAGGAATTTGTTTCTGTTATAAAAAATAGAGATATTTTAGTTGCGGCATATCTTGGTGCAACTGTGCAGTTTATTTCATTTGCAACAGCTTACACCTTTATTTCAAGCTTTGCACAAACTCTTAATGCCACCGACTTCGACCTCGGTATATTGACAGCGACCTTTGCAGCGGCACAACTAGTTGGTAGCTATGTGTGCGGGTCGAAGCTCGTATCAAAATGGGGGCTTCGGAGAATACTAATAATAAGTCTTTTATCAATGAGCCTTTACACAGCGCTCTGCTCGGTTACATATTCGGTGCCAGTTTTATATATAATAACACTTCTCGGTGGTTTTGGACTCGGGACTGGTCTTTCAGGGTCTATGTCTATTCCTCCGCTTGTAGTTCCCTACGAGAAGAAGACCACCGCTATGGGTATTTACCAGTCGATATATAGTGCAGGGATAATGCTAGGTCCTATTGTGACAGGGTATTTAGTTTCAGGTTTTGGATATCGCGTTTCGTTTGTGGCGCTTAGCTTTGTCAGCATTTCAGGGCTGTTTGTTGCAATTAAGTTTTTAAGAAAAGAGGTATAGTTTGGATAGAGAAACACTGATAGGGATGCAGAGGGTTGCGGTTTCTATTTTAGAAACAGTGAGAGATATCTGCGAAAAATACGATATAAAGTTCTACCTCGGGTTTGGTTCAGCGCTCGGTGCGGTGCGACACGGGGGAGTAATACCTTGGGATGACGATATCGATATTTTGATGTTTGAGAGCGAGGTTTTAAAGTTTAAAGAGGCTTTTAAAAAAGAGTTACCTGAAAATCTCTTTTATCAAGATTATCTAACTGATAAAAACTTTTTCTTGAAGATGATTAAAATTTGCGATAACAACTCAACTGCAATTAATCTCGACTATAAAGATGTAGAGATGCATTATGGGCTCTGTATCGATATTTTTCCGCTATATAAATTTGTTGACACGAAGAAAAACAGAGAAAAAATATGGAGAACATCAAGGCTGTTATCGTTTGTCGTGGCAAAAGATGTTATGAAAGATAAAAAACGCGCATTTTTAGCGAAAACTGCTTGTGCTATTTTTGGCAGAGAGAGTGTTATAAATTATCTTACAAATAAACTAAAGAGCTTTGATTGCGAAAATGCCGATACCGCTTTTGTTATTGAACAGCCGATTAAAAATTCATATATTCCACTTAAATACTTTGATATTGATTCAAGTTACAGCTTTGAGGGAGGAATATACCCAATAGTAGGTGATTATGACAGCTATCTTAGTGACCTGTATGGCGACTATATGACCTTGCCACCAGAGGATAAAAGATATGCCCACAACAACCTTTTTGTCGATTTATTAAAACCCTATACAGAATATGTCGGCAAATTGTGATAAAATATGTAAAGAATTTGCATTGAATTGGCAGTGAAAATACGGTAAACTTTTAGTAAAGATATGGAGGGATTTATGAAGCTATTAAAAGAGAGAATTTTAAAGGATGGAAAGGTTCGTCCGGGCAACATTTTAAAAGTGGACAGTTTTTTGAACCATCAAATTGACGCAAACCTTATGCAACAAGTTGCAAAAGAGTTCAAAAGAAGATTTGAGGGAGAAGAGATTACTAAAATAATCACCATTGAAGCGTCGGGTATTGCGATTTCAGTTCTTGCGGGAATTGAGTTTGGAGTTCCTATGGTGTTTGCAAAGAAGACTAACAGTAAAAACCTTGATGGCGAGCTTTACTATGCAGAGGTTAAATCTTACACTAAAGGAACTGTTGTTGATATTCAGATGGCGAAAAAGTTTATAGATAAAGAGGACAAAATCCTTATAATAGACGATTTTTTAGCAAACGGACAGGCGCTCCTTGGTCTTATAAATATTACAAAGCAAGCAGGGGCTAGCCTTGTTGGATGTGGAATTGTTATCGAGAAGGCGTTTCAGGACGGCGGAAAGATAGTTCGAGATATGGGCGTTCGAGTTGAGTCGCTAGCTATTGTTGAGAGCATGAGTGATGATAGCTTGGTACTTCG
>CAYJJJ010000017.1:0-2866 GCA_964370465.1 uncultured Oscillospiraceae bacterium
CGTTTAGCGGCTTAATCATAATATCACACCACCACCCCTATGTCAACACTTTTTTCGCTTTTTTTTGCATTTTTTTTAAATTTATTTTTAAACCGGCATTTCTGGGTAGTCTGTTATTGCAACATCAACGCCATTTTCTCGCATAATAGCTAACTCCAGCTCGTTTTCACTCTCCCAAGCAAATGCCTTTATTCCACGCTCGTGCAACCTATCGACATTCCTCTTATCAAGATAATAGGTAAAGACGGCATTTAAACTATAAGCGTGATTTCGCAAAAGATAGTCTTCAACATCTATAATGTTTGACGTTACCAGAAATCCTATTTTACAGTTTTCGTCTATTTCTTTTACTCTCTGTAAAGTATAGTGATTAAACGATGAGTAGTTCACCATATCACTCAAATCATATTTGCGGACAAGATTGATAACCTTCTCCTCAATTCCCGGGTAATAGAAAACCGATGTTTTGAGTTCAATATTAGTAACTATATTTTTGTCCTTTATGAAATGCAAATATTCTTCAAGTGTTGGTATTTTTTCACTTTCTTCATTATTATATATATCTATTATAGAAAGTTTGGACAACTCCGCCATTGTATGGTCTTTTACAAATCCCACTCCATCGGTTGTCCGCTCAAGGGTTTCATCGTGGATGATAACAGGCACACCGTCACTTGTTAGCTGGACATCAAGCTCTATACCAAAAACCCCCACTTCCACTGCTTTTTCAAATGCAAGCATAGTGTTTTCTGGATACTTTCCGCTATATCCTCTGTGGGCATAAATCTGCATAAATTTACCTCCTGTTTATTTTCTTCTATTATATAATGAAATGAAGCAAAAATACAGGAATTTATAGGATTTGTTTTAAAAAGGAGGCCTGTCTGTAATTATCTGCCATTTATATCAATTCTTCCCTCTGCTTTTATAAATTTCACCATCATTTTTAAATGGACGAGAATCTTTGATTATATTTCCAAATCTTCTGAAAATTTTACATAATTATTCCTACTTTAAACTTGACTTTTACGCTCATCTATGTGACACTTAAAAAAAACATTAAAGGATGATTATATGAAAAAGATAGTTATCGCGCTGTTATTAACCATCGCTCTGCTTTTATTTGCTGGATGCAGCAATAATGAGGCACCGCTTGATTCAGATACAGAATCTTCACAGAGCTCACAGGATATGCAAGATGAAGCAGACAACGAGCAGATGAGTGATGCTTCAATAGATGAAGAAGAGTATATGAGAACCACTTTATATGGCCCTGATGGCACTATGGAAGTAAGTTATCGTCCGAGTGGTGTACATATCTATTTTTCTGGTGAAAACTTCCTTGGTGACGGTTATGCCTTTATCGAGGGATCGAAGTCGATGTATCGAGAAGCTGTTTTCTATCCCGACGGCGAGGGAAGCAGTTCAAGTGAGCCACTCTATATCTACTACCAAGATGAAGCAGCTCTTGTTTCTATGGATAGTGAAGACCCTTATGAAAACGGCACTCTCTACGGCTTAGATGATGAAGCTCGTCAGCTTCTCTCACAAAACCTACTCACAAACGACGGAGTGGAGCAACATTGGATAGCTACAAACTTCATTATCTACTCAACCTATTTTGGCGAGATGACCCCTGAGAGCACCTATGTTCAGATGACTACAACCGATTATGATGGAACCCTCTCGCTTACAATACAAGGTAATGGTGACTGGATTTTCGACGGTCACAGCACCGATTTGGAGAGCGGGTTTGATATGCGCGGCTTTTATGCGGGGTATGATATTAAGATGAATCCCGAGGGCGATAATGTAAATGTCAGCATACATTATATAGACCACGAATATATGGATGATAGATATATCTCTCTTGATTTCGAGAAAAACACAGGAGGCGGCATATATGACAACCTGGAGATTGATGAAAACTCAGAGCCTATAGTATTTGCAGACGCTGAATTGGAGAGACTTATTTCAGAATTTTTGGGCGTTCCTGTCGGCGAAATCCACAAAGAGCATATGGAGCTAATTGAAAAACTCGTAATTCTCGGTGATAGCCTGTGGGACGGACTCCCCTCATATGTCCATTACAGCGTTTCAAGCAATCAGGGCGGGATAAAAACCCTTGAAGACTTAGCTTATTGCACAAACCTATCTGAACTTTATATCGGCAATAATCAGATCTCTGATATTTCAGCACTTGCAGGGCTTAAATCCCTTGAGGTTATAAACCTCATGACCAATGAAATCAGCGACTTAACTCCACTTGCAGGGCTTGATAACTTGCACACTTTGATTTTAGACCACAATATGGTAAGTGATGCTTCGCCTTTACTTTCCCTCGATAACTTAACTGTGCTCAACTTAGGAAGTAATAGCAACAATAGTTTTGCAGATATGCAAAGCATTTCGCAGATGGTAGGTTTGCAGGAGCTTACGATTTACAACAACAATATAGGTGACCTATCCCCAATATCCTCACTTGTCGAGCTTCGAATATTAGACGTTGATAGCAATCATTTTAGCGACCTCTCACCACTACAAAACCTTACTAATCTAACTGATTTGAGAATCGAGGATAATATGAACCTTCATGACATCTCACCTCTGCTTTCTATGCCGAGCTTGGAGGCTGTCTTCGTCAGCGACACAAATGTTCCTAACATGGACACCACATTTGTTCTTCACACCAATCAATACGGCCCTCGTGGGTAATTAGGATAAAAACATAAAACTCGATTGATAGAAATAAATATATTTAGTTTGAATTCACAGCTTTAAATATCTACCCGTAACAAGAAAAGCCTTATGCATATTTCAGCATAAGGCTTTTTAATTTAATACGGGTTGTTCCAGTCCAGTTTTA
>CAYJJJ010000017.1:2966-27200 GCA_964370465.1 uncultured Oscillospiraceae bacterium
CATATTTCAGCATAAGGCTTTTTAATTTAATACGGGTTGTTCCAGTCCAGTTTTAACGGTGCGCTGTTGTGGGCAATGCTCAGTTTGGCGCAAGAGCGTGGTGCAGCGAGCTTTACAGCGAAGGTATAGAGCAAAAGCGAAGGGATGGGTGTAATGTAGGGGTGCACGGCGTAATACAGTGGGTGCGGCGTAATACAGTGGGTGTGGCTAGCCCCGCAGCGGCGAATTTGAAAATTCGCCGTGGTCGAGTGAAACTCGACCGAGCGCACCTCAGTGCGCTCGCTGCGGGGGCGGGTAGCTCGACAGCACAAACCCTCCGCACTCTTCTTTTCACTTCTTCACTATAATCCGCCTTAAAACGCTCGAAACTTACAGCAAAAAGAGGATTTTTACACGAAAATTAAGAATTGCGAGATAAAACTAAAAGATGACATCAAAAAAGCTCACATAAATAAGTGAGCTTTATCTGTCCTTTGACAGCTTTCGGAAATAAGTATTGTTTGCCATTTTAAATTTAATAGTCAATTTCTCTTTTTCTCGTCTGGCTGTATTTAATTATTTCGGTGTTTATATATTCATTTGTAAACATAACAACCTCACCGCCCTCATCGTAATTAACTCCACGTAGCAGTAGCATCGGGGCTGGGTTTTCGTTTTTTGAGAAGACGCTGAGGTCATCAGATGAATTTGATAGAATCGTATCTATTTCAATGCTATCCCCCACAACCTTTATCTTTGAATTCTCATAAATATACTGGAAAATGTTAGCGCTGTATTTCTCAATTCCAACACCAAATTCCTCGCCAAAACGGGAAATATCGAGATAATCCTCAATAAAAGCACAAGGAATTTTATCCGCCCAAAACAGCTTTTTACAAAGATACACCTCAGTGCCCTCAGCTATTTTGAAAGCACGTGCCACCTCTTTTGGCGCAGGAGCTTTTCCGAAAAAGAGATGGTCTGAGTGCGGAGTGTAATTTCGCTCACGAATCATCGTAAAGAAGTTAAGACCTGGATTTAGCGGTACTTTGATGCCAAAAGAGTAGGTATTGACAAAAGTGCCCTTACCATGTCTACGAAATATTATTCCACGATTTTCAAGGGTGTTTAAAACTTCGCGCAAAGTTATCCTCGAAACCCCTAAAATCTTCGCAAGCTCCTCTTCTCTGGGCATCTTGCTCGACTGCGATAAGTCCATTGAATTAATATAGCTCAACACCCCACGCTCACAAAGCGTTTTAAGATCGACCCTCTCGATTTTGTAACTATCCATAACTACACCTCTACTTAATTATAGGTCAGACCTCTTACTTTTTCAAGAAAATAATTTCAAAACCAAACTATTAAATACGCATATCTCTTCTAAGTCCCATTAAACTTGATTTTTGAACTTAAGTTGTCCAGTTACAGCCTTCTTTGCAATCGACGACATCTCTTGAAGGGAATACTTAAAGAACATTTTATAACCGCTGCAAAGTCCATTTTTATGGAGATTCCCTGCAAAATCGTCGCGCTCACGTCGACATCCCCCTCTGCAAAGCCCATAAAACTTGCATTTTTTGCAATCGTCTTCAACTTTCAAAGACTGCTCGATAAATCTTATCTCGGTTCTTTTTTTATCAAAGTCGCTAAATTCATCGGTATTGATATCGCCCAACATCAAATTGTCCAAAACATAGAAATCGCACGGATAAACACTGCCGTCCGCCTCGACTACATATTGATTTGTGCAGTGGCCTAAAAAACCACATTGCTCAGGCCTGTTACCTGTAACCATGGCTATGAGGTTTTCAAAATACCTTACCGAAACATAGTTGCCAGCAAGGATATCTTTTTTCCAAAGGTCGAATAGTTTTATCAAAAATCTGCCGAATATCTCTGGGGTCAGCGAATAAATCATATCACCACCCGCGCCAATCGGGTCGATACATGGGATATACTGGTGGTAGTTGAAGCCATTTTTCATCAGATATTTGTAAATTCTCTCGATATTCTGCGCAACAGATTTGTTGACAGTAATTAAGATATTCGTATCAACGTTATACTCTTTCAATAGCATTAGAGCTTTTTTGACTTCACCAGAACTCCCCTTGCCATTTGGATATACCCTGTATTTATCGTGCAAGTCGGGAGGGCCATCGAGCGATACACCAACTAAAAATTTGTTTTCAAGAAAAAATTCGCACCATTCTTCATTTAATAAGGTGCCGTTTGTCTGAATAAAGTAGTTTGTCGGGATATTGTTTTTATTTTCCAAACGCACTTTCTCAATAAAATACTTAAACTTCGAAAGACCCCACATCGTAGGCTCTCCCCCTTGAAATGCAAAATTGGCAGTGGTTGCGCCATTCATAGTCTTTTCTATTAACTTGTCTGTGGTTTCTTTGCTCATAAAACCACCTTGCCCAAACTCCCTGTTTTCCACCTCGTCGAAGTAAAAACAGTATTTACAGCGAAGGTTACAGTTTCCACTCGCAGGTTTTATCAACACCGATCTATTACTCATATGTCCCCCTTAAATTGTCCTTCTTCCATTATAATATGAATAAAACTAATTTCAAGATAAATCTACTAATTAGCACAAAAAACAACAGTATTTCCTATATTTATTCTGATTGTCGCATCTCTTTTATCCACCACTATTCAATTCGATTAATAATATTGTTCAAAAGATAAAAATGTGCTATAATTTAATATTGTAAGGATTTCACAAGATAGATTCAAGCTAAATTGGTGTAACAGGAGTGGTTTTTTGGTAGTTTTGTTTTTTGCAATAGCGCTTCTCGCCTCGACAATAGGCGCAATAAGCGGCATAGGTGGCGGCGTAATAATTAAGCCTGTTATGGACGCTTTTAGCGGGCTTGACATTGCAGTTATCAACTTTCTTTCAGGTTGCACCGTTTTAACAATGTCGGTTTCGTCGTTTATAAGGGGACGGAAAAGCGAGCTTAAACTAAATTACAAAATAAGCGTGCCACTTGCAATCGGCGCAAGTGTAGGCGGTATTGTTGGCAAAAGTTTGTTTTCAATGCTTACCGGCAACCTCGCACTAATACAGTCGGGTATATTACTCATAATAAACATAGGCGTTTTCATTTACATACTTAAAAAGACATCAATAAAAAGCCTAAACGTACAAAACACTGCGCTGTGCTGTGTTATAGGCTTTATGCTTGGAGGGATATCCTCATTTTTGGGTATCGGTGGCGGTCCTATAAATATTGCCGTTTTATACTACTTCTTCTCAATGACCCCAAAATTTACAGCGAAAAACTCGCTTTTCATTATACTTTTATCCCAAATATCAAGTTTACTTACAACATTCGCCACAAATGCTGTGCCTGAATTTAGTGCTTCAGCTCTTGCTTTAATGTGCGCAGGCGGCGTTTTAGGCGCAATAATCGGTGGAAAAATCGACCTCATAATGGATGATGACATTACTGAAAAATTCTTTATGGTTGTTCTCTCGCTTTTAATTATCCTCAATACATATAACGTTTTTCAAGCTATTTAGGCTTGTAGTGCACTATTTTTTCTTTAAACTAATAATAAGGGAAAGCATAAAAAAGATAAAATGGACATTAATGAAAAAGCATGACATTTTAGTGGACAGAAAACAAAGCTTACAAAATCAAAATGACTACTATTTGACTACTAAAAATTTAAAAGTTGATTTCTGTGGCAACACAGTTTTCATATATATGTGCCTGTAGCTCAGCTGGATAGAGTATCAGACTCCGACTCTGAGGGTCGTGCGTTCGAATCGCATCAGGCATACCAATCAATAACCATAACATACTGAATTGTGTGTTGTGGTTATATCTTTATTTAACAATATAGGAAATGTTTTAGTAAATATCTATGCTATAATATAGCCATAACTTGCAAGTTAATATTGTTCATCAGGAGGTGAGAGCGTGAATAACAGAGAACTTATGCAAAAAACACTTGATTATATCGAAAGTAATTTAAAATCTGAAATCACAGCAGAAGAACTCAGTAATATAGCAGGATTTTCACTTTATCATTACTATAAACTGTTTCAAAACACTGTAGGTATACCTGTTATGCAATATAT
The DNA here is from genome assembly GCA_964370465.1 of uncultured Oscillospiraceae bacterium. Classification (GTDB taxonomy): domain Bacteria; phylum Bacillota; class Clostridia; order Oscillospirales; family Ruminococcaceae; genus CAYJGN01. The sequence goes on from CAYJJJ010000017.1 coordinate 7,045, forward strand.
CACAAGACGGCGTTTACTGCATTGTGTCTATGAAATTAAGCAAGGTAAAAAGATGATTGACACTGCTTTAGATTACGGCTTTGATACACATTCGGGATTTTATAAAGCCTTTAAGCGTGAGTTTAATATGTCACCCTCTCACTTTCTTAAAAATTATAAGGCAAATAAACCTTATAAAATCGACCTTTTCAAGGAGGATTATATTATGCTTACAAAAAAACAAATCAGTGAAGTCCTTAAAAATTGGGGTTTGCAAAACAGTGAAATAAATGATTACTATTATATTAACAGCGGTGTCAGAAGTGAGAATTCATTTTGTGTAGACGACAAATATTTTATCAAGTTTAATATAAACCTTGCAATGCTTAAAAATCATATAGCAGTGTCAAAAGCACTTAAAAATGTAGGTTTTAATTCAGCTGTTCCGATTACAACAGTTAATGATAAAGAAATTGTAGAAGACGGGGAGTTATACTGCATATTGACATCAAAGATTGACGGATTACCACTGAAAAGTGAAGATATGTATGGTGATACAGGCAACCCAAGGTTTGTCGGTGAAATAATCGGGCAATTAAGCCTTGTTTTAAAAGAGTTTGGGGACATTGCAGTTAATGAAACGAATGTTTTAGAGTCGGTAAAAAATTACGGTATCCCAAAAACAAAAGAGATGTTTAATTTATCTGAGGAATTTTATAACAACTTTATAGCTGCATTTGAGGAAGTTTACCAAAATCTACCCAAACAAATTATCCACCGTGACCCTAACCTCGCTAATATAATTGTTTATGGCGAAAAATTCAGTTTTATCGATTTTGACTTAACAGAGAGAAATTTAAGGATTGTTGACCCTTGCTATGCCGCAACTTCTGTTCTTTCGGAAACAAAAGATGAAAGTAAGTTTGATGAATGGCTTGAAATCTATACAGATATTATTATAGGTTTCGATAGCGTTGTAAGTTTAAGTGATGATGAGAAAAAAGCTATTCCTTATGTGATTTTAGCAAATCAATTTATTTTCACAGCTTGGTTTTCTGAGCAGGATAAATTTATGGATTTATATTTACAAAATAAGAAAATGACAAGATTTATTATTGATAACTTTGATGAGCTTCATATAAGTTTTTAAGTTAACAAAATCAAAAAGTAAGTATCCAACAAAAGAGCTATACCGAGCATTAAGTTCGATATAGCTCTTTAAAATTACACCCCCAATCCCTCGTGAAGCACCCTTGCTGCCTTTTTCCTATTTTTATCAAATGCATGGGTGTAAATATCAAGAGTGGTGCTAACCTGTGCGTGGCCAAGCAGACTTGATACTGTCGCCACATCTGCGCCTCTGCCGATAAGCACACTTGCCACACTATGGCGAAGGCTGTAGACATTTATGGCGGTGGGCAGTTATGGCTTTGCAAGCGCAGCCATTACGCCACACTCTCGCTATCACCTTTTTTTGGTTTGCTTTCGAAACTTATAGGTATCTATTTTATAACATAAACAAAAAACCTTGTAGCGTAAACTACAAGGTTTTTTATCTATTGGTTTTTAATTTCGCTAAGACAATTTCATTTCACAACACGCACGTTTGAAATTGTGTTTTTATCATCTGTTGGTAGCTGCCATATAAGCTCTTTTGTTATCGGATTCACTTCAATTATCGGCGCTCCGACCGATTGTCCGTGTCCATCCCAGTTGCAGATTAGTACATTTCCATTATCAAGCGCCCGAACTGCTGCAACAAAACCCAATGTATTGCCATCAATATCATCAGCGGCTATTTCCCAGAGAATTTTTTTGCTCTCACGGTCTATGCATACAACTTTTCTCTTATCGCACTGCCCTAAAACAATATTGCCGTTTATATCGATATCCGGATTGAAAACAAACCCATAAGGATACTCACTTATAATATTGCCGTCGCCATCTATTATAATAGTATGTTCTTTATAGAAGGCAGACAGTAGATAGTTGCCATCAACAAGTTTTAGCGGTTGGCGCAGATGGATATGCGCATTCATCGCTTCATCGTAGTTTGCATTTTGGCAATCGAAGTATTTTATCCGCTTATTTTTATCTCCGATAGATTTGCAGATATTCCCATTTCTATCGAGCTCGATAATTTTAATGTGATCCGGATAGCACTTGGATATCAGCACTTTCTCATCTTCTATTATCTGACAACCATGATTTTCACTCCCTTTTGGAAGAGTGTATTTCCAAACTACTTGATACCCGTTTTTATTCTCATAGTTTGGAGTTATTCTCATAACAAAACCGCTCTCACCGCTCTCCATTCGGGTACAGAAAACAACATCTCCGTTTTGAAAGACATCGGCGTCATTCACCTCAACCCAACCGATATCTTCTTGCAAAAGTTCCCAAATAGTCGTGCCATCTCGCTCTATAATCGCAATTCTTTCATGAAAACTACCGCTTATAATAAGTCTTTCTGCCATCTTACGACCTACAACGACAACTCAAATATTTTTCTTACCTGGGTTTCATCTATCGCGGGAATACTTGCGAGTTTGCCATCTGCACCAAACGAAACATCGACAACAGCTTTTGTCAGTTTATCGAGATCATCTTTTGTGCAACCAAACTCCGATATTCTTGTCTGAACTCCCATTCCTTTGATATATTCCTCAAATTTATCAGCGGCTACACTTAAGTCCTCGGTACCAAACATCTCTTTTGCAAACTTTATAAAACGCTCGTTCTGCTCTTCTGTTTTGAAAAATCTCATCCAAGCAAGCATCATGCAAGCAAGTGTTGCTCCGTGAGTAGCCTTAAAGTGCGAAGAGAGGACATGCCCCATCTGGTGCATTGGGGTCCAACCTTGCACACCACAGGTAAGCCAGCCGTTTAGCGCAACGGTTGAAGTGAACTGCATAAGTCCACGAAGCTGTTCATTTTCAGGATCTTCTAAAACTTTCGGCAGATTCTCAAACACAGTTTTTATCGCCGCAAGCTGCAAATTGCTTTGTAGCTCAATATTCCCAAAAGTTTCTTCATTGCTAAAGAAAAAAGGCTCAACTGCATGGCTTAAAGCATCTATACCACCACAAGCGGTTTGATATTTTGGCAATGTCATTGTTAGCAATGGGTCTAAAATTGAAGTTTTAGCATAAAGGCAAGCAGGCTCCCAAACGTATGATTTGCGCATCGTTTCATCATCCGTTATAACAGCAGTCGGGTTCATCTCACTCGCTGTCGCCGGTAGCGTTGGCACCATAATCATAGGTAGCGCCTCTTTCGGCGGGATTTGATTGTCGTCGCTATGCGAAAACTTAATCATCTGTCTTATATCTTCTTTTGGGTATACGATACCCGCCGCAACTATCTTTGCAGTATCCATAGCTGAACCGCCGCCAACGCCGATAACCATATCAACGCCATTTTCACGACCAAGCCTTACTCCCTCTTTAGCCTCGCTTATTTTAGGGTTCGCAGTCGCTACAAAACAGTCTATCGCTTCAACGCCATTATCGTTTAACGACTTATGAATACGCTCAAATAAATCGCCATAAAAATCAACAACGCTGTATGAAACTATAAGTGCTTTTTTTCCGAGCAGTTTTGCCTCTTCGCCTATTCTGTTTACCTCTCCCGCGCCAAATATTATCTTAACGGGATTTACAAATTCAAAATTATTCATCTAACATCTCTCCCATAAATTATAAATTTATTTTCGCAAGTTCTTCGCCTACTTGCGACTGAAAATCAGCTACCTGTAAGAATACAGACATAAGTTTTTCATATGACTTCACTCTGCTATCCAGAGGTTTTTTCACTGATATAGTCCTGTGAATATCGTTTAAAATATCAAAGTCTTTCCAAAGTCCGCTTCCGACTGCCGCAACTGCCGCTGCACCTAAGCTTCCAGCATCTTCACCGATATTTGACTCTATTATATTTTTGTTGTATATATCGGCAAAAAGACCTCTCCAGAAATCGCTCTTTCCACCACCGCCGACAATTAGCATATCATCTGACAGTTTAGCAGACTCCTCAAGTGCATCCATAGCTACCCTTAAATTCAGGCAAATTCCCTCAAGAGTTGCTCTTATGATATCGCTTCGCTTATGGGATAAATCAATCCCCACAAATGCACCTCTTATTTTATCCGACTTATCAAGCCCACTACCGCCGGCAAGACTTGGATTGAATATCAGCTTATTTGCGCCTAAAACGCTCTTTTGAGCTTCTTTATCCATAAGATAATAAACATCTTCTCCGCTTTTCTCTGAAATGTCTATCAAATCTTTGCAGAGCTCATTTTTAACCCACCTAAAGCTGTTACCCGCAGAGAAGATTGCGTTGGCAGAAACATACTGCGAGGGCAGACAATGAGCAAAAACATAAGAATGGGTTTTTGTATCGACAATCGGTTTATCAGAGGAAACCGCTATCCAAGAGCTGGTGCCAAGCGAGGTATAGCCTTTGCCGTTTGTAAAACAAGCCGCACCAAGTGCCATACAAGCATTGTCAACACCGCCGCAAGCTACCTGTGTTTTTGGGCTCAGCCCAAGCTTATCTGCAACTTCAGGCAGTATGCATCCTAAAATCTCGGTTGACTCATATATTTTCGGTAGTTTTTCTCTATCTATCTTCGATGTTTCAATAAAACTCTCTTGATATCTCCGCTCATTTAAATTATAAACTCCGCTCCCCGAAGCATAGGAATGGTCTGTGGCTAATACACCTGTCAGCTTATAGTTTATATAGTCTTTCGTGCCGATAAACTTATCAGTTGCCTCATACAAATCTTTTTTGTTTTCTTTATACCACATTATCTTGAAAATCGAATAGAGCGGTGCTGGAAATCCGTTACCTGTTGTTAGATACCAGGAATCCTCATCAACAGTTTCAAAAAACCTCTGCGCCTCTGCCTCTGCTCTTGCATCGTTCCATATCGGAGTATATTCCGCCAAAAGCTCTTTGTTTTTACCAATAGGCACTACTCCAAGGCTGTGTCCCGAAACGGCAAGACATGCTATATCGGCACTATCTATCTGTGCTTTATCTATTAGCTCTTTTGTCGATAGGCAAACACTCTTCCACCAGTCCTCAGGGCGTTGCTCTCTAAAATTTTCCTGTGGGTAGAATGTATCGGTTGATACAAACTGAGCACAAATACTCTCGCCTCTTTCATTGAACAAAGAAGCCTTTGTTCCACCTGTTCCCAAATCATAAGCAAGTATATATTTCATCTTTCACCTCGCTGTTATTAATAGTTATCCCCTGACGCTATCTTGAAATCACGCATATTTGAAAGGGATTTGCCAGTTTTTTTCTCAATCTCTTCCATTATTTTAATCGCCGATTTCATACCTATTCCAAACCGACTGCACCCAGCATCTATCATATCAAGCACCGTTTGCAGGTCTGAAACACCGCCTGCCGCCTTAATTAAAGCGCTGTTTCCTATCGTTTTTTTAATGAGTTTTATTGTGTCGACCGTTGTTGGTTTTGGTCCCCAACCAGTACCTGTTTTAACATAAGTTACCCCTGCTCTAACTGCGAGCTCTGAGGCTTTTGCTATCTCATAGTCCGATAGATAGGCAATCTCTAAGATAGATTTTACAGGCAGACCACCTCCTGCGTCAACAACTGCTTTTATATCGTCTTCAACTATATCATATTTTGAGGACTTAAGCGCACCAACGTTTATAACCATATCGAGCTCATCGACGCCAATTTTTAGCATCTCGCGCACCTGGTCAACTTTTATCGCTGTTGTGTCTGCGCCAGAGGGGAAACCAATAGTACCTCCAACTTTTATGTCGTCATCGTCTTTAAGTTGTGAAACAAGATACTCGGTGAAACAAGGCATAGCGAATGCACAGATAAACCTATAGGTTTTAGCAACTCGCACCACCTCATCAATTTCCAGAAGTGTCACATTTGTCCTCACTGCGCTTATATCAATAAGCCTTGGGATTTCTAATAAATTCATAATCTCCTCCTATTATCTCTCAAACTTTAGCAGACTGTAGCTTCCTGTCTGTCTTTTCTTTGATATGCTGACTATCGCAACGCCGAGCACTAAAAGCAACCCTTTAATAATCTGGCCTGATGCAAATGATGCACCTGTCATCGTGAGACCGTTTACAAGTATTGATAGCTGAATAGCACCTATAAATGTGCCGGCAACATTTGGCTTACCAAGCTTAAAGAGCATAGCACCGAGGAAGAGTGTTGTATAACCATCGAGGAAAAGCGATGAACCCATTCTCGGCTGACCTGAACCATAGGCTGTTACAACCATAACAATTCCGGCAAAAGCCGCAAATGCCGCCGCAATTATATAAACCATAAAAATAGTCTTACGCTCGCTTATGCCGTTTTCTTTTACCGCCTGACGGTTTTCACCGCAAGCATAAACATACTGTCCGAACTTCGTTTTCTCCTGCACAAATAGCATTACAAGCAGAAGAGCTACCGCCACTAAAAACACTATTGGAACACCGCCGATATCGCCGTTTAAAAAGCTATAAATGCCAGTCGAGCGAAGCTTTGGTATCGGAAGAGGTATACCGCCATAAATACTTGCGGCAAAGCTTCGAGCGATTGTCGCTGTTGCTATTGTTGTTATAAGTGAATGTGTTCTGAATTTCACTATGAACAAACTTGATAGAAGCCCAACAAAAAGCCCACTTGCAATAGTTAATATAATGCAGAATGCTATCGGGTAGTTGTTGTTCATAAGCACCGCAAAAACCATACTTGAACAAGCCGCAATATCATGGAAAGATGCATCCATCTCACCTGTTGCAACTATCCAGCTCACACCGAGTGTTATGATTATCATACTGCTCGACTGCGCAAGGATGGTCATAATATTTCCAAAGCTATAAAAATAACTACCTACTTCTACAGAAAAATATATCAGTGTTATAGCCATAACCCAAAGCAGTGAATACTGGGCACTGAAAATCTTTTTTAATATTTTAACTCCACTTTTCATCTGCTCTACACCGTTCCTTTCGGAGCTTTTTTAACTTTGACTTTAAACAGTCCATCTGCCTTCGATAGTGCTATGGCAATTAGAAGCATAGCCGCAATTACCATATCTCCATAATAATAAGGAACGTTTATAACGATAAAACCGTTTGTCATAACTGATGTTAGAATAGCGCCCATAAATGTGCCTATAACGCAAGGTCTTTTCAGAATTGAAAACCCGAGAAATACCGAGCTAAATGCAGGCATTAGGAGGTTTAGTCCAACACGAACATTGCCATTTCCCTGTGCGGCGGTTGAAATCATCGTCGATACACCGGCAAACAGTGAACAGACAACATACGCAACTATTATAATTGCAGTAACATTAACACCCGATAGATACGCAGACTTTTTATTCGCACCCACTGCATAAAAGCTTCTGCCGTGTTTTGTCTTGTGTAGCAGTATAAAAGAAGCAATATAAAGCGTTGCCATTATGTATACAGGAAGCGGAATATTAAGAATTCTAAACTCCGATAATTCACGTATCCCAGACTCCATAAAGTTATCATAGATAAATGTTCCGTTTGAATAGATATAGGCGGCACCAAATGCTATTGAACCTACCGCAATAGTCATGATTATATCTGGGAATTTGTATTTACCTATTGAAATACCGATAATAAGTCCCCAGAAGATAGCCGCTGCACATCCGCCCAGTATTGCTATCACTGGATGAAATCCCTCTTGAATCATAAACGACATAGTCATCGCCGAAAAACAGCTGGTCATATAAAACGACATATCAGATCCCGCAATTATAACTACAAAAGTTGCTCCAAGTGCCGCTATCGCATTTGCTGAAACTGTTCTAATCATATTGACAATACTGTTGACACTCAAAAAAGAATGGTTCATCGACTGAAAGAAAGTTATAACAGAGATAAATATAAGCGCATAGGCAATTAACGGAATATTATCTTTTAAGACGAATTTTTTATTCATGATGCCCTCCTTTTTCTGCCGAAAGAGCTCGAACTAACATCTCTTTGATATCCGTTTCGCTCGCCTTCGCATTTAATGTTTCTCTGCCCTTGTGAATTACCGAAATTCTGTCGGCATTCCCAAAAACCTCTTCGGGGTCTGAGGATATTATCATAACTGCCGCCTCTTTTGTGAGCTCTCGCATTATAGAGTAGATATTCGCTTTCGCTCCAACATCAACACCAACTGTCGGCTCGCAGAAGATATAGATATCCGCTTTTGTGAAAAGCCCTTTTGATATAACAACTTTCTGTTGATTACCGCCCGAGAGCTGTTGAACCTTCTTGAAGATATCTGTTGTTGCAATAGATAAATCTTCAACCATATCAAGAGCATATTTTTTCTCTTCTCTGCCCTTTATGAGTCCCACTGCATTTAAAACTCTATCCATCTTTGAGATAGTGATGTTTTTATATATTTCAAGATCCCCTATATGACCCTCCGCTTTTCTATCGCCCGGCACTAAGAATATACCATTTTTAATTGCGGTAGCAGAGCTTTTTAGGTTTAGCATCTTGTCGTTTTTTATTATCTCGCCTGCGTCTTTTGCCATTGCGCCAAAAGCTATTTTCGACAGCTCATCTATTCCTGAGCCAACAAGACCGAACACGCCATAAATCTCGCCTTTTCGAAGCTTAAAACTGACGTTTTGAAGCTTTGTATTAAGCGAAATATCCTTTGCCTCAAAAATGACTTGCGCATCATCTTTCGGCTCTTCTTTTTCAGGATAGAATACATCGAGTTTTCTGCCGAGCATCGTTTCCGCTATAAAATCAGCATCTACCCCATTATCTTTAACATCAACCTCTGCAACATTTTTTCCATCGCGAAAAACGGTGAAACTATCGCAAATTTCACCTACCTCATCGAGATGATGGGTTATATATATTATTGAAACGCCTCTTTGTTTTAATGTTTTTATAACATTGAAGAGTATCTTTTTTTCTGTTTCGGTAAGTATAGATGTTGGCTCATCGAGTATAAGTATACGGCACTGTTTCGAGAGCGCTCGCAGTACGGCGATAATCTCCCTCTCAATAGCGCTTAATTCAAACATCTTTTTATCCAAATCTATATCGAGTGGATATTGCTTTAAAAGCTCTGTCGCCTTCTCCCTTAGTTTTTTGCGGCTGAATGGTGTGAATGACATTCTATCGTTATTCTCACTGCCAAGGTAAATATTTTCATATCCTGTAAAACTTGAAATCATCTGCGGGTCTTGATAAACAGTTGAGATGCCCGCTTTTATAGCGTCTTGTGGATTATTTATCCTCTCTTCTGCACCCTCGATCAAAATAGCGCCTGAGTCTTTGCTGTAAACACCTGATAGTATTTTTATAAGTGTCGATTTTCCGGCACCGTTTATCCCAAGCAATGCACGCACTTCACCTTTATTAAGGCTGAAACTTGCATTGTCGAGCGCTTGCAGCGATGCAAAGCTTTTATTAATATCTTTCATCTCCAGTAAAACTGTGCTACTCATTATCTGCTCCTTACTGTTATTTTAAAATAAGCAAGAGGTATACCCCTTGCTTATTTTTCCTCAAAATTAACTGTTAAAAGTTTGTATTTCCCTGCTCCCAACGAGTTGTCATTCCGTTTTCTTCAAGTGCTGCATTTAGTTTGTCAACGTTTCCTGGAACATCGTATTCACACGCTAAATCCCAAACGCTTGTGCCCTCGTACATAACATCACTTAGCTCATATGCTTCAGTTACCATTTCTGATGTAATATAGTAGCTTGGAACAATTACAAGACGAGGAACTCTCTCACCCGATAGGAATTGATTAGCATACATAACACCAAGCTGTGGGTATAGGTATGGCGACTCTGCAACAGTTAGGATAAACTGCTCAGGATACTGCGCCATCTTCTCATATGCCTGTCTTCCGCCGTCAGAACCGACATACATTATCTCAGGACGAGTTTCAGCTGTTGCCTCAAGTCCCTCAAACACCGCACCGTCCCAAGCACACCAGATAGCTTTTAGGTTGTTATCAGGGTCCGCTGCAAGGAATGAGTCTACTGCGTTACGAGGTGTAACCGCACCTGTTGAGTCCCATGACCATGTGTGTGTAACTTTTATACGTGAATATTGCTCTTGCGAAAGAATATATCTCGCTCCCTGGCCTCTTGCGTCCCAGTCCTCATTGTTTGGAAGGTCTATCATCGCTATCTCGATATCCTCAGTACCTGGGTATTTTTCAAGTAGCGCATCTGCAAGTGCAGTCATAGTTACTTTACCGCTTGCGTATGAGTCCGACATGATTGTTGTGTTTATCGCAACGCCCGGAATCTGTCCGCCTGTGCTGAAAACAGGTATACCTGCATCAACTGCTTTTTGTACCGCATCAGCTATTCCAATAGGATCTGATGGCGTGAACATAATCGCCGCTGGATTTTGAGCTATCATCGCCTCAATCTGCTCCGACTGTCTCTTCGCATCGTAGTTTGCATCAACTGTGTTGTAGTCGGTGATGCCATACATCGCAAAGTTCTCTTCATATGACTGGAGTATTCTCTGTCCTGAAGCATTCTCAGTCCATCCGAGGGAAACAAGAATTGTGCTACCACTTGCCGCATTATCTCCGGTATTATCACCTGTGCTCTGTGAGCTGTCGTCGCCGCCTGCATCTGAGTTTGAGCTCGGGTCTGCACCTGTTGGTGAGCAGGCTACAATGTTTAGTGCTAAAATCATTGCTAAAATCATTAATAAAAACTTTTTCATTTTTTCCTCCTGATATTTTTTATTGTTTGCTAACAATGTATTCATAATATCATAATGATGAATTTAGCGCAATAGTTATTATGAAATATTTGTAAAACCTCTATTTTGCACATATACAGCAATATTTCTATGTTTACAATTTCGAAATCATATCTTTTGACGATATGAATTGAATATGAATTTCACATTATGCTCGCTTTTAATCATTATTACCGACGTCAAAAAGATAAAAAATATCCACCGAACATAGTCGATGGATAAAAAACAAACTATTATTTTAATTTCCGCCTATTATTTCAAGCTCATATCTGTCGCCAAGTAGTGTTATTCTGTCAACACATACCGCTCTACCGCCCTGCTTGCAAATTCTTTTCATATATATGAGCGGACTGCCGGTTTTCGTTCCAAGCATTGAAGCCTCTTCAAAGGTTGCAACTTTTGCAGAAATCCTGTCATAAGTATAATCAATCTTTATGCCGTAAACATCTTCAAGCAGATTATAAAGTGACTCCAACATATCCATATGATTTTCAATAGACGGGACAAGCATCGCCGGAATATAGTTTTTCATAATAGCAATCGGCTTATCGTCGGCAAGCTGAATTCTCTGTATCCTCACAACTTCTACGCTCTCATCTATCTGCAAATCTCGACTGATATTCTGTGGTGGATTAATGATATCAATGCAAACTCCAACCGACTTCACATCAAACCCCTTATTCATAAGCGTTTGGGTAATTGAAGTTACTCTGTTTAAATTTTGGTTAGTTTTATAGTTTAAAACCTCTGTGCCACGCCCCTGCATAGTTTCAACAAAACCATCACGCGCAAGAAGCTCTATCGCCCTTCTAACGGTTGTTCTGCTGACATTAAATCTCTTCTCAAGCACAGGCTCTGTCGGCAAGAAAGATCCAACCGAGAAATCGCCCTCGATAATCTCCTGTTTTAAACGCTCATAAATACTTGCATAAGCAGGCTGTTTATACAAAATTCTCACTCCCCGACAATCATTAACCAATATAAATTTCACTTAATTATATCAACTTGAATAATAATTGTAAAGAAGCAACTTTTAACAACCTTTAAACTTTTATTAAATTTTCACCTGCTAATATTTTTAAATTAAACATTATTTCCAGCGTTTTATAAACAAACAACAAATGATAAAACTGCGCTAATCACTAAAAAGATTTTACAAATAATATTTTAAGACAAAATTTTGAATTACCATCAAACCCCAAGCCCCTCATGAAGCACCCTCGCAGCACGAATCCTATTCTTACCAAATGCATGGGTATAGATATCAAGTGTGGTGCTTACCTGTGCGTGCCCAAGCAGACTTGATACCGTCGATATATCTGCTATTGTAAAAAGTTCAACAGATGCCCAAAAAAGCATCTGTTCTTTTTTGTTCAAAACATAATGCTTTATATACGCTTCATGTTTCAAGCTTTTCTCTTTTTGTTGCTCAGTCTTTTCAAAGATTTTATTATAACGAATTTCATTAGTAAATAACTCTTTGTTTAAGTAACCATATTCACCAAACCGTTAATCTTAAAGGCTAAAACATTTGACAACTTTAGCTCAAAGCAGTATTATATGTATGGTTTTATAAATCACATTTATAAAAGGTGGGGGTAAGTATGGCAACAGCGCCTGAGATTAAAAGATCAAATAAAAGGGAAACGTACAGATACATCTATAAAAACAAAGGGTGCTCAAAGCAGGAGATAGTTTTTGCCTTAGGGCAGAGTTTGCCTACTGTTAATCAAAATATCAACGCTTTACTAAGCGAAGAGCTTATTCATACAACAGGATTCTATGAGTCTACCGGCGGGCGAAAAGCCGCTGTTTTGCAGTGTGTTGAAGATGCAAGGGTAGCTGTTGGAGTGGAAATTCTCTATGAACATATAGTAATTGTTATGCTAAATCTTTATGGTGAAGTAATATCAGTTGAAAAACATTATGAAAAATATTCTGACAGTGACGATTATCTTAAAAAAGTCGGTGGATTTGTTTCTGATTTTATAGATGCTTCTAATTTTACCGACGATAAGATACTTGGAATTTCTATTGCAACTCAGGGTATATCCGACTTAAAGCACAAAAAACTTGTCTATAGTCGCATACTTCACAACAAGGCACTTTCAGCTGAGAGCTTTGAGAGATATATCGGCAGAGAGTGCATTCTGATGCACGACAGTGAAACCGCTGCATTTGCCGAGAGCTTTCACCGCCCAAACCTGCGAGATTCAAGCTACATCTTCTTAAACCATAACCTCGGTAGCGCTTCAATTATAGCGGGCAACTTGTATCGAGGTAACCACGGCAGAGGCCAGCTTATCGAGCATATGAAACTCGTTAAAGATGGCGAGCAATGTTATTGTGGTCAGTACGGCTGTACCGAGTGTTACTGTAGCGCTCATGCCCTGCAAAGACTCTCAGGGATTTCTACCGATGAATTTTTTGAGCAGCTGCGCAGTAATGATGAAAAAGCAAAGATTGTCTGGGAAATTTATTTAAGCTATCTCGCCCAGACGCTCAACAATGTTTTGATGGTTATGGATGTTGACATTATAATCGGCGGACTACTTCGAAAATATATGACCGAAAAAGATCTTATTACCCTAAAGGAGCTAATACGAGTTCAGACCGATTTTGATATTTCAGATAGAACTATCTCATTTGAATATATCACCGACTACCCTGCCGCCAGGGGTGCGGCACTCTATTTTATACGAAAATTTTTAGATGACTACGAAAGCTAATTTACATCATATTCTACGTTAAAATAATAACAATCTTGTCACCTGCAAAGTATACTAATTCTATTAGTTTGCTTTGCAGGTTTTATTTTGCAAAAATTATTTGATTTAATTGTTATATCAAGTAATATTTATCGTCAAAACACACAAAAAACTACCACAGAATAATAACAATATGCAGAAAATGCGTTTATTGTATTGACATTTAGGTATAAGTTGAGTATTATTCAAATACGATTTGTAAAAGACTTTATAAAAAGTTTTTTATAATGATATTTAAAATTGTAATTACATAATTACAATCAAACGGAGGAAAAAGAATGAAAAAGAAAATTTTAGCATTATTCTTAGTATTGACACTCAGCTTATCTTTAGTTGCATGCGGTGGAGGTTCTGACAGCAGTTCTTCTGCAGAGGGCGACACAAGCGGCAGCGGCGAAGCAACAGAGCAATACCATATAGGTTTATCAATGGGCACAAGTAACACAGAGTTTACAATGAAAGTTGTAGCTGAGATGGAGAACGCAGTAGCTTCTGACTCAAATGTTGAGCTAACAACTCTATCGGCTGACGGAGATGCAAGTGCACAGGTAACAAACATTGAAAACTTCATAACAATGGAAGTTGATTCTATAGTTGTATATCCTGTTGACCCAGAAATCTGCGCAGATGCAATGAAAAAAGCGCGTGAAGCTGGTATCCACGTTGTAATAGTTGATCAGATGCCATCAGACACAGAAAGCTTTGATGTTGGTATAAGCGTTTCGATGCACGACCTCGGAGTTGGCGTTAATGAAATGGCTTCAGAGTGGATTGATGAAACATTCCCAGACGCTGCAGACGGCGAAGTTAAAACAGCAGCAGTGGGCACATGGTCTACAGAGCAGTTTGCTGAGAGATGCGATGTCTTCCTAACAATAGCTGACTACAACTCAAAAGCAGTTATGTCACAGAGCTATGACACAGGTCTTGCAAACTTCGCTACAGAAACAGCTACAAACGTTGAGCTACTTCTTCAACAACACCCTGACATAAACGCTATCCTCTGCTTCACCGATTCACAGGCAATCGCTGCAGAAGAAGCTATCCAGAAAAACAAAGACGTATTAGGTCTTGACCTTGATAAAATCGGTATATTCACAGTTGACCACTCAAGCACATCATACGAGCTACTCGGCAAATCAGCTGACGGCGAGAGCACACTTCGCGGTATCGTTACAACAAACCTCGATGTTGGTCTACAAATGTTTAACTGTGCAATGAAAGACTACAATGAAGCTGATCTTGTTGATGGAAAAATATTCTTCCAAGATATCTACAAAATAGACACTGAGAATATGGCAGACTTTGAGCAGTACATCCTTTAAACACAGCGCAACAATTTAATTAAAATATCCCTATATTCTTTATAGGGATATTTCATTATAAAGGTGAAATAGAGAGAGAGGGTCATAACTTGTCTATTATAAAAGTTGAAAACTTAACTAAAAGATACCCCGGTGTTTTAGCGCTTGACGATGTGAGCATTGAGATAAATCCGGGTGAAATTCGAGGATTAATCGGCGAAAACGGAGCCGGTAAATCAACAATAATAAAGTCGATTGCAGGTGCTATCAGCTTTGAAGAAGGTAGCCTTACAATAAACGGCAAAACCTACACTTCAATAACTCCTATCGAGGCTATAAACAATGGTATTGCGGTTATCTATCAGGAGTTTAACCTGATAAACTCTATGACTGTTGCCGAAAACATTTTTTTAGGCGAGCGTATAGGCGGCAGATTTGTAGCTAACTTTAGCGAGATGAATAGAAAAGCTAAGGAGATTTTTGATAGATTTGGCGTTGATATATCACCTACAGTTCAAGTTGGGACGCTCTCTACCGCTCAGATGCAGCTTGTTGAAATTGCAAAGGCGATTTCAAAAGATACAAAGGTACTATTTATGGATGAGCCGAGCGCTTCACTATCTGTTTCCGAGATAGAAGTTATGTTTGACATCGTGCGGCTACTAAAAAAAGATGGCATTGCTATCATCTATGTATCTCACCGATTAGAAGAGCTGTTTGAGATATGCGATTCGGTATCTGTTATGCGAGATGGTCGTATGATTGAAACAAGGAATATAGAAGATATCGACCGCCCAACACTCATTAAACTCATGGTTGGCCGTGAGCTCAGTGAAACATATCCCGAGAGAGCGCCTCATTCTGGTGAAGTTGTACTTGAGCTTCGAGATGTTTATGGCAACGGCGATGTTGGTATCAACTTAAAACTGCATAAAGGTGAGATATTAGGTCTTGGTGGACTTGTTGGATGCGGCAGAACTGAGCTTGCAAAACTTATCTACGGCGCTGAGCCGATTGATAGGGGCGAGATGCTTCTTATGGGTAAGCAGGTAAAGCTAACTTCCCCTGCTGATGCGATATCCAAAGGTATCGGGTTAATTCCAGAAGATCGCAAACAAGAAGGCGTATTTATAGATTTCCCTATTGATTGGAATGTTGTTGTTCAATGTCTTAAATTAATATCTAAAAATGGAGTTATCGATAATAGTTTAACCGATGAGCTCGCTGATAAATACATAAAAGAGCTTCAAGTTGCAACACCCGATAAAGTTCAACTTGTTAAAAACCTATCCGGTGGAAATCAACAGAAGATTGTTATAGCAAAAGTTCTTGCTACAAACACAAAAATAATTATTTTTGATGAGCCGACAAGAGGAATAGACGTTGGCGCAAAGCAGGAAATATATCGTCTTATGAACAACTTAACAGAACAAGGTATATCTATCCTTGTTATATCTTCCGATATGGAAGAGTTGCTTGGAATGAGTGACCGAATTATTGTTATGAGCGATGGAATGATAGCCGGAGAGCTCAAAAAAGAAGAATTTAGCCAAGTTGCCGTAATGGAACTTGCTTCAGCTAACTAAGGGGGAAACTATGAACAGTAAAAAATTTGATATAGGTAAATTGATAAGCAATAATATCGCGTGGGTAGTGCTTATCTTATTAATGGTATTTTTCGGGATATTCTCAGCAAACTTCTTTAGCGTAAACAACCTTATGAACATCCTCGGACAAAACGCATATCTACTTGTTGCCGCAACAGGTATTACATTCGTTATGATGAGTAGCGGTATGGATCTATCTGTCGGTTATGTTATGAGTACTGTCGGTATAATCGGCGCAAAGCTCATGGTAGAGTTTAATTTACCCTCGTGGCTTGCAATCATTGTAATGATAGCTATCACAATTGCAATTGAGCTTTTAAACACATTCTTGTCAATTAAGCTAAATCTACAACTCCTCGTTGTAACAATAGCTACCATGACAATATTCCAAGGCCTTACATTTATTATTTCAGAATCAAAAACTATCACTAACCTCCCTGACGACTTCAAATTTTGGGGTCAAGGTTACCTCTTTAACACTATCCCTGTTTCAGTTATAATAATGGTAGCGCTATTTTTAATTATGAGTTTCGTTTTAAACAAAACATACTTCGGCAGATATGTCTATGCACTTGGCGGAAACCAAGAGGCGGCAAGACTTGCCGGTATAAACATCAAAAAAATGCGCTATATGATAGCTGTTGTTGAGGGACTATTTGTCGGAATTGCTGTTGTGCTACTTGTAAGTAGGCTCGGCTCTGCCGTTTCAACAGTAGGTGCTGGAACAGAGTTCTCAGTTATGACTGGTATTTTCCTCGGCGGTGTTTCTATTCGTGGTGGTGAGGGTAAACTCTCAGGCGTTTTTGCGGGTATTCTCTGTATCGCACTTCTCACAAACGGAATGCAGCTCGCAGGAATAAACATCTACTTCCAGTATGTTGTCCGCGGTGCAATACTAATATCTGCAATCGGATACGATGCATACCAGCTAAATCGCAGAAATAAAATGAAAAAGAAAAACATAACAGAGTTAAGAGAGGCGAAAAAAGCATGAAATTATCAATAGACGGTCTTCGTGAAGTCGGTGGGTGGGAAGCTGTCGACATCTCACTTCCAAAATACGATGTTTTAAAACTTCAAGAGAAAACAAGGGAAAACCCAAAATGGGCACACTTTGGAATTGGAAATATCTTTAGAATTTTTCTCGGCGACCTTGCCGAGAAGCTAATTGAAGAGGGAGATATGGATACCGGCATCAGCTGTATTGAAACCTATGACTTTGATATAGTTGATAAAATTTTCACCCCATATGATAATCTTGCGCTCACAGTGACACTTGGCAAAGACGGAACTATGGAGAAGAAAGTTATCGGCGCACTTGCGCAGTCGGTCCGTGGGGATAGCAGTTGTGCGAGTGATTGGAACAGATTAAAAGAGATTTTCTGCAACAAAGAACTTCAAATGGTTTCTTTCACAATAACTGAAAAAGGATATGCCCTGTGTGACACAAGTGGCGAATACCTTCCATACATTGCAAAGGATATAGAAAATGAACCAAATAAAGCTACGAGTTTGATTGCCATAGTCACCGCTATGCTATTTGAAAGATTTCAAGATAACAAAGCGCCTATCTCGCTTGTATCGATGGACAACGTTTCAAAAAACGGCTCTGTTCTTAAAAGCTCGGTCGTCACAGTAGCTGAAGAGTGGGTGAAGCGAGGCTTTGTAACAGCTGATTTCATCGATTACCTAAACTCTGATAAGTCTGTTGCATTTCCATGGACTATGATAGATAAAATAACTCCAAGACCCGCTGATTTTGTCTATGATAAATTGACTGCAGACGGTGTTTTAGATATGGATATCGTCGTCACCGAAAAAAGCACATATATCGCTCCATTTGTCAATGCAGAGGGGCCACAATATCTTGTTATCGAAGATAGTTTTCCAAACGGCAGACCTCCTCTTGAGCGTGTCGGCGTTTATATGACAGACAGAAATACCGTTAATATGACAGAGAAGATGAAAGTCACCGCCTGCTTAAACCCTATCCACACAGCACTCGCTCCATACGGCAGACTTCTTCGCTACGAGTATTTTGCCGACCTTATGAGCGACCCTGAGCTTAAAAAATTAGCCGATAGAGTCGGTTATGATGAGGGGTTGCCACGTGTTGAAGACCCGGGTATTTTTTCACCGAAAGCCTTTTTAGACGAGGTTATAAATGAGCGATTCCCAAATAAATACCTCGGCGACACAAACGCACGTATCTGCACCGACTCTTCGCAGGGCGTTTCAGTTCGTTTTGGCGAAACTATAAAAAGCTATTATGATGAGTTTGGAACCGCTGAAAACTTAGAGGCAATTCCACTCGCTATTGCTGGCTGGCTTCGCTATTTCTACGCTATCGATGACGAGGGCAACAGCTATGAGCTCTCCCCAGACCCACTCGCAGAAACGCTTCATAAAATAGTGAGTTCTCTGCCGATAGGAAATCCTGAAGCTTATGAAAATCAGCTCTACCCTATCCTCTCAAACAAAGAGATATTTGGTTGCGATTTGTATGAGGTCGGTGTCGGTAAAAAGATTGAAAAACTATTTTTAGCACAGATATCAGCTTTTGGCGCAGTTCGCAAAACACTGGTTTCAAATCTTAAATAATTATTTTGTGAGGTTAACTATGAAAGATTATTATCGCAAATTATTTGAGCCCGACTACGGTGAAGCAGCGCCTGACGCTGTAATCGATACAGGCCCCCCGTTTGATATAAACAACCCGACAGAGAGCCGTATCCGCCTAAACTTTGAAGCGATAACAACCCTTACCCACCAGTGGAACCGAATATTCTGTTTCCCTGAGATTATGAAGGTCAAGATAGAGAATATTACTATCAGCTCAAATGGCTACAATATGCCTGTGAGAATTTATAAGCCAGAGGGTACAGGCCCATTTAAAGTTATGGTATTTTTCCACGGTGGCGCTTGGATGATGAACAACATCGATGTTTACGATTATGTTCATCGATACTTTGCAAGGTATGGCAACGTTTTAGTTATAGCACCAGAATACCGATTAGCGCCGGAACACAAGTTTCCAGCTGGGTTTGATGATTGCTATAACGCAACCCTTTGGGCAGCAGAAAACTGCACAAAATACGGTGGGGATCCAATAACATTATCTGTTTGCGGTGACTCAGCAGGCGGTAATCTATCTGCCGCTGTTGCTCTGCGCGCTCGAGATGAGAAGAAAGATATCGTTAAAAAGCAGTTTCTTATCTTCCCTGCCACTGCATTTAAACTCGACTACCGCACAAAATCAGAAAAACGGTATGGCAACGGCGAATATTTCCTCGCTATAAATAGTGAAACCGGCGCAATCGCACCCTATTTAGAAGATGAAAACGATAACAACAACCCATATGTCTCCCCGCTATTTTCAGATGATCTTCGCAATCTGCCGCCGTCTATGTTTATTTCAGCTGAGTGCGACCCACTTTTAGATCAGGGACTTATGTATGCAGCGAAACTTGCAGACAGCGGAAATGAAGTGGAGTATAATATCTACAAAGGGATGGTTCACGCATTCTTAAACAGACCTCAGCAGAAAACTTTCGAGGCTATGGACGATATAATTTCCGCAATGCCAAAAATAGAGGAGTTATAGCGTGAAAAACCACGCTAACAATTATCTTATGGCCTGCCGTCACAGACGGCAGATGCCAATTAATCTCCATTCTGTACGGAGATTATTCAAAACTATTTGTGATGTGCACAGAA
>CAYJJJ010000018.1:0-26907 GCA_964370465.1 uncultured Oscillospiraceae bacterium
TCTATTTAAAATACATAAAAAGATTACATCTCATCATACCGTTATAGAGCTTTCTTTTTTTATCGGCTTTTCTGCCAAAATACTGCTCGAACTCCTCGTCTGACGAGATAATGCTATATTTAAATCCGCTGTTTGGCTGGAAAGTCTGCCCCATCTTTTTGTATAGCTCACGTGCGCTATCCTTATCAGAAATTCTCTCGCCATAAGGCGGATTGCAGACTATTAGTCCGCCCTCGTCTGAAAGGGTGAAATCGTTAAAATCTCCCTCTTCAACTCGAATTTTCCCAGCAACACCTGCTTTCTTGATATTCGCTATCGATAGGTCGATTGCCTCAGGGTCGATATCAAAGCCAACTCCCGAAAACTCACTGTCTTTTATAACAGCTGCATAAGCCTGCTGTTTAGCCTCTTTAAAGGCATTTTTATCAATAAAGCCATATCTCTCCGCCGCAAATGGTCTTGCGATACCAGGGGCTATGCGAAGCGCCTTATAGCTACCCTCAATTAGCAGTGTCCCAGAGCCACAGAACGGGTCGTAGAGTTTGCCGTTAGTTGAGAGTCTTGATAGTCTTATTATTCCAGCCGCAAGCGTTTCTTTTATTGGCGCTATGACCGACTGTTTTCTATATCCCCTCTTGTGGAGTGGATAACCGCTTGAGTCAATCATAATGCATGCCTCATCTTTTAAAATACCAAAAGAGAGTTGCAGCTTTACCCCAGTTTCCTCGAAGATAGACTTGTGATAGCTTCTCTCAAGGCTTTTAACAACTGCACGCTTCATTATCCTCTGGCAATCAGGAATACTTGCAAGCTTTGAATTAATGCTGTACCCTTTAACTGGAAACTCATCATCTATACCGATATAGTCCGCCCAATTTATCGCCGCAACGCCCTCAAAAAGGTCGTCAAAGGTGTACGCATTAAATCGACCAGCGACAATAAGCACCCTCTCAGCTGTTGAAAGGGTTATGTTTGCTGTTGCAAGCAAGTTATCATCCCCTGAAAAAAACACCCTGCCGTTATCGACAACAACATCCTCTGCACCAATTTTTCGAATCTCTTCGCCGAGAACGCTCTCGAGTCCAAATATACAGGTAGCGACTAAATTAAACTTCAAAATATACCTCACTTAAAAATGCGGGGCCGCAAAAGCAGCCCCTATAATCCTTAATACTGCGGGCGGAGAATACCGTATCCGCCATCATTTCTTTTATATACAACAGATATGCCGTTTGTTTCAACATCGAGAAAGACAAAGAAGTTGTGCCCGATTAGCTCAAGTTGCATTATAGCCTCATCTTGGTGCATCGGGTGCAAATCAAACTCTTTGATACGAATTAAATCTTTAGGCGGCTCCTCGGCAACTACTGGTGCCGCATCAAACGCTCCACTGCGAAGCTTTGTTATAAGCTTATCTTTATTTTTAATTATCTGGCGCTCTATAACATCACATGCATCATCTACTGCTACAAATTTATCTGCATCTTGCTTTTCACAACGGTAGATAAAACTCCTATACCGAACAGTAACTTCCGCTTTTATAAGATTTTTAAAGTTTGAGAGAACTACTGTTGCATCCGCCTCTTTATCAAAAAACTTCTCAAGGCGCTCAAGCCTATCTAATACCTTGTCCTTAAACTCTTCTGACAACTCCATCTTTTTCGCTGTAAATTTTACATTCATCAAATCAACTCCCTTAGTAAAATGGGTTTTCCTTAATCATATTTTACCATATAATAGAAGTGTATTCAATTATCAAAGTGTAAATATTCTTTATCATATTTCGTAAAAATGGACGGAAATATTTTCCGTCCACTCATTATCTCTTACGAGGACCTGAACCACGTTTTGACTCAATACCTCTTTTTATATCGGACATTCTTTCTTCACTGTTCTGCTGGAATTTCTTCATCATGTCCTCAAAAGAAAGGTCCCCAGAAGCAGTTGGTTTCGGCTGCCATACGTGAGCTTTTTGCACAGCTTGCACTCTCTCGGGTCTTCCCTCGTTTGTGACAACTGCGGCACGTTTAATCGACAAGCTAATTTTGCCATCTTCTGAGATAGATAAAAGCTTCGCTTTAACAACATCTCCGACTTTTAGATGGTCGCTAATCTCCTTAACATATGTAGATGCAACCTCTGAAATATGCACCATGCCACTTCTTCCACCGAACTCTAAAAATGCTCCAAATTTAGTTATTCCGGTAACCTTACCCTCGACAATAGTTCCTATTGATACCTGATCCAAAAAAAATTATCCCCCTTAAAAATTAACTGCCTGAAATATCAACATATATCCGCTCATTGGGATATGCGTATCCGAGTTTTTCACGAGCGACCTTTTCGATATAATCGTTGTTCTCTTCAAGTTCTGATTGAATTAGCGCCTCATCGTTTTGCTGTTCTATAACAGCAACCTGATCGTTTAGCTCTTGAAGTTCTCGCTCTTTAGCTGCAACATCTATGTTTAATGAAACAATACTAAATACACCGTACGCCAAAAAAGCAATTACGGCAAACTTATAAATTATGCTTTTTCCTCTTTGGAGTTTTCTTTTTAGCTTTTCCATTTCTGATGTTCCCTAGTTTTTTTGTCTGTGTACTATGATTATACACTACCCTGTCACCTTTTTTCAATAGTAATTTCCTATGAATTGACCTTTTTTTTCGATTTTTTTTGAGATTTGCCGATATTTCCGCTCTTTTTTCTCTCAAAATTTCAAAAAACCTGAAAACAGGCGCCAAAACAATTCGCAAGCAGTTTATCATAACACTCTTAAAATAAGTGAGCACACTCACAAAAAATCGCTCAAGTGACTTAAAAACAAAAATATAGGAAACCAAAAACGACACCGCAATAACGAATACCATAAACCCACGGAGCACACCACCGAAATAGCTGTTTACAAATAAAAATATTAGTATAAAAACAAACAGGCAGTAGAGAAAATCAAAGAGATAGGACAGAAACGACCCTCTTTTTGAAAAAACAATCCTCACAGCGGATATTAGGCTATATAAAAAGGCGAAAAACAGCCCAAAAACAGCTGAATAGAGCCCTTGTATTAGTTGGTCAGAAACGAGCAGTTCCACCTACGTTACCTAAACAAACGGCCGAGCAGTCCGCCGCCTTCATGCCTTCTGTTGTTATCTTCATAGTCGAGCGACTCAATCTCACCCGATATCGTTATATCCCCTGTTTCAACGCTTAAGCGATGCACCTTTAGCATATCGCCTTTTACCGTCAAATCGCCATAATCAGTTATAACGACTATCTGAGTATCATCAAAACTCTCGATATCGAGAGCCCCTGTTATCGTTACCCTCTCTCTGTCCTCAATAGTTACATTGTGTCCTGCAAACATTCTTTTATCTTCCTGCATACTAATCACCTCAATAGATAATATGCAGACAAGTCGTCCTTTATAACCGAGTGCGCTAAATAACCTTGTACATACCTGCGGCGTCGCTTTTGAGCACATGCGCCGATAGTTCCACAACCTCAACACAAAGCGGTTTCGCGCCTATGCTGATTTCAATTTTATCGCCAACTTTTACCTCGTAGCTCGCCTTTATAACTTTTCCATTGACCGAGATTTTCCCGGCGTCACAAGCATCGTTCGCAACGGTTCTGCGCTTTATTAGTCTTGAAACTTTTAAATACTTATCAATTCTCATATATCCCTCAAAAAAAATCAACCGACTATTAATAGCCGGCTGAAAAAACTTTTTTATTTTATCATATCTTTTAAAGCTTTACCTGCTTTGAAAGAAGGAGTTTTTGACGCTGCTATTTTGATAGGCTGCATTGTTCTTGGGTTTAGACCGTCTCTCTCCGCACGCTCTTTAACGCTGAAAGTTCCGAAACCTACTAGTTGAACTTTTTCGCCTTTCTTTAGAGCCTCGCCGATACCATCAAAGATAGCGTCTACTGCTTTTGTAGCATCTTTCTTAGTGATTGTAGCACTCTCTGCTACTAAAGCGATTAGATCTGTTTTTGTCATTTTTTGTTCCTCCGTTACTTTGTTTTTTCTTTCATTATTTTCCTCGAGGATTCTTCGCCCAGTTGCTCAAAACCGCCGAACTCCTCTATAATCAGCTTTTCGACTTCAGCAAAACTCTCTGTGAAGTTTTGACAACTTCTATAAAGAGCTTCTTCGCTGTCAACCGATAGCAAATTAACAATATTTACTGCTGAAAACAACATCTCGCCAGAAAGCTTATCTCTGTCATTATCGTCTGCTGTTTTTAGCTTTTGCAACAAATCGATAGCTTCATCAATCGCTATCTCTTTTTGCTTTGGCAAAACTTTCGCACTATCTACCCTTTTAATAATCTTCTGCGCCCGCATAAGCGCCGGTAGTGAAGTTGGAACTGCCGCTACACTGTCTGAAATAAACTTATCGCCTTTTTCTTTCTTCTTTAGCTTGTCCCAATTTTGGAGCACTGTTTCGCTGTCCGCTCCGTCCGCCGTACTAAACACATGCGGATGTCGATATACAATTTTCTCATAGACTCTTGTAATAACATCATCTATTTCAAAAACGCCAACTTCCCTCTCCATCTGTGAGTGAAGAAGAATCTGCAACAGAACGTCACCAAGTTCCTCTTTTAAGAGTTCCTTATCGTTTTTATCTATCGCTTCGCAAGCTTCATATGTTTCTTCGATAAAATTCTTGCGGATAGACTGATGTGTCTGCTCTCTATCCCACGGACACCCCTTATCACTTCGCAGTATCTCTATAAGATTTACAAAGTCGTAAAAAGAGTATCTATCCTTTTTTTCTAATATAACCATATTACCGCTCCTTTAGTATTTTAACTCAATAATCTCAATTTTTCAAGGACTTTTATTATTTTTTCTGTGTGTGGTAGCATCTTTAAATCCGATTTGTGAAAACCTCTAAAAAACGCAAACAAAATTATATAAATTGCCATAGAAATTAGCATAGAAAACATCACGGAGATAATATTTCCAAATGATTCCAACATCAAATTATAACTAAAATAGCAAGAAACACCTGAAAAAAGCGCCGAAACTATCGGTTTTATAAACACCGAGTTTACAGAAATCGATACGTTAGAAATAAGTCTTACCGCTACAAGAAGCGCTACAAACACAAAACTAAACGAAACAAGCGTACCAATAGCGGCGCCGTAGATGTTGAGCGTCGGTATTTTAATGAGTCTATCGTTGATAAAAAGCTTTAAAAAAGCTGATGTAACCATTATTTTTATCGGTACATCTGTTCTTCCGAGTCCCTGCAAAATGCTTGCAAGTGGCATCGATAGACAGATAAAAACAATTGAAACCGCGAGTATCGAGAGAAGTTCACCTGAGA
This sequence comes from uncultured Oscillospiraceae bacterium, assembly GCA_964370465.1. GTDB lineage: Bacteria > Bacillota > Clostridia > Oscillospirales > Ruminococcaceae > CAYJGN01. The sequence goes on from CAYJJJ010000018.1 coordinate 5,343, forward strand.
GTGTTACCTCGTTTATTTTAGATGGATACAGCAAAAACATAATCGGTTTTGCGAGCACCGCAACACAGACTCCAGCAGGAGCTGCAATAGTCATAACAAGACGTGCAACCGACTGTGTTCCCTGCTCAATTCGCAGAGTGTTTTTTTCTGCAGCCGCCTTCGAGATAACAGGTATTATAGCTATCCCAAATGCTATCGTCATCGATGGAATTAAGTTTAAGAAATTAAACGCAACCTGATAGGCGCCATATAGCAGATTTGGAAGGTCCCCTATCTCACCACTTTGCAATATATTGTCACCATAAACTGAAAGCAGATACTCGCTATCTGTTAATGTGAGCGTCTCTAAGCTATCCATTATAGTTGCAAGGTCAATTGTGCCAGTTATATTCGCAATAACTGCACCGAGTGAAATAGGGATAGCTATTTTCAGTATCTTAAAGCTCGGATTATATCCGCTCTTATTTGCTCGAACTCTTTTTAGCGCCGCATCTCCCCTATACCTAAAAAAGAGATATAGCGCAGACAGCGCAACACTTATAGTTATCCCAAACATCGCAGCCGCCGCTGCATACGGTAGAACAACTTCTGCAGCATGCTCTTTTGATAAAAGATTCATCCCAAAAAAGGGCTTATTCTCCCTTTGCATCTTGTATGCATACTCGACTGTTAAAAAGCATAGTGCCCATCCAAAAACAAGCTTTACTACCGCTTCAAATATCTGCGACATCGCAGTGGGAATCATATCGGACATCCCCTGGTAGTATCCCCGAAAGACAGCGATAACACACCCAAAAAACACCGATGGGGTAATAGCATAAATGCAGAGCAGAGCGCCTTCGTTGTGTATATAGCTTGCAAAATATGGCGCCGCTATATACATAGAAATAGCTCCAATAATACCGACCACTAAGAACAGCAGAAAAGCATACCGAACTATAAGACGGATATTATCCCGCCTTCCCAGTGCTCTATTCTCTGCTACAAGCTTCGATACCGCTATCGCTATACCCGAACTAGTCAGCGAATAGACGATAAAATAGAGATTATAGGCAGTACCAAAATAGCCAAGCCCCTCTATACCTATCATATTCGTTATAGGTATACGAAAGACAGCTCCTATTATTTTAACTGCAAATGTTGAAATAGATAGAAGAAATGCGCCCATCACAAAGCTCTGCTGTTTACTTCTTGACAATCTGTCCTCCACTCGATAAAACAGCAGAGGATATCCCTTGCTATTTTATAAGAATATTGTAGAGGAGTTGGTTATAGGTTGGGAATGGCAGTAACTCACTTGGGATTTTACCCTCAATCGCATCATAGCATCCCCGCAATTTTTTCTGTGCAGGAATTAGGCTATCCCTCGCTATAACTGCTTTATCGATATCATTTTGCACCTTATTAATTTCGGCTAAAATATTGTTTATAGCGGTTATCTCTGTGCAGATAGCTTTGTAGCAGTTATTAATTTCACTATACTGCTCTTTTTGCATTTCGCAGTCGATAGAAATGTCTGTATTGTTCTTTATAATCTCAAACAATCGTTTCTGATACGCTACAATTGACGGTAAAATTTCACTCGATGCCATCTCGGTCATAACCCTTGCTTCGATAACTGCTTTTTTTATGTAGATATCGATATTTATATCATACCTTGCACGCAACTCCTCATTAGAGTATACGCTGTATCTACCAAAAATATCACGTGTATTCTCTGATAGCAAACTCTCAGCTGCTAAAACAGTATCACGAACATCAAAAAGACCTCTCTGTTTCGCTTCCTCTGCCCACTCAGCACTGTATCCGTTACCGTTGAATATAATTTTCCCGTTCTCGCTGTAAACCTCTTTTATTATCGAAATAACTTCGCTGTCAAAATCGGCACAGCTCTCAAGCCTTGTCGCAAACTCATCTAAAACAGATGCAACAATGGTATTGAGCACGGTATTTACAAACGATATACTCTGTGAAGAGCCCGGCATACGAAACTCAAACTTATTTCCAGTAAATGCAAATGGTGAAGTTCTGTTTCTATCACTTCTATCGGCATAGACATTCGGCAGTGTTGGCACACCAAACTCTATCTCACGACGCCCCTCATCTTTTGGGTGCGCTACAGCAGTTGAAACAGTGCGCAAAACATCTTCGATATCATCTCCGAGGTATACTGAAATTATAGCCGGGGGCGCTTCATAGCCACCGAGGCGATTATCGTTACTCTGCGAAGCGGCTGAAAAGCGAAGTAGCAGAGAGTTTTCGTCTATCGCTTTAATAATAGCTGACAAGAAGAGCAAAAACCTCATGTTTTCATACGGGGTGTCGCCCGGCTCTAATAGATTTTGATTATCATCAGTTGAGATTGACCAGTTGTTGTGCTTTCCACTTCCATTTATATATTCAAACGGTTTCTCATGGAGTAGGCATGCAAGCCCATGTCTATCTGCTATCTTCTTTAACAGCTCCATTATAAGCTGGTTTTGGTCCGCCGCAATGTTAACTGAGGTAAATATCGGTGCAAGCTCATACTGCCCAGGCGCTACCTCGTTGTGCTTTGTTTTCGAGAGAATACCAAGCTTCCAGCACTCAGCGTCAAGCTCTGCCATAAACTCACTTATCTTCTCATCAATTGCGCCGTAATAGTGATCATATAGCTCCTGACCTTTTGGAGGTCTTGCCCCGAAAAGAGTTCTGCCACATAGAACAAGGTCTTTTCTCTGTCTGTAAAGATTTTTATCAACTAAGAAATACTCTTGCTCCGCACCGACAGTGGTATTCACCTTTTTACAGTCGTATTCACCGAAAAGACGGCAGACACGCACAGCTTGTGTTGAAATAGCTTTTTGTGAGCGCAAAAGAGGGGTTTTTTCATCGAGCGCTTCGGTGCTGTAAGATATAAAGGCAGTAGGAATACAGAGGGTAACCCCTGCTTTATCTTCTTTTAGAAAGGCGGGAGAGGTGCAGTCCCACATAGTGTATCCGCGCGCTTCAAATGTTGCACGAAGACCGCCTGATGGGAAAGAGGACGCATCTGACTCACCCTTAATTAGCATCTTGCCTTTAAACTGCATAACGATGCCACCCTTATTGTTTGGGTTTATAAACGACTCGTGTTTTTCAGCAGTAAAGCCATTTAGAGGTTGAAACCAGTGGGTATAATGGGTAGCGCCACGCAGGACAGCCCAGTCGAGCATCGCCGCTGCAACCTCATCGGATATACTGCTATCGATAACCTCTCCATCGTCAATAACTTTTTTTATCGCCTTGTAAGTCTCTTTTGAAAGACGTTCTTTCATCTCTTTTTGCCCAAAGAGATTTGATGCATAAAGCTCTTCCGTTAAACTCTTCTTTCCCATTAAAACCTCCTAATTATCTACTAACTTCCGCTTTACATACTGGACAGATTAAATCATCTCGACTTATCTTGCTGTTACAGTTATAGCATTTATGACTGCGAACCTTTTCCTCTTCTAAATCGAGCTCAGATATTTTAATTTTCAGCTCATCTATTTTGCTTATTTTAAGGTTTATCTCACCGCTTAAATCCGCTTCATACTTCACGCTATTATAATAGTCGGTGCCGATACCTTTGTATAGCTCATCTATCTCTCTTTTAAGCTTATTTCTATCAAACATAATGTTTGCACGATCAGAAAGCTCAATTCCTTTTTTCACCGCTTTGTCAAAACAATCTTTCGCCGCTCCCTTTAAATCTTCAAACTGCATAGTCTTCCTCACTTTCTATTATTTAAAAATTCAACTATCCTGTCTTTTCTCTTTAACATCTCATCGAAATTATTTATATAATCGGTAGGGTATTTGTTCGCATAAACCCTCTCGATTTTTCGCTCATTTTCCTCTCGAAAAAGCTTCGTCACGCCATTTGCACCGCACGCAAGTATCGACTGACACTCCTCCATAATAACAATATTATAATAGGACTGTTTACCCTCTTTACAATAACCGACATTCTCAGCGTTTGCAACGGTATTTTTCTGCCTGTACAAATAAAATGGTAGGTATCCGCTCTCATAGAGCATATCTCTGCTCTTTTCAATCATCGAAACAACATCGTATCTGTGCGGGTCAAAGCTATCTCCACCATCAATAGTCAAGTTTGAGGCCCTTTTGACCGTTAGGGTATGTACTGTTATATTTTCAGGTGCAAGAGATATCACATCACGCACAGACTTTAAAAACTCTTCTTCGCTCTCACCTACAAGCCCCGCTATTAAATCGGTATTTATAACATCAAATCCCACTTTGCGTGCAAGCATAAAACTCTCTTCAAACTGCTGTGCCGTGTGGTTTCGACCTATTCTTTGTAGAGTCTTATTGTCAGTTGATTGGGTGTTTATCGAAATTCTCGTAACTCCGCCCTCTTTTAGTGCGGTTAGCTTCTCTTCATCGATTGTATCAGGTCTGCCCGCTTCACAACTGTATTCTACAAGATTTGATAAGTCGAAGTTTTCGTTTACCGTTTTTGTGACTTCTCGAAGCATCTGCGCTGAAAAGGTAGTCGGTGTACCGCCCCCTATATAGACAGACTTTAATTTGAGGTTTAGCTCTTTGGCAACCTGCGCTGTTTTTTTAATATCGAGAAGCAGTAGTTCATGATACTTCTCTATTAAACCACTCTCGCGCTCGGTAGCGGTTGAAACAAACGAGCAGTAGTTGCACCGGGACGGACAGAAAGGCACTGAGATATAGAGCGAAAACTCATTTTCTTTCACGCTATTTATAATATCCCGCTGGTTTTCTGCTGTTTTAAATAAAAGCTCTCTCTTATCTCGCTTTGCAAGGTAGGTTTCTTTTAAAAAATTATCTATTTCACCGTTTGAAACACCCTTATTTTGAAGCTCTAATACCTTTTTAACGGGGCGAATACCAGTTAGCAGTCCAAAAGGCGGGCGCACTGCTCTCTTTTCACAGAGTAGTGTGAATATTTCTTTTGCTATCCACATTTCAGCATCTGTTTTAACTTCAAATTTCGGCATTTCTATCTTTTTATATATTATTTCACCGTCGTATTTTATGTTAACCTCAAAAAAGTTTTCGGTCTTTATATCTATAAAATCCGCAGACTCTTCAGCTTTAGTCGTAATACCCTCAAAAAACATCGACGCAATATTCTTGCTCTCATATAAAAAATCGCTGTTATCTATCGTGAATCTAATCATAGATATCAAAATCCAAACTGCGAAGATAAGGATTCGTAGCTTTTTCTATTTCAAGGGTACTGCTGTCATCGTGCCCACATAGAACAGTGTAGTCCCCCTCTATCGCATTTATCTTTTTTATGCTCTCTTTCATCGCCACAGTGTCGCCAAGATACAAATCAGTTCTGCCGACAAACCCTTTAAAGAGCACATCTCCTGTAAACATAACATCTTCTGCAAACAAAATGGTGCACCCCGGGGTATGTCCCGGGAAAAAGCGCGGGGTATAAACTGTCTCACCCACTGAAAACGGCGTATCTTCGGTATAGAAAACATCCGGCTCAAAACTCTTTGCCGAAGAAATTCCAAAACTTGCCGATTTGCCCTCAATCTCGCTTATAAGTGGCATATCAGCTTTATTATAATAAACTTTAGCAGCTGAGAGCGCCTGAAGCTCTGCCACTCCGCCTACATGGTCAAAGTGCCCATGGGTGATTAGAATAGCTTCTATTTTAAGGCCCTGTTCAGTTGCTGTTTCATAGATTTCTTTACCGTGTGAGCCTGGGTCAATTACAGCACAAATGCCGTTATCATCTGAAACAATATAGCAGTTTGTCCCGATAGGTGGCACCTTTATATTTATTATATTCATACTACTTCCCTCTTTTCAAATCACTACTGTCTGCGACTATAGTCACAGGTCCGTCGTTTACAAGCTCTATTTTCATATCCCCGCCAAAAACTCCGAGTTTCGTCGGCACTGCTTTTTTGCAGTGCTTTGCAAAAAGAAGATAAAGCTTCTCTGCCTGCTCTCCTCTTGCCGCTAAATTAAATGAAGGACGGCGCCCTTTTTTTATATCACCGCAGATAGTGAAATTTGAAACGACCATAATCTCACCGCCGATATCCCCAACTGATAGGTTGAGTTTCCCCTCGCTATCATCGAATATCCGAAGAGTGGATACCTTCTCTGCAAGTATTTTAGCATCTTCTTCGCTATCGCTCTCCAAAACACCGAGCAATAACAGCAGCCCTCTCTCAATCTCGCTTACAACACTACCATTGCAACTAACAGATGCCTTTAAAACTCTTTGTACTACACAAGTCATAAAACCCCCTATAAACTCTGCGAGCGCTCAACAGATAATACGCTGTTTATCTTTTTAAACTTTGCCGTGATATTGTTTAGCTGTTCTTTTGAATTAACTCCTATCGATATCGTTATAAGGCTGTTTCTGTTTTTTAGGATATTTGCGTTAAGCGAAAAAATTGGTATATGAAGCGATGATAAAAGAGTTGTAATATCAGCTAAAATACCATCTCTATTGAGTGAAGTTATGTCGAGTGCCACCCTGAAGTCCCCAGTGTTTACGCTGTTCCACTCGGCCTTTACAAATCGCCCTCTATTTTCCTCCGAGATTTTTTCAATATCCGCATTAATGCAGTCTTTCCGATGGATTGAAACACCAAACCCACGTGTTACAAACCCGACAATCTCCTCACCAGGGAGTGGTGAACAGCATTTCGAGAACTTTATTAGGCAGTTGTCAAGTCCCTCGACTGATACACCGCTCTTATTTGCTCCACCGCTCTTTTTAATCAGCTTTTCAATTGAAATAGCATCGGTCTTTCTGTATTTCTTCTGGTACTCCTCTCGAATACGAGGCATTATCTTAAAGAGCGAAATTCCCCTGTATCCTATCATCGCATAGAAATCATCAAGGGTGTTGCAATGGTGTTTTTTTGATATTTCAAGGATGAAAGGAGCAAGCTCGCTATCTTCCATAACGATACCTGCCTTTTTAAACTCCCTCTCAACCTCAACTTTTCCCTGAATCACATTCTCTTCACGGCGCTCTTTTTTAAACCACGAGCGAATTTTAGCTCGCGCTTCGGTGGTTTTTGCAATATTCAGCCAATCTCTGCTGGGCCCGTGATTTTGAGATTTCGTCGTTAATATTTCAACTATCTCACCTGTGCGAAGCTGATATTCAAGCGGCACTATTCTACCGTCGACCTTAGCCCCTTGCATACTATTTCCAACAGCCGAGTGGATTGCATATGCAAAGTCTATAACTGTCGCTTTAACTGGGAGCGTCACAATCCCGCCCTTTGGGGTGAGCAAAAATATATCGTCGGGAGTGAGGTCGCCTTTTATAGTCATAATAAGGTCTTCTGCGTCCTCTTGCTCCTGCTGATTTAATATTGTTCTTATCCATGAAAGCCTATCTTCAAGCTTCTTATCGCTCTCAACGCCGGCTTTGTATTTCCAGTGGGAGGCTATTCCATATTCAGCAGTATAATGCATCTCAAAGGTTCTTATCTGCACTTCAACGGGAATACCCTCTTTTCCTATAACAGTTGTATGAAGTGACTGGTACATATTCTGCTTTGGCGTTGAGATATAGTCTTTAAACCTACCTGGTATCAACCTGAACATCTCATGTATAACGCCCAGCACATTATAGCACTCTTCGACAGTATTAACTATAACTCGTATCGCATAGACATCGTATATCTCCTCGATACTGCGCCCCTGCATAAAGAGTTTTCTATATATACCATAAATGCTCTTAACCCTCGACTCAACCTCCATATCAGCGCATATATGTTGCACACGCTCCTCGATATTCCCCCTTATCTGCAATAATAGGTCATCGTTTGTGAGTGCACGGTTTTTAAGTTCTTCTTCAATTTGATTATAGGCGATAGTATCTAAAAATCGCAGCGCCTTATCTTCAAGCTCCTCTTTGAGCGCACGAATTCCAAGCCTGTGCGCAATTGGCGCATAGACTTCAAGGGTTTCTTTTGCGGTATCTCTTCGCTTTTGGTCGGGCATAAAATGCAGAGTTCGCATATTATGAAGCCTATCTGCAAGCTTTATAATAATAACCCTTATATCCTCGCTCATCGCCAGCAGAAGCTTCCTCACATTCTCATTCTGCTCCTCTTCATGGGTGCTAAACTGAACACGACCGAGCTTTGTTACCCCCTCAACGAGTTGGGCAACCGTTCTTGAAAACTCTTTTGTAATATCCTCAAAGGTGTATTTCGTATCTTCAATAACATCGTGGAGCAGTGCCGCTACGATAGTTTCACTGTCCATCCCGATTTCAACAAGTATTTCAGCTACTGCAATTGGGTGGATTATATAAGGCTCTCCACTTTTACGAACCTGCTCTACATGAGCTTCTTTAGCGAAGTTATACGCTTTTTCAATAAGCGGAATATCATAAACCTTACCGCTCTGATTGATTTTTTCAACTAGTATTTCGATGCCGTTCAATTTACGACTCCTCTCTGTGAAATAATTTTTTATAAAGCGTTGTTTCCTCTAAAACAACTTTTTTATCGCTCTTTAATATCGCAATAGTTTCTTTGCCGCCGCTCTTCTTTTTTTGAGTAAGATTAGCCTCTATGAAAATCTCTATCACTGTATATGTAACGAATAATCTCGGTGTGTTAAATGCGGATATCGAAATATCGTAAATATCATATGCAAGCGAGCTTTTTGCAGACAAAAGCCTGTATATCGTCGCAAAATCTTCCCTTGTTATCGGTGGATAAAGAGCATCTTCACCCCTTTGCACAGCAGAGAGAAGGGCTAAATCGCCCTCTTCTGGTGCACTTTGCGAAATATCACAGATGCGCAGTGAGAGGTATTCATTTTCTCTGTATCGGTTGACAGAAATCGCAACCGTTAGATTTATATTGTTGCCAACGCAGAGCGGAAAATCGCTAAAGCTATATGAAAATGAAACAGCGTCAAAAAAACTTTCATCTAAAGAAAGGCTTAGCTTGACAAACTTGCCATTCGATAGAGGTGAAATTTCTTTTATAACCGCATTTTCTATCAAAAAAACAGGTTCTTCGTTTTCTCTGCCAAATGGACTTAGCATCTCAAGGCTTTTTGCAAAGGATATGGTAAGCTCTTGCTTTTGGGCAATTGCGTCAACTTCAATCGACTCAAAAATCGGCACCTCTTCATTCGGTTTATGTGAAAGAAGCAGTTTTTGAAACTCCTCAAAATTTTCAGGCAGAAGAGAAAATCCCGCCGCCGCACTGTGGCCGCCAAATTTTAACAGCAAATCCTCAGCGCTTTTAAGACAATCCAAAATCCCAAAACTCGACAGCGCTCGAACACTTCCCTTTAGTATTCCACCGCCCTTTGTTATAACCACTGTGCTCTTTTTATATCTCTCGATAAATCTCGCCGCAATAATCCCTATAATTCCTTCTGGTAAATTTTCTTCAAAAATTAAAATGCAGTTTTCAGAAAAAACCGCAATATCCTCATTTTTTTCAATCTCCACTACCGCCGCCGCTTCTATTTCACGGCGCTTTGTATTGCATTCAGATAGAATAATTGCGTATTCAACCGCTTCTGCCTCGTCATCTGTCGCAAGTAGGACAAAAGCATCAATCGGGTCACCTATTCTGCCGGCACTGTTAATAGCCGGTGCTATTTTATAGCCTATCGTATCCCCGTTTATATCTTTTTTCTTTATCTCAAACTGCTCGAGTAGAGCATCAATAGCTGGAATTTCCTCCTCAGCCATCTGCATAAGCCCTTTTCTTACTATAACCCTGTTATCATGGGTTATAGGCATGACATCAGCAACAGTTGTTATCGCCGCAAGGTAGCCATACTGTGAGAAAATTGTTTCAAAATCGCCCTCGAGCGCCGCCGCAAACAAAAGAGCCACAAATCCACCGCTATACTCTTTGAACGGCGCGTCTGTACAGTGCGGATTAATAACCGCGAGTGCCTCTGGGAGCGTTTCTCTCGGCTTATGGTGGTCTGTTATTATAACGTCTATACCAAGCTCCTTTGCATACAAAACTTCATCAAAGGCAACTATTCCATTATCAACTGTAATTATAAGGCTGACACCTGCATTTAAAAGCGCTAAAACGCCATCTTTTGTTATCCCATACCCCTCTTCTCTGGTCGGAATTTTAATTACAACGTCAGCGCCTATTTCGATTAAATAGCGGTAAAGGATTGCAGTAGCACAGATACCATCAGCGTCATAGTCGCCGAAAATACCTATCCTCTCTCCCTCTTCAATAGCTCTAAATACCCTCGCACACGCTATATCAATATCTTTGAAAATCTCAGGTCTTATGGAAATACTGTCCCCACTTAAAAAACTCTCGAGTTTATCGTCGGTATCTATACCTCTTGTTGCAAAAATATTTTTAAGACTACTATTAATATCCGCAGATATAGCAGAGGCTTTATTCTCTTTTACCGTGAACCTCTTATACATTAAACACCTTCTGTTTTATTACTTTTATACTTTTCTATTATCGAAACTGCAGTGTTTACGCCATCTGCCGCCGCAGACATTATTCCACCAGCATACCCAGCGCCCTCACCACAAGGATAAAGCCCCTTTATGCAAACGCTCTCGCGCTTCTCATCTCTCTCTATTCTAACAGGCGATGATGTTCTTGTTTCGGGGGCCGTTATAACCGCACCTTTTGAGATAAATCCACTGATTTTACTCTCAAAACTCGCAACGCCCTTTTTTAGCATATTGTTAACTCTGCTTGAGAAAAGCTTTGAAATATCAGCCCGAACCACACCGGGTTTATAACTCGGTGCCACAGTCCCGCTTCGAACTGCACCTTCGAGATAACTTTTAGCCGACTGATACGGCGCATGATAATTTTTACCTGCCATCTTATATGCCGCTATCTCAATTTTTCGCTGATAATCAATCCCGGCGAGAGCCCCGCTGCCATAATCACTCTCAGAAACAGAAGCGACAACTGCACTGTTTGCATTCAAACCGCCTCTACTGCTGTAACTCATTCCGTTTGTAACAACGCCACCATTTTCACTCGCCGCCGCAACAACATAGCCGCCAGGACACATACAAAAAGTGTATACCGCTTCATTTCCATTTCGCAATGAGAGCGCATATTCTCCGCTCGGAAGACTCGGGTGTCCTGCAAGGCTGTGGTATAGGCTTTTATCGATATCCGATTGCAGATGCTCTATTCGAAATCCAACCGAAAAAGGTTTTGAGCTTATTTTCACATCTTGTTTTATCAGTCTTTCAAAAAGCGCCCTTGCACTGTGCCCCGGCGCTAAAACTATATCGTTTGTTTCTATTTCACCGCTCTCGCATACAGCCGAAACTACACCGCTGTTTTTATCGGTTTTAAACGAGAGAAATTCACTGCTAAATATTATCTCGCCGCCAAGAGAGATAATTTCCTCTCGTATTCCCTTAACAATTTTCACCATAACATCGGTTCCGATATGCGGTTTTGCAAGGTACAATATATCTTCTGGCGCCCCATGCGACACAAGATTTTTCAATATAAAATCGTGGCAGATATCCCGAGTTCGTGTGGTGAGCTTACCATCTGAAAATGTACCAGCACCACCCTCACCAAACTGAATATTGCTTTTTTCATCGAGCGGTGAGCCTTTAAAGAAGCTACTTACCTTCTTTGTTCTCTTCTCTATACTCTCACCCTGCTCTACAACAATAGGGCGAAGCCCCGCCTTTGCAAGAGTTAGTGCCGCAAAAATACCTGCCGGCCCAAACCCCACAACAAGCGGTCTTTGCCCTTTATAGTTTTCAATTCTCTCTATCTCAAATGAGGCGTTTTCATCTTTATAGATGAAATTATATTTTTCTGCAATTACTTTCTCGCTCTCTTTGTTATGAAGCTTTATGGCAAAAGAGCATGTTTTTTTAATATCGTTTCTGCGCCTTGCATCTATTGAGCTTTTGATTATATTGTAGCTTTCAACATCGCTTTTTCTTATCATATACCTTTTTAGTTTTAAAAAAAGCATCTCTTCCGTCGGCTTATCAAAAGAGCCAACCACATTGTTCATTATTATCATATTTACTCCGAAACCCGAATACTAACAGTGTACTCGCCGTTATACCAAACATTATCATATCCGTTTATCATTATTTTAGCATTTACTATATTCTCACCTGAAGATAATGTAATTCCCGATAGATCAACTTCTGCAACGATATCTCCGCTTTCTATCTCCTCGAGAACATCTTCATCACCAACTATAATAACATCGGCAATCGAATTTGTAAGCAGAGTTACATCTCTATTTGTCGGACGATTAATTATATTGATATTTGAAACTCTAAAGCTCTCTGTAACAAGATTTTGCGATACTAAAGCTGTCACCTGTGAGATATTCGACAGATTATCATAACCCGCTGGAAGTATGACATCAAATGTGAAAATCTCGCCCCCAGAAACTTTTGATAGGTCTATATACCCAATATTCAAGCTATCTGTATTGGCAATAGACTCAGCAGGCCCTGCAACTTCAATAGTTGTTGAGCCGAGTGTTACAGGTAGCTCATCAATATTGAGCGAACTCGGAATATTGTTATATGAAACTTCAAGCGAAATAACTGCCTTTTGAAGAACAGGCACTGTTACAGCAACCTCTGTTGCAGATATTGTGAAGTTGTCCTGAGCTATCTCATTACCAAGGTTGTCCTTTAATATTATAGGTGCAGTAGTTGTTGCAGAAGAGGTGAATTCACCAGAAAATTCCGCAACTAATTCAACCGTATCAATTTTATTCACTTCACCCTCAGGCCCTGTTATAGTTATCTCACTATTATCAAGCACCGGAGATTTTGCCAAGTATCCATCGGGAACGCTAACACCGCTCACAGTTGTTTCAACGGTAAACGCCCTTGAAACTGTCCTGTCAAACTTTACATATAATACCGATGGGTTAATATTAATTATCTCAAATTCTCCATGACCGCTGAGTGGTTCTGCATAAAGCCCTACTTCGTGAGTCCCTGCGGCTACGACGTTGTTTAGAACGGTGTGAACATCTATATCCTCTGCGGTAAGCCCACCTACAACCTGACGGTTACCGTTCACAGTAACACTTACATACTGCGTATCCGCCGAAATAACATCAAGACCGAGCTCAGCAGTTGCAGTTCCAAATAGGTCGATAGAAACTGGCACATTATATATCACGACTGTGGTGTTTGGAGATACCGTAACATTGACAATAATCCAGACCAAAATAGCAATGAAAACAGCTACAAATCGAAGTAGCCATTCATTGTGAAATATCGTCTTCGCCTTTCCTTTTGCTTTACCCTTTTTTTGCATTGTTTTTGCCCTTTCTGAAAAAACCTTTTTCAGCAGATGTTTTCTCAATAACAGGATTCACTATCTCGATAGTTAGTATTTTTCGCAGCTTGTCCTCATCTAAATTTCTTGTGAGTTCACCAGCTCTTGCAAATGAAATAATACCAGTTTCCTCAGATACAGTCACAACAACTGCGTCACTCATCTCAGACACGCCAACAGCTGCTCTGTGCCGTGTGCCGAGCGACTTGCTCATTTTCGATGTTTCACTAAGTGGAAGGAAGCATCCGGCCGCCGCCATCTGTGTATCCCTTATGATAACTGCGCCGTCGTGAAGTGGTGAGTTTGGAAAAAACATGCTTTCAAGCAGCGCCGATGTTACTTTACCGTCAATAGCGGTGCCTGTAGCGCAGATATCCCCAAGTGATATCCCCTTTTCAACGACTATTAAAGCACCTGTCTTGCTTGAAGCTAACGACAGTGCCGCTAAAACTATATTGTTCACAACGTTTTTACGCTCCTCTACCTCCTCCTCGCTGTTCGCTCCAGAGATAAGATGCGAGAAAAAAGAAAGGTTTGTCGTACCAAATGTTGCAAGCGCCTTTCTGATTTCAGGCTGAAAGACTATAATCACTAAAATAATACCGAAGTTGAATATATATTCAAGTATAAAGTTTATTGCTGTAAGACCTAGTGCAACAGACAAAAGGTATAGCGCCACCAACAACAAAACACCTGTGAGCAGTTGGCTGAACATTGTTTGTCGAAGCAGTTTGATAGAATAATAGATGACAAGCGCAACCAAAGCTATATCAATCAAATCAGATATACCAATTGTTGATAAAACTGCCAAAACATCGGAAAACACACCCATAATAGCGTCCGCCAAAATATCACCTACTTTCATCCTTTATATTATACATCAATAGGTCAATTAAATAAAGGGGTTATTTGATTTTTAACAGCGAAAGTGCAACTCTTTCTATATCTGCTTTTGTTGTAAAGACTGCAGGCGAAAAACGAACCGCTCCACAGTCGAGCGTGCCTGCATATCTGTGGGCGAGAGGGGCGCAGTGAAGCCCTCCTCTTGTCGCTATTCCCGCATCCGATAACAGCTGTGCAAATTCCTCACTGTGATAGTCTTTGTGGTTAATAGTAAGAATGGGGGCAGACCTCCCTTTTCTCGGTCTTTCGGTGTATATTTTAATACCTGGAACATCTACAATTTTATCATATAGCTGCGCCACTAGCGCTATTTCTTCCTCATAGATACTTCTAATACCACGCTTTAATACAAAATCAATCCCTGCCGACAGCGAGGCTATGCCTATTGTATTCACCGTTCCCACCTCAAGCTTATCAGGGGTAAATTTCGGCATAGAAACCTCCGCTGAAAGGCTTCCAGTCCCACCATAACTGTGCGTGCGAATTTGCTTTTTTGTTCTGTTCACAAGTATCCCCGTCCCAGAAATCCCATATAGACCCTTATGCCCTGGCATACAGAGTATGTCACCGCCATCTACCTCTATTGTTCCCGCCGCCTGTGCCATATCCACAATAGTTGTTATATTATTTTTGCTTGCAATTTTCAGCATCTGCTCGATTGGAGGCATTATCCCAAAGGAATTAGAAGCGGCCGTTATAACCAGTGTCTTAGTTGCGAAATTTATAGCAGAGCGCAGTCCCAAAATCAGCTCTTCACCCTCGCCTGATATTATAGTGAGAGCTATTTTGCCCATCTTCTTTAGGTGGTATAGCGGCCGCAACACAGAATTGTGCTCATGGACAGTGGTAATCACATGAGAGCCTTCGCTAACTGTCCCAAAAATCGCTATATTGAGCGCCTCTGTGCAGTTTTTTGTGAAGATAATATCTTCAGCATCTGCACCGAATAACTGAGCGACTTTTTCACGTGTTTCATAAACCATCATTCCGGCTTTAAGGCTCATCTCATGTCCTGAACGACCGGGATTGCCGCCGTAGCGCTCGATAGCTTTTATAACAGCTTTCTTTACTTGTGAGGGTTTTGGATATGTCGTTGCCGCATTATCTAAATATATCATCAGCTCTCCTCTAAAACACTGGTATCCACTATGACTACCTTATTTGCTTTTAGTATTGCTATTGCCTCATCCGCTCTGTCCGAGGGCACTTGTATGCTATACCCACACCCCGATTTCGAAAGCTTTTTCGGCGTTTTAACTACCTTGCTTTTTATATTTTCTATATCACAAAGCCTACTCGCACGAGCGGCATAGGTAAATGATTTTAGTTGTATTAATGTTTTGCTCATCGCAGTTCACCTCTTAGTATTTTATGAGCATTCGTCGGTTTTTGACATAGATATGACAATCTTTATTGCTTGAAAATATCCTTTCTTGTATCTGACTTCTGGGCTCTGACTTCTGGGCTCTGAATTCTGGACTCTGGCTCTGGGCTCTGGCTCCCGCGCCCGCAGCGGCGAATTTCTCAAATTCGCCGAGGCAGAGCGGAGCTCGGCAAAACGCACCACAGTGCGTTTGCTGCGGGCGGGGGCCACCCCGAAACTTTATAATGACACAAAAAAACTGTTGCAACTTTCATCGCAACAGCTTAAATATTATTTCACTTCAACTTCAGCACCCACAGCTTTTGGTTTTCTCTTTTTAACAAGGTAGATAATACCAGTTAAAATCACGAGAAGCACCACTGCCGACACAATAAGCCACGGGTTATCGCCAATATTAGCTGCTGAAAATCCGATATATGTATAAACAGCAGATGCTGGCAACATCCCAAGCACTGTGCCCAAAGTGTAATCTCTGTATTTTATCCCAATCATTCCCGACAGATAGTTTACAGCAGCAAACGGAAATAACGGAATAAGGCGCACATACAGCATAAACATAAGCCCATTTTCTGCCGCCTTTTTCTGTGCACTTTCCAAAAATGTTCCACTTTTAATCCGCTTTAAAATCGCATCTTTTCCAACGATTTTCGAGAGCAAAAACGATAGATGACATCCGAGATTTGAGCCGAGCACTGTGAGCAACAGCCCCATTGGGAGCCCAAATATACTGCCACTGAGCAGTGTAAACGCCGATGCCGGTATTGCGAAAGTGACAAAAAAACCGTAAGCCAAAACAAACAAAACTGGGGCGAGTGGATTTGTGCGTATCCCCTCGATAAACATCAAAAATTCATCTACGTCTATATATGCTCTCCCGAGCAAAACAACCGCCACAACAGCAACTGCAATCAAAATCTTCTTTAACATAAACCCTCCCTTTTAACTGTTCACCTACTCTTTTCATGTTTAACTATCCTTATCATTCTTATAATACCTGTGATAAACATAAGCAGATTAAATATTATAATAAATACAAACGCTATATTGCTAAACAGAATCATCAACGAAAAGAGGATAAATGTTTCTGTTCTCTCAACAATTCCAATATCGTAATGCGCACTTTTAACCCCTTTATTTTCAAAGAGGGACGCCGCCAACATAAATGTTGAGAAATTAAAAATCACCCCTGTTAAAAATATCAAATAGTGAATGGTGTTTTGTGGCATAAGAACAAAGAATGCGATTATCATAAAAGCTTCAACCAACCTGTCAAAGACAAGGTCGAGATAGCCACCGAGTTTTGAGCTTTTGTTTGTAAGTCGCGCCACTGTACCATCGAGCACGTCGAGAAGCCCTGATAGCCATAGTAGCGAGAGAGCTGTAATCTTAAAACCAAACCCGAGCGCAACCGCCGAAACGCCCCCTATAATAAATGCAACAACCGTTATGGTATTTGGACTTAATCTCACAAGCCCCGACCCACGTGCTACAACATCAAATCCACCTTGAACATACCGTCTTATATTTGTATCAACCATAAAATCACCCTTTTAGCTTAATAATTTTTTGAAGCAACCCTCGTTGCCAATCTTTAACACCTTTTTTAAAGCTCTGTAATGCGGCTGTTTTTAGCACTTCACCGATAATCGGATACTGGTATATAACCGACATTGCCGCCGATAGCTTAATCTTCTCTGTCACCATAAGGGATAGAGCCGGCAACATTTCATCTGCATGTTTTGAGAGGATAGTAGCACCGATAACAACGCCTTTTTTATCGAGTATAACTTTTAAAAAACCAGTTTCTTCACCCTCTGCTCGACCCCTGTCGTTTGTTGGTATAGACACCATTTCAAAACTTCCAAACTTACCATTTTTGCGCGCTTCCTCTTCAGAAAGCCCCACCCTCGCAACTGCGGGCGATGTATATGTTGTCCATGCGATATTACTATAATTCTTTTTAAACATCTCAAATACAAGCGCATTTTTAACAGCAACCGACGCTTCATATCCCGCCGCATGGGTAAACATATATCCGCCGATAACATCCCCACAAGCATATATACCAGGGATAGAGGTTCTTAAATAACTATCCACCTTGATAAACCCTCGTTTGTCCCTCTTTATCGGAACAGCATCGGAAATTAGCTTTTCAGTTGCAGGAACTCTGCCAGTTGCGACAAGCAGTGCATCGCCTTTTATTATCTTTTCATCGCCTTTGCACTTTATCTTAACCGAAATATCCCCATCTACTCCCGATATAGATGAAACTTCTGAATTTAGGTGTAGCGAAACGCCATCTTCTACCAATACTTTTTCCATTATATCAGCCACTTCAGGCTCGTCCTTTTTGAATAGTTTGTCATTTGTGTCTATTATCGAAACAGAACATCCCAAATTCGCAAACCCCTGCGAAAGCTCAAGACCAATAGGGCCACCACCAATTGTTATTAGATGTTTCGGCATTTTTTCGAGTGCAAATATCGTCTTGTTTGTATAGTATGGTACAGCCGAAATCCCCTCAATCGGCGGCACAAACGGCTCTGACCCAGCCGAGATAATTATCCGACGTGCTGTATACTTTTTATCGTTCACACTCACCTCTCGCCTACCTGTAACAACACCAGCACCTTCTATAACGCAAACTCCAAGTCCTTCAAACCTCTCTTTTGAGTCGTGAGGGGCGATATCCGAAATTATTTTTGAAACACGCCGGCTAACCTCGGCAAGATTTGCAGTAAACTTCGCATCAATTCCATATTTTTTACTCTCTTTAATTTCTTTTGCAAGGTGCGCCGAACGAAGAAAAGTTTTCGATGGAACACAACCGTAGTTTAAGCAGTCGCCACCCATTAGAGAGCTCTCACAAAGCATAACAGAAGCCCCCATCCCAGCGCCTGCAGACGCCGCCACAAGCCCTGCACTGCCACCACCTATGACAATTAAATCAAAATCATATTTCACTCTGCACCTCCAAGTAATAAAAGAAATCATTACTAAAATTATCCGATTAGTATGTATTTATTATAGCAAATTTAAATATAATTTACAACATAAAAATACACAATATGTTAAAAATCAACATATTGTGTGATGTATCGTTTTATTTTAAAATACATGCCCGTAGCTTTCATCGCCGCCGCCCGCAGACAACGCACTTCGTGCGTTTTGTCGCATTTCATGCGACAGAGGCGATTTGAAAATCGCCTCTGCGGGCACTGGCAGCTACTGCCCTAAAATCCTATTCCACTCCACCTGACAGTCTGCAATAGCTTGCTCTGGGGTTTTCTCACCGTCAAGCACCGCTACACCTGCTTTTGTGAGCTCCGCAAGGCACTGCTCTGCATTTGGAAGCAGTTTTATTTCATCAATTCGCAGATATGGGTTATCTGGCGATACAGGTGCAGAAGCATATGTGCCAATTTCTGCCGCTATTTCACGGTTTTTATAAGTGATATACTTCACAAACTCCCATGCCTTATCTTTATCGCTACACTGCTCCGATATTGCGACATTAACACCATTGTCTATCATTTGATTTGAAAAATCAGTATTTAGATTATGTGTAAAGATATGCTCGGGATATATCTCATTTTTTTCTCTGACAATGTCCATATTATCAAGAGAGCCGATTAGTAGAATTGTTATTTCGTCATAGAAATCCTTTATAACTTCCTCCTCTGTTTTTTGCGATGTACCCGGCATTAGATACCCATTTACACCGAGTGTTTCAATTAACTGCATTGTCGCAAGCATTTCCGGTGTGTCTACCGTAAAAATATCGCCCTGCATCAAGCTGCCGTTGTTTCCGTATAGAATAGGCAGAATCGTGTCTGTTGCACTTTTAATAGGCTCTTTATTTGTAAGCAAAAATGAAATACCATACAAATCAAGTTCTGGCTCTGTTCCCCACTGTGCAATATCAATTAACCCCTCATAGTTTGTTATCATCGACATACTACCTGTTGGCCCGATTTCTTTAAAACTATAAAACAGTACCGAGGAGTCTGCAAATAACGGCACACTATACGTGCTACCGTCAATCTCGGTATACATATCTTGTCTAAATTCGGTAATATAATATTCCAAGTCAGTGATATCTTGCTCTATTCCGGTGACATCAAGCGAAATTGCCTGCGCCATAAACTCATCAAGTGAAGCTAATTTTTGGGCGTTATATAAATCCGCCGTATGATATGAATTAACTGTGAAAATATCCGCTTTGTTATTTTCATCTAACAAATAGCTTAACATCTCGTCTTCCGGCACGGTTACGAGATTCACCTGATTGTCAGGATAAGTCGCGTTAAATTCATCTACCAGTGTTTGCAGATAGGTTGTATCCTCGCCCTGCGCAAACGACTGGACGAAATTTAGCCTTGTAATGCCATCGTCCTCAGACTCTGACTGCTCGGAGCTCTGATTATCCTCTGTGCTACCTCCATTTTCACCGCCAGAACTTTCCCCCATATCCCCACTTGAACTACCGTCTGTATTCCCGCAAGCAGCGAGGGATAATACCATAAAAACTATTAGCAAAACCGATATAATCTTTTTCATAATTTATCACCATTTTCACCTTTCATTTGAATATTCCTCTTATGGCTTTGTAAACAGATATACTTAGTTATATCAAGTTAAATATAGCTTATCACAAAAATATTGCAAAAACAATTATAATGTTAGGATATCTTTTTAAATAACACAAAAAACCGAGAGGAAAATTCCTCTCGGCTACAAAATTAATTATTATTTTTTGAAAAGTCTGCTTATATCATCAAACTCAATCATATCATTTATATCTATATCAATGGTCGATGATGTTGGGGACTTCTCCTCGGCAACAGGAGTGCTTGTTGTTCCGAAAATATCCTCCATTTTGCCATAGATAGACTCTGCAGGTTTCTCGGTGCTATCAAATCCTGTCGCGATAACAGTAATCTGAAGCTCATCATTAAAGCTCTCATCAAACGCCGCACCCCAGATAACATTTGCTCTTGGGTTTGCTGAATTTGTTATTAAATCAGAAGCAATTGTGATATCGTCCATAGTTATGTCGTTTGAAGCTAAGATATTTATTATTACACCACTCGCACCGTCGATAGAAGTTTCAAGCAGTGGGCTTGAAATAGCCGCAAGTGCCGCTTCTTTCGCTTTATCAGCGCCCGCTGCACGACCAACGCCCATATGAGCATATCCCGCTTCCTTCATAACAGTTGTTACGTCGGCAAAATCAAGGTTTATAAATCCGTGCTTATTTATAAGGTCAGATATACTCTGAACTCCTCGTTTTAATATTTCATCTGCTTCGCTAAATGCATTTGCAAGAGTTATCTTCTCGCTTATTGTTTTAAGACGCTCGTTTGGTATTACTATAAGCGCATCAACGCTCTCTTTTAGGCTCTCAATACCCGCTTCCGCTTGCTCCATTCTTATTTTGCCCTCGAATGAAAACGGTTTTGTACAGATACCGATTGTTAAAACGCCCATCTCTTTTGCAATTTTTGCAACAACAGGTGCCGCACCTGTACCGGTTCCACCACCCATACCACAGGCAACAAAAACCATATGAGCACCACGGAGCACAGCCGCTATTTCATCTCTGCTCTCTTCAGCCGCTCGACCGCCAATCTCAGGCTTTCCGCCAACACCCATTCCACGGGTTAGCTTGTCCCCGAGCTGAATTGTGCGCTCTGCCTTTGAAACCGATAGCGCTTGAATATCGGTATTTGCCGCAATAAACTCGACATCACGAATCCCACTAGTAACCATTCTGTTAACAGCATTGCATCCGCCGCCGCCAACTCCTATAACTTTTATACAAACAACTGTTGAGCTGTCATTATCTAACATAAAATCCATAAAATAACTCTCCTTTTATGATGTAACTATAACCTTTTTAATTTTAACAGAAAAATATGTAAAATACAATAGAAATTAGTCTAAAAAATTTATTTTA
>CAYJJJ010000019.1:0-8968 GCA_964370465.1 uncultured Oscillospiraceae bacterium
AAAATCGTCACCGAAGAGGGCGGCGAAATTGAATGGGATTAAATTAGGGCTCTGCTCTGTCTGCAAAAATGCAAAAATTTGGCGGAAAGCAGATAGTGTATTTCCTGCAACAAACTCGTGAATTTTTGTGTTTTAACGAAGTGGTGATATTTATACAGTAGAAAGGTTGAGGATTATGAAAAAGATAGTAATTGGTTTATCGGTATTGGTAGTAGTGGTGGCAGTTGGGATTTTTGTGTTTTTCAATTCAAACACTAGTGAGTTGGAGATAAACATTACGGCGCCAGTAGATGCAAACACAGATAAATATGCTGAAAGTTTAATGATTTTCCTTGGCGAAAAAGAACACTCAGCTGAAGTTTATGCAGGGACTACTGAGATTATGGATAGATTTTATGCGAATCAAGCAGAAGTTTTCCCCACTCTCGGAGAACCGTATCACATTGAAGTGGAAGTTCGTTTTGAAGATGGGAAAACAATCATATCGAACATCGGAACATATACCGATGAAGACGGAATTACTCAAGACTACGAAGATGAATTGGTTTTCGACTTCATAGTTACAGAAAAAGTTACTTATCCTGAATAAAACAGAGCATAATTTGTATAAAGTAAAACTACCAATATCAAAAATTGAAATTGGTAGTTTTTTTCTTTAATGGTAGTTATACCTATCGCTTTTATTTCTATTTGAAAGATTTATGATAGCGCTTTTGCAAGTCTGTCAACCGCTTCTATAACAACTGAAGCGGGGCAGGCGAGGTTCAGTCTTATAAACCCTTCGCCGTCAGCTATAAACATCTCGCCGCCGTCGGGGAAAACGCCGCCTCTCACAACCCTATCAATTATCTCGCTATGAGGGAGATTTAATCCTCTGAAGTCGACCCATGCAAGATATGTTGCCTCTGAAATAACTAAATTTGCCTTGGGTATTTTCTTTGCAAGCTCGTCCTTTAGCAGTTTAAAGTTATTATCAAGGTAGCAGCGAAGCTCAGAGAGCCAGCTGTCACACTCGGTATATGCAGCAATGAGCGCCTCAATTGATAGTGGGCTCACATGTCCGCCTGTTGCCATATTGAATTTCTCTCTGAGTTCGGGGTCTTTTATAAGTATATTTGATAGCGACATTCCAGCGAGGTTGAAGGTTTTTGATGGTGCAGTGCAGGTGACGATGCCTGTGTCATCGGGGAAGAGCTTTGAGAGCGGAGTGTGCACTACGCCGTTTCTCGTTAAATCCATATGAATTTCATCGGAGATAATTGAAACACCATGCTTTTTGCAGATATTATAAATTTTAGTTAGCTCCTCGGTGGAAAACACTCTGCCTGTCGGGTTGTGCGGTGAGCAGAGGATATACAAAGTGACTTCAGGCATAGCGCAGATGTTCTCGAAATCCTGAAAATCGATGGTGTAATAACCGTCGGTGCAGATAAGTGAGGAGTGGACAGGAGTTCTGCCATTTTTTATAATGCAAGACTCAAAAGGATAGTATGACGGGGTATGGATAAGCACGCTGTCGGTCTTCTCTGTCATAATCGATATGAGATTTGCGACGGCTGGCACAACGCCCGGTGAAAAAGCAATTTCCTCTTTTTTAACTTCGAGTCCGAAATGTCTATCAAACCAGTTTATAACTGCATTATGGTAGTCTTCGTTAAAGAGGTTGCTGTACCCTAAAATTCGCTGGTCTACCCTTGCTTTTATAGCATTTAAAATTGGGTCTGGGATTGCAAAATCCATATCGGCAATCCACATTGGCAGATGGTCGGCCGCTAAGTTTTTATAGAGTTTATTTCCGATTTCAAATTTAACAGAGTTCGTCCCTTTGCGATTGATTAACTCATCAAAATTATAGTTCATAATCTTCTCCTAAATATTAAAATAATGCACACAAATTTTAACACAATATCCATAAAATTTCTACACAATTCGATTTATTTGCAAAAAATAATGGTTTATACTATAATATATATTAATGAATATGATAAATTAACTTAAACGGAAAGGGGATGCGTGATGTTAAAATTTGTTGGAATAGAGAAAAACTATCGCGACCAAAGGGTGCTTAATAACATAAACTTTGAGTCGAAAGAAGGCGAAATAACCGTACTTATTGGGCCTTCAGGATGCGGGAAGACCACCTGCTTAAAACTTATCAACAGACTTATAAAACCGTCTGCTGGTACTATTTTTTTTAAGGGCGAAGATATTTCGAAAATCGACCCAACTCAGCTGCGACGCAGGATGGGATATGTTATTCAACAGACGGGACTTTTCCCACACATGACGGTGGAAGAGAACATAAGCATAGTGCCAAAACTATCTGGGATGGATAAAGCAGCCATTAAAGGCAGAGTTTTAGAGCTTATGGAGATGATAGGGCTTGAACCGTCGCTATATCTTCACAGATATCCTGTTCAGCTATCAGGAGGTCAGCAGCAGAGAATAGGAGTTGCGAGAGCGTTTGCCCTCGACCCTGAAATTGTGCTTATGGATGAGCCGTTCTCAGCGCTCGACCCGATAACACGTGAGCAGCTTCAAAATGAGCTTTTAGGACTTCAGGAAAAACTGCACAAGTCGATAGTTTTTGTAACCCACGATATGGATGAGGCTATTAAGCTTGCCGATAAGATGTGTATACTCGACAAGGGGAACATCTTGCAACATGATACCCCTGAAGAAATTCTTAAAAATCCGTGTGATTCGTTCGTGCAGGAGTTTGTCGGTGCGAATAGAATTTGGAGTATGCCTCAGATGATTAGAGCTCGTGACATCATGATTGAAACAGCGGTAACATGTTCTCCGAACACAGGCATTATGCGTGCGGTTGAAAAGATGGTTAAGAGCAAGGTTGACAGCATTTTAGTTGTCGATGCTGAAAAAGAGCTACACGGAATAGTTATCGCACACAGACTCGATAAGATGATGAGCCCTGAAACAAAAGTTTCAGAGATTATGCAACCTATTGGGATTAAAGTGTCACCGGATAAAAATATAGTTGACCTGCTTCGTGTTGTAAATGAGAGCGGTGTTTCTATCCTTCCTGTAGTTTCAAATAAAAACAAGTTTATGGGCCTTATCACCAAAGGTAGCCTTGTTGCGACGCTTAGCCGTCAGTTTATAGATATGGAGGTGGAATAATGTCTGGGATACTAAACAGCATTAGTGAATTTTTTGCCTTCTTAGCGGACAGACAAGAGCAGATAGTTGAGCTGTTTCTCGAGCATATCGAGCTTGCCACCTTTGCGGTTTCAATTGCTATTTTGGTAGGTGTGCCGATAGGTATTCTGATAAGTAGATTTTCAAGGCTTCACAAGCCGGTTATGGGGTTTGCGAACCTTATTCAGGCGATACCGAGCATAGCGCTCCTTGGATTTTTAATCCCGTTTCTTGGAATTGGATTTGTCCCAGCTATATTTGCAGTAGTGCTCTATGCGATAATGCCGATTATCAAAAACACCTCAACAGGTCTTTTAAATATCAATAAAGAAACTATCGAGGCGGCAAAGGGTATTGGTATGACCGATATCCAAATCCTTTTTAGAATTCAGTTTCCAATGGCGCTCCCTGTTATTATGGCTGGTGTGCGAATTTCAGCGGTAACAGCTGTAGGATTGCTAACCCTTGCTTCCTACATAGGTGCCGGCGGTCTTGGCTACTTAATCTACTCTGGTGTGCAGATGGTTAGTAGTAATATGATTTTAGCGGGCGCTATTCCAGCCTGTGCACTGGCGCTTTTTATCGACTTTTTGTTCTCGAAAATCGAGAAAGCAGTTGTGCCAATTTCACTTCGAGTTGGCGTGCCACTCCCTGACAGCAAGGACGGACTTGTAAAACTTCGCCATCAGCGCAGAAGATTTTTATCTGGCGTTGCGGGGGTTATGGCTGTTATAGTTTTGTTTGTAACAGTTGGCGACTTAATAAAAATACCATTTAGTGGCGGTAGCGAAGAGGAAGGTGGCCTTGTAGTTGACCCGAATATTCCACCTATTATAACAGTTACAAGTAAAAACTATACAGAGCAAACACTACTCGGCGCTATGGCCGCCGATTTAATAGAGTACAATACCGAGCTTGAAGTTGATAGAAAACTCAATATGGGTGGCACAACAATCTGCTTTGAGGCGCTCAGAGCTAATGAAGTTCAAGTTATGGTAGATTACACAGGAACAATGTACGCCTCTGTTTTGGCTAAGGAAGAGTTTATTACCGATGAGCAAGAGATAGAGGATATAGTTGCATCAGAATATGCAGAGCTTTACGACCTCACAGTTCTGCCAGACTTTGGATTTAACAATACCTATGCGGTGGCGGTGCGCCCTGAAACCGCAGAGAAGTATGATCTTGAAACGGTATCTGATATTGCAAAGGTTGCAGATGAGCTCACATTCGGCTCAACTATTGAGTTTTCAAACAGACAAGATGGACTTTTAGGTCTTCAGAGTACATACGATTTTGAGTTTGGCGATCTTATTATTACCGATGGTGGTCTTCGATATGAGGCTATTAAGAACAGTGAAGTTGATGTTATAGTTGCCTATACTACCGATGCTCTTGTACATGAGTATGGTCTTGTAACGCTTGAGGACGATAAATCTTTCTTCTTGCCATACAACGCAGTGCCTATTATTCGTGATGATGTGCTTGAGGCGTATCCGCAAGTGGGCGAAGCGCTTTCGATACTCGACAATGTTATCACTGAAGAAATTATGGCGGAACTCAACTATAAAGTTGACGTATTGCTTGAAGATCCGCTTAAAGTTTCTAAAGAATTTCTTGCTGAAAACGGATATATAAATCTTGATGGCGAAGAGGAAGATGATAACGATATTCCACCTGTGGTGAGGGTTGCGAGCAAAAACTATACAGAGCAAACACTGCTTGGCGCTATGGCTGCTGATTTGATAGAGCACAATACCGATATTGAAGTTGACAGAAGGCTCAATTTAGGTGGTACTATGATCTGCTTTACAGCACTCAAAGAGGACGAAATTCAGGTTATGGTAGAGTATACAAGTTCAATGTATGCAGGTGTTTTGGGCAAGACAGAGCTAATTCGAGATGCCGAAGAGATAGAGCGGATAGTTTCGAGCGAATATAAGGAGCTTCACGGGCTTACTGTCCTTCCGGATTTCGGGTTTAACAATACCTATGCACTGGCGGTTCGGGCCGATACAGCAGAGCAGTATAACCTTAAAACAATATCAGATCTTGCGGCGGTTTCGGGGGAGCTGAAACTCGGATCACCAAATGAATTTACAAATAGAAACGACGGTCTTGTTGGACTCAATGAGGCCTATGGCTGGGAGTTTGAAGAGGTGGTTGTAACCGAGGGCGGACTTCGATATGAAGCTATTAAAAATGGAAGTGTTGACGCTATAATAGCGTATACCACAGATTCGCTTGTCCACGAGTACCAGCTTGTAATATTGGAAGACGATTTAAACTTCTTCCTACCATACCACGCTGTGCCAATAGTGCGTGATGATGTGCTTGCGGCGTATCCTGAAATAGGCGAGGTACTCTCGGTGCTTGACAATAAGCTTACCGAAGAGATAATGGCAGAGCTCAACTACAAAGTTGATGTTTTAGAGCA
Source organism: uncultured Oscillospiraceae bacterium (assembly GCA_964370465.1). Taxonomy (GTDB): domain Bacteria; phylum Bacillota; class Clostridia; order Oscillospirales; family Ruminococcaceae; genus CAYJGN01. The sequence goes on from CAYJJJ010000019.1 coordinate 5,597, forward strand.
AGACCCACTGAAAGTTTCTGAAGAATTTTTAGTTGAAAATGGATATATCACGATTGATGAGTAAATGCCGAAAGCAAAATCAAAATAACAGCATAAAAACAGGGAGCGGTTAACCGCTCCCTGTTTTCTTGATTAAATAATTTGCATTACTCTTTGATATCGCTCATAACGCTTATCTGGTTTTTGTAGATAGATTTGAAGAAGTAAATCGCTGCGAATATTGCGAATATCTCGGCGAGTGGGAATGAGAACCATATATACTGCACACCGAAGAATGATAGCAGATATGCAATTGGAAGTATAAAGACAAGCTGTCTTACAATTGAAATAAACATACTGTAGTTGCCGTTGCCGACCGCTTGAAACAGAGTTGAGAAGATAATTCCGACTGCGGCAAATGGGAAACAGATGGAGATTGCTCGAAGCGCATATGTTCCGATTAATAAGACCTCTTCTGAAGGATTGAACAGACCGAGTATCTGTGACGGGAAAATCATAAAAGCGAGTGTGCCAAGGCACATAATTCCCATAGCTATAATTGTTCCGGATTTTAGAGCCTGCATAAGTCTTTTTTTGTTGTGGGCACCGTAGTTATACCCCATAATCGGCATAAGGCCTTGTGTTAAACCGAATACAGGCATAAAAACAAACGACTGCACTCTGAAATAAATACCGAGTACCGATACTGCGGCATCAGAAAATCCTGATAGAATTGCGTTGAGTCCAACTGTCATAACAGAGCCTATCGACTGCATTATCATTGAAGGTAAGCCGACTTTGAATATTTGCGATAGAACGGTTTTCTCTATTTTAAAGTTTTTAAGTTTAATAGTAAGCTCGCTTTTTGAGAGTTTCAGTCCAAATAATGCTATTGCCATACCGATTAACTGCGAGAAGACCGTTGCAGTGGCAGCACCTGCGATGCCCATTTCTGGGAATCCGAAAAGACCGAATATAAGAACAGGATCGAGCGCTATGTTTATAACAGCGCCGATGAGTTGCGAGAGCATCGGCAGTATCATATTGCCGGTTGCTTGCAGAATTTTTTCAGCTGTAATCTGCATCATTATACCGATTGAAACAATGGTGACAATCTGCAGGTAAACAGTGCCCATATCTCTGATGACTTCAGAGGTTGTGAATGCAGAAACAAAAATTTCTGAAAAGAAAAATCCTAAAATTGCAAAGGAAAGTGAGCTTATCACGGCAAGTATTATTCCGTGCGCTGCGGCACTGCTTGCCGTATCGAAGTTTTTTGCGCCAAGGCTTCGGGCGATTAGTGAGTTGACACCAATTGCTATACCAGACGACACCGATATCAACAAAAGCTGTGCGGGCATTGCTATTGAAACAGCAGTTAGTGCATCGGGGGAGATTTGCGAAACGTATATGCTATCTACGATATTATAAAGTGCTATTACCATCATCGATAGCATAGATGGGACCGACATTTTTATAATTAGCGGTAAGATGGGCGCTGTGCCCATTTTGTTTTCTTGTGGTTTGTTCATTTTTTCCTCGTTATCTTTCTGTAGATGTTGTGTAGTGTCTACTTTAATTTCTCTTTAAGATTAAAGTCGCTTATAGATTATATACCAATTAAAAAAGTTTCGCAACAAAAAGATTTATTGTAGAAAAAATATCTTTGTTTTATTCGTTAAACTTAATAATTTTTCCTTTTTTTATCGGTACAACAGTGGTATAATTATCAGAAAAGGTTGAGAGCGATTAAGTTTCTCTTGATTTAGATTTATTAGTTTGTGAGGTAATAATGAAAAAAGTTAAAAATATTTTGCTTGGGGTTCTATTGCTTTTGGTTTTTATAGGGTTTGGTTTTATAATAGGGATAACATTACCACCCGAAGTAGATGCCTATTTTGATAGCCAAAGTTTTATAATGCTATGGGTTATAATAGCGGTTTCTGCAATGGCGGCAATTTACCTTGCAACGATAATCCACGAGGGCGGACATCTTATTGCGGGGCTTTTATCGGGCTACAAATTCCTCTCATTTAGAGTTATGAGCATGGTTTTTATAAAAATTGATGGTAAGATAAAGCTTAAATTTCAAAATATAGCGGGAACAGGCGGACAATGTCTGCTAACTCCACCGCCATACTCAAAGGATATGCCATACAAATTTTATCTTCTCGGCGGAGTTTTGCTAAATTTGATAACAGGGCTTTGCGCTATAGCTGCGCTACCCTTTATAACAAATGCCTTTCTCTATATTTTTGCATCGCTTTTTGCTTTAATCTCAGCTGTATTATTCGCCTTTTTAAACGGTGTGCCGTTTAGCGGAGAGCTTGTTCAAAACGATGGCAAGACCTTGCAAAACGCCATAAAGGACGAAACAGCAAGAAAAGCACTATACATACAGCTTGCTTTTATCTCGAAAATTACAGAGGGTATCTCACTCTCTGATATGCCAGACGATTGGTTTTTTATCGAGCGGAATAAGAAAGATGCTATGTCGTCTTTTCCGACAGCGCTATATATAAACAGGCTTATTTTCGATAAAGAGCTTGAGAGGGCAGTGGAGGCTATCGAAGAGGTATTAAAAGACGAGTTAATACCCGGCCTTAATAAATATATGATGGTGCTTGAACTGCTCTACTGCAAGATAATGACCGATAAAGAGATAGATGAGAGCAAAATTTTCACAAAAGAGACAAACAGCTTAATTAAGCAGATGCCGGGAAACCCCTCTATTATAAGGATTTTATATACATATAATCTTTTGCATAAGAAAGATACAGAAAAAGCGGAGCAATTTTTGCAGAAGTTTGATAGTGCAGCGCCAAAGCACCCTTATGCTGTCGAGGTAGTGCATGAGCGAGAGCTAATAGAGCTTGCACGAGAAAAAGCGTATAATCGGGTGTAGCTTGTAAATGGAAATAGAGGTGAAAAAGAGATGCTAAATAAACCCGCAAGAGATTTGCTGAAGATATATAAAAAAATAGCGATGTTTTTTGTTTCGATTTTAGCTTTAATTGCTGTTATATTACTATGCCTTGATATTGCTACAGGTGGAAAGATGTCTTTATTCCCCACTTATATTAGCGACACATTGACGGACATTTTTGAGTTTGCGACAGAGGTTTTGCCGATGGCGGCGGCTTTAATACTCGGATTTTTTCTAAATCTAACTCTGCATGAACTTTCGCATTTAGTGGCGGGTATTTTATCGGGGTATGAGTTTCATTCGTTTAGAATACTTAATTTTGCGGTGGCGAAAGTTGATGGCAAGTTAAAGTATCGCCATCAAGTTATGGCGAGCGGGTATGTAAAAGCAAATTTTATATTTAAAAAGGGTGGAAGTGAGCTTCCGTTTAAACTGCATCTACTGAGCGGTATATTCATGAGCGCTTT
>CAYJJJ010000019.1:9068-25347 GCA_964370465.1 uncultured Oscillospiraceae bacterium
TTTAGTTATACTGTGACAGAGGAAGACGCAGGAGCGAATGTCCATACTATTCTGCGCCAAAAGATGCAGATTTCACGAAAACTGCTGATTAAGCAAAAGCAAGTTGATGACGGAATTACGAAAAATGGCATTCATGCAAAGACGATAGAACTCGTCTGCCCCGGCGATATAGTTGCGATTAATGTCCCCGATAAAAAGGGGGACTTGCTTATTTCTGATATCGATGTTCCTATTATATATGAGGATAGCGATGTTATGATTTTTGATAAGCCGGTCGATATGCCGACCCATCCATCTAAAAAACAGGCGAACGACACCCTTGGGAACGTCTATGCTCGTATTATGGGGCAGAGGGGTGAGGATACCCTCTTTCGGCCGATAAACAGACTTGACAAGGATACGACAGGACTTATAGTCTGCGCTAAAAATCAGCTTGCCGCATCAATGCTCTCGGGAAAAATCGATAAAATCTACCTTGCAGTTGCTAAGGGGGAGATGAGTGTTTTGAGTGGTAGCGTTGTGGCGCCTATCGGTAGAGAGATAGAGGGCGAGCGGAAGCGTGTTGTTCGAAGTGGCGAGAGCTATGCAAAAACAAACTTTGAGGTTTTACAGCGTCTGGACAAAAAGACGCTGCTTTCACTCACGATAGAAACAGGGCGCACCCATCAGATAAGGGTGCATCTGTCGCATATAGGGTTTCCGCTCTTGGGGGATGCTCTTTATGGCGGTGGAAAAGATGGCGAAACCCACCTGCTCCACTGCTATAAACTCTTCTTTATTTCTCCAACTACTGGTAAGAAGTTGTCGATAATATCTAAAATACCTGACGACTATCTGTAATCAAATTGTAATTTTTTCTTAAATACTTGGTTTGGGGGTTGCTTTTTTGATTGGTATACCGTATAATAGTTTTGTAACTATTTTGTAACTATTGCAAAATAGGACGAAACGGAGGAATATTTTTGAAGAAGAAAGGCATATTTGCCCGTATATCTGAGTCGATAAATAGATTTTTTGATAAACATGAAAAAGAGGTTGAGTTTGTATATAAACGAAGCTTTTTTTCGGGAATAACGGTAATAATCTTTTTAAAGAGAATAAAGAGAAATATAAGCAGATTTTTAGAACCCATTTTCAAGACGATTTCAATCGAGTTTAAATTTCGTGTTAAAAGAATGCGCAAATGGTTTAGAAGAACGCTTGGCGATATATTTTTCTCGATTAGAAGAATTTTTGTTGGGTTTGGTAAGATATTTATGGCGGCTCTGCGTGCGCCAAAAAATAAGCAGAAGATAGGTGAAGCGGTTCGGGGCGAGATGTCGCGTGGGTATACAAAGAACAAAGAAATTTATTTTCGAGTTTTCAATTACTTAGTAGCGGTGCTCGGAGTTGGAGTTCTATCTGCGGTACTTATTTATTATTCCACCCTTAGTTTTGGTCTTTCCGCAAGTATAGGTGCGGGAGAGATCGGTGTTGTCGAGAATGAGGAAAACTATCGAGAGGCAGTTGCGATGTTCTCGACGAGAATTGTTGCTGTCGATGAGGAGGAGGTAGTTAACACAACGCCTACTTACGAACTCGTAACAGCATCAGCAGTGAGCTTTGATTCGCCAGCGACCATAGCGGATAAAATGGTGGAGATTTCAAGTGATGAGGTTGTGCAGGCATCAGGTCTTTATGTGAACGGTGCATTCTATGGTGCTTGTTTTGAGGACGATGACCTTAAAGCGCTTTTATCATCAAAGCTTGAAGAAGCGGCTGTGAATCACCCAGATGGTGAGGTTGCATTTGTCAAAAATGTTGAGATTGTAGACGGGCTATACCCTACTGAGAGTGTTTCTGATTACAGCGTGCTCGAGGGACTTATAAACGGTACAACTCAAGAGGAGATTATTTACGAGGTTGTTTCTGGGGATACTCCTATTGGCATAGCTGCGAAATACGGTATTTCATTAACTGAGCTTGATAGATTAAATGGCGACCTGCTTGATACATTAAAACCAGGGTATGAGCTAACAATTCAAGCGGACCAGAGTTTCTTGCAGGTAAAGGTTATTAAGGATATTGTTTATAACGTCGATGTCGATTACGATGTTGAGAATCGCTCAAACAACTCACTCGCCCTCGGTACATCAAGAACACTTCAAGATGGTGTTGATGGTGTTAACGAAGTGCATGCAACTGTTACTTATATCGATGGTTTTGAGAGTGGACGCGAGATAACAGAAACGATAGTTATAAGCGAGCCTGTAACAAGGATAGTTGAAATTGGAACGAAATCTCTCGCACCTGAGGTTGGAGAAAATCTCGTTGAAGGAGGACTTGGAACAGGAAGTTATGGTTGGCCGACGGCGAGCGGATATATCTCAAACGGATGGCTTGGATATCCTGGTCACTATGCTATAGATATAGCTTCCGGATATGGCACAAACATCTATGCGGTTGACGGCGGCGTTGTAACACTTGCGCAGTGGTACGGCTCTTATGGTAACTGTATCATAATAAACCACGGTAATGGCATGCAAACACTTTATGCGCATATGTCGTCTATCTATGTGCCAGTTGGTACTATAGTTAACAAAGGTCAGCATATCGGCGAGATGGGAAGTACTGGTAGGTCTACTGGTAACCATCTGCATATAGAGTTTATCGAAAACGGTGTTAAGAAAAACCCATTGTTGTTCTTGTAAATAGGTGCTTAAATACAAATAAAAATCCGCTGGCTAAAAAGCCAGTGGATTTTTTTGTGAATATCAGAAAAATTGCATCCGCATTTTATTTATGTATGCAAAAGAAGTTTGTGGATTTTATAGCGAAAAGCCGCCAAATAGTTAAGTGACATAGGGGGCGAATTAGGACCTACTTTTTATTCTCGGCATTAAATTTAAGCTTTGTATTGAGAATCTTTTGGATTTGCAAAAAAGTTTGAAGCTCACGAACAGAAAACTCTTCAACACAATCAAATATTTCATCATAGCTCTCTAAATCGAACTGTTTGTGATGATTATGGATAATCTCGCCGCTCTCGGTGAGCAAAAGCAAGTAGCTTCGTGCTGACAGAGGATGAATCTTCTTCTCGAGATATCCTTTTTTAACAAGTCTATCGATTAGCTGAGAAACAGCGCTTTTTGTCTTCTTCATCTTTCTTGAAATCTCTGTAATACTAATTTCGGGGTTGTTTCCAATAAGTTCAATAGTGTGACATTCGACCGGATATAAAACGTCATCAGTACCGTATTTTCTATTTGTATTCTCATACTTATTTATATACTCAGCTGATAATATCAGTGATTTCATGATTTCGTTAAAAAGCTTTTTTCTCTCCATATTGCCCTCCTAATATTGTTTATAATATTAACAATATTATATAATAAAAAACTTTTTAGTACATATATATTTATTAAATAAACGCAGTTTGGCTGAATTCACAATATTTTTTCGATTTTTTGGCTAAAAAAACCATTGCAATGTGATTAATTTCGCCGTAAAATAGTTAATGTACTTAACTATTTTTAAAAAGGAGGTGATATTATCTTTGAAATGACCGAAAGAAAGAATACATCATCGATAAAGTGGAATCCACAGCTTATAAAAAAATGGTGTGGTGAATGCTATCCAGATACACTGTCCTATTGGGTTGCGGATATGGACTTTAAGTCGCCGCCACCTGTACAAGCGGCTTTACTTAGGATTGTGAACGAGGGGGTGTATGGGTACAGCGACTTCACAGACGATTACTATCAAGCGGTAAGTGATTGGTACAACCGCCGATATGGTGTTGATGTCAAGAAGGAATGGATATGCTATAGCAATGGAATAGTGCCGACTATAAATTATGTTATCCAAAACTTCACAAATGTAGGGGACGGGGTGATTATCCAGCAGCCAGTCTACTACCCATTCTCACAAGCGATAGAGAATAACAACAGAAATATTCTAAACAATGAGCTGGTTTATGACGGCGAGAGCTATAGCATAGATTTCGAGGACCTTGAAAGACTTGCAAAACGAGATGATGCAAAGCTTATGGTGCTATGCTCACCGCACAATCCGGTAGGAAGAGTTTGGAGAGAAGAAGAGCTTGTTCAGATTTTGGAGATATGCAAGCGAAATGATGTTTTGCTAATTAGCGATGAGATTCACAGCGATATTGTTTACGGCGAGAATGTTCACAACTGCATACTGAAATATCCGCAGTATTATTCGAATGTTTTTCTCGCATCTTCTCCGACAAAAACATTTAACATAGCGGGAATTCAAGTTGCAAACATCATTGTGCCAGACAGCGAACTAAGGGATAAATTTAAAAAAGCGCTCCTAAAATACAATCTTCTTCTGCCGAATATATTTGCAGGTTCCGCAACAATCGCTGCATATACAGAGTGCGACAGTTGGCTTTCACAGCTACTTTTATACCTCGAGGGAAATATTTCGGCGATGACGCAGTTTTTTAGTGAGACCATGCCACAGGTGAAAGTTATAGTGCCACAGGGCACAACCCTTGCGTGGATTGATATGAAAAACAGAGAAAATTACAAAGAAAGAGCGGAAAAATTAACCCATAAAGCTCATGTCGCAATTGATAACGGGTATATATTTGGTAGTTGTGGCGAGAGCTTTGAGAGGATAAATTTTGCGACAGAGCGAGGGGTACTACTACAAGGTCTTCGCAGAATAGCGGACTGTTTAAAGTAAACAAATAATTGGGAGGAATTTATATGAAAAATCTAACTTACAGAGATTTAGTAACGATAGGTCTTGGCGTTATAATCGGAAGTGGCGTTATAACACTGACAGGATTTGGAATAGGTCATACTGGAACAGGTATCTTTTTGGCATATATTTTAGCGGCGGTTGCATTCATATTCTCGATGTTGCCGACTCTAATTGTCGGTGTAACTATACCGAGAACCAGTTATTCTTATACTGTTTCAAAAGAGCTTTTAAGCCCGATAGCCGGCGGTATGTTTTTGATGATATTCTTTATCGGGCGCATTATTATGGCTTTCTTTGGTGTTGCATTTGCAAATTATGTGACATCTCTCGTGCCAGGTGTTCCGGCAATGCCAGTTGCGGTTGGAGTTATAACTATTTTCTACGTAATAAACCTTTTTGGGGTTAAATCAGCAACTAAAATCCAAAAAATTCTAAATATTGTCCTTATATTAGCGCTTGGCTCGTTTGCTCTTTTGGGTGTTTTAAAACTTGAGCCGGATGCACTATCAACCGCTCGTATGTTCCCAAATGGAATAGATGGACTAATATCAGCTGTCGTACTCGTCATGTTCTCTATGGGCGGAGGGCTAACGCTACTTGAGTTTGGCGGAAAAGTTGACAAACCGCAAAAAACTCTTCTATATGCCGCTTTGACAGTTACCGTTGTAGCAACAGTGTTGTTTGCGTTTGTTGGTCTTGCGGGCGGTGGTGTTCTTCCTCAAGAGCAGGTTGCAAATCAACCGCTAACATTTGCCGCAGAAACGATTTACGGTAGCCGTGCAGGCGCTATATTCTTTGTAATAGGCGGTGCACTTATGGCAATAGCTACCACAATAAACTCATCGCTTATGTGGTACTGTAACACGATGATAAAAGGCGTTGACGACGGTTGGTTCCCAAAAGTAGTTGCAAAGACAAACAAATGGGGAGCTCCATATGTTCTTCTAACAATATTCTATATAATCGGTATAGTTCCGATAATACTCGGCGCAGATATAGGATTTTTGGCAACAGTTGGAACAGGTCTTGCACTTCTATTCTATTTAATTCCAAACTTTGCACTAATTAATCTTCCGAAAAAATACCCAGAGGAATGGAAAGCATCGAGATTTTATATTAAAAATCAGACAGTAGTAACAATATTTACATTAATTTGCTCAGGTGTCTTTATTGCTCTAATTACCTATAACTTTATAAGATATAGCCCTGTTGTTTTAATGTCGATAGGTGGCGTTCTGGTAGCTTGTTTTGTGTATGTTGTTCTTCGACGCAAGCATATTAGCTAATAGGAGTTAATTATGAGTTTAGATGTTAGAACGGTAATAGACCATATAGGCATTATTTCAAAGAATCTCTCGCTCTCAGGGGATATATTCGTAAAACTAGGCTTTGCGACTGGCGGTAGCTCGACCCTTGATAGCGGAATAGAGGGGGAAACCGCACCACCTACGAATATGCATTTTGTCTTTGATAATTCGTATATTGAATGTATAAAATCAAATGAGGGTGATTATCTTCGTGAATATTTGCAATCTGAGTGTGCTTTGCATACTATAGTCCTTAGCAGTAAAGATATAAATAGCTCGCACAAAAAGCTTGCAGAGGCAGGTTATCAAGTGAGCGATATTATGCAGGCGGGACGAGAGGCTAACCACGGTGAGCTCAAAGGTCAGGCGATATTTGATTGGGTTAAGATATCAAATTCGGTTGTTCCAAATACTTTGTTTGGGATAGTTGAGCATAAGACAAAAGAGCTTATCTACCAAAAAACAAGGTATATTCACGATAACGGCGCCTATTTGCTAAATGACATATTTATTGTTTCAGGCGATGGATATGAAGCGGAATTTGAAGGTTTAGCAGAGCTTCTCGGGGATTGCAGTGATACTGGGTATACCATTAACAATGCCTGTATCTTATCCGCCGATGAAATTCTATCAAAATTTGGCGTTTCAATTGATAAAAATAGAAGTAGTTATGCAGGTTTATCATTCAAAGTAGATGATATAAGCAAAATTACAGAGATTGCCAAAAGAGAAAATATTCCATATAAAGATTTAGGTGATGGAATAGTTTTTGATTTTGCTAAAGAGATGAATTTGTTTTTGCTGTTTATTAAATAGCAAAACATTTCAAATATTACCAAAAAAATACCTACCTAAATAATCATATCAAGGCACTGCTTTGGTATGATTATTGCTTTTTTAGAAAAGCTGATTTTTCGGTAATTTATTCTCGTATTCTGGGTATAATAAACTAATTAAAAAACATTTTACTTTTTGCAGTAAATTTGATATAATATCATTTAGTGAAAAAGTATAATTCGGGCAGATATGCCTTTATGATAAAACGAGATAGTAAAAGGGGATTAAAATTTGGAGAAATATCTTATAAACGGCGGGAAGAAGCTGTTTGGTACCGTTTCAGTGAGCGGAGCTAAAAATGCAGCGGTAGCGATAATACCTGCGACTTTAATAGCGAGAGATAAATGTATAATTGAGAATGTTCCGAACATCAGCGATGTTTCGATAATGCTTAGCATCTTAAGTGAGATGGGTGCACAGATAAAATATATAGATAAAACAACTGTTGAAATCGATACTTCATATATAAGTGAAAATGGTATACCATACGATATGGCTCGCTCACTTCGTGCAAGCTACTATTTTCTCGGAGCTATGCTATGTCGCTTCAATGAGGCTAATGTAGCGCTTCCTGGTGGATGCTATTTTGGCGATAGACCAATTGACCAGCATATTAAAGGCTTTAAAGCTATCGGCAGTGAGGTTAATATCGATAAGGGAATTGTTTATGCGAAAGCGGAAAAACTAATCGGAAATCAGGTGTTTTTCGATGTTGTTTCGGTGGGTGCTACTATGAACGTCATGCTCGCAGCTGTATCTGCAGAGGGGACAACCGTTCTTGAAAACTGTGCAAAAGAGCCTCATATCGTCGACCTTGCAAACTTTCTAAACTCACTTGGTGCAGATATCAGAGGTGCTGGTACAGATGTTATTAAAATCCGTGGCGTTTCAAAGCTTCACGGTACAACTTACAGCATAATTCCCGACCAGATAGAGGCGGGAACATATATGGTTGCTGCAGCGGCAACCGGTGGAAATGTTCTTGTTCGGAATATTATTCCAAAACATTTAGAGTCTATTATCTCAAAAATTGAGAGCGTTGGCGCTACTGTTGAAATTTTTGACGACTCTATTCGTGTTCGCAGAGATGGCGAGATGAAAAAAACAAACATAAAAACCATGCCACATCCAGGTTTCCCAACAGATATGCAACCGCAGTTTTCGGTTATGCTCTCTGTTGCTGCTGGAACTTCAATAGTTACCGAGGGTGTTTGGGACAACAGATATAGATATATAGACGAGCTTCGCCGTTTTGGTGCTAATGCGCAAGTTGATGGCAAAGTGGCTGTTATTGAGGGTGTTGACAAGCTTATCGGCGCACCTGTAAAAGCGACAGACCTCAGAGCCGGTGCCGCTATGCTTATTGCAGGGCTTATAGCTGAGGGCAGAACTGAGATTGAGGATATCTATCATATAGAGCGTGGGTATGAGCAGCTCGAAGAGAAGCTTCGTATGCTCGGTGCTGATATTAAAAAGATAAATGTTCCGGGTAGCACTGTTCGCTCGGTAATATAATAAAAAATTAGACAAAGCGTCGAGCAATCGTCGCTTCGTTTTTATATGGAGGGGTTTTATTTGGGTAGAGTGGTATCACTTTACAGCGGTAGCAGTGGTAACTGCACCTACATAGGCGATAAAAATGAGGGAATTTTAATAGATATCGGCAAAAATTGCAAACAGACAGAAATTGCGCTCTCAGATGCGGATATTGCGCCGTCGGCAGTGAAAGCTATTTTCATCACTCATGAACACAGCGACCATATAGCAGGACTTCGAGTTTTCACGAAAAAACATGGTATTCCCGTTTTTACAACTGCTAAAACAGCGGAGCAGATTATAGCGACAGGCAATATCGATGCAAAGGCAAAAATATCGGCAATCGATGGGGAAATATCGATTGGAAATTTTTCAGTAGAAGCGTTTAAGACATCGCACGACAGCGTTGATTGTTGCGGGTTTTCGGTTTTTCACGGCACAAAGAAAATAACCGTTGCAACCGACCTTGGCTTTATCTCAAAAGAAGTTGAGAGGGCTTTTTGTGGTAGTGAGGTTATTGTAATAGAATCAAATTACGATAGAGGGATGCTCGATTTTGGCAGTTACCCATATTATCTAAAGCGCCGGATAAAAAGCGATATAGGTCATCTTTCAAATGATGATTGCGCCGAATTTCTGCCAAGTGTTGTGCAGAGCGGGTGCATGAAAATTTTGATAGCGCATCTGAGCAGTCAGAATAATACGCCACCTATTGCTCGTATGGAGAGTGTTAATAAGCTTCTTTCATACGGTATGGAAGACAACAAAGATTATCTTTTGAAAACTGCAAGGCGAGATGAGATAACAGATGCTATTATCTATTAAAGGTGGTGCGCTGTGAAGATAAAACTAATAGCGGTTGGCAGTATAAAAGAAAAATACTTTACTGCCGCAATTGATGAGTATAAAAAAAGACTGCAAGGGTATCTTGATTTTGAAATCATTGAAGTTACAGAAGAGCGTCCCCGCAAAAATCAGAGCGCAAAAGATATAGAGCAGATACTCGCAAAAGAGGGGAAAGCAATTCTTGCAAAACTGCAACCAAGCGACTTTTTTATCCCGCTATGCATAGAGGGGAAAAATATATCAAGTGAAGAGCTGTCAAGGCTTATGGTCGATAAAAAGATAGGCGGAGTTTCATCGTTTGCCTTTTGTATCGGAAGCTCACACGGTCTATCAAAAGAAGTTATCGACAGAGCGGATTTCAAACTCTCGTTTGGCAAGATGACCTATCCACACCGCCTAATGCGGGTTATTTTAGCAGAGCAGCTATATCGGGCAGTATCTATTGAAAAGGGGAGTAGTTATCATAAATGAAACCTTATTGATAACTTCATTTATAAGTGGGAATTATATTGAGTTTTAAATAAAATAAAAATGCACCTCTCGGTGCATTTTTATTTTTTTATCCGTCTGTTACTCATTCGTGCTTTTCTTAAAGAGCAGTGAGATACACCATATGCCGGCGAGTCCCACAAGTCCGAAGATAATTCGGCTTATAACCGCATCCTGACCGCCAAAAAGCGTGGCGACGAGGTCAAAACCGAAAAGACCAATACTACCCCAGTTTAAAGCACCGATAATCACAAGACAAAGTGCTATTTTATCAAGCATAATAACCTCTCCTTTTCAAGGTTAGTATACCCCTTAAAATCTATCAATATACATCAGTTTTTCAAACTTTGAAGCGGTGCTGGAAGTCTGCCACCGCGGTTTATGAATTTCTCTGGTGAGAAGTTGTTTACAGGCATAACTGGCCCTTCGCCGAGTAGTCCGCCGAAAACAAGCGTATCGCCGACATTTTTGCCGATAGCTGGGATAACACGCACTGCTGTTGTCTTTGAGTTTACCATTCCGATTGCCGCCTCATCGGCTATAATGCCTGAGAGGGTAGCGGCGGTTGTGTCCCCTGGGACTACAATCATATCAAGTCCCACAGAGCAGACAGAGGTCATAGCTTCGAGCTTTTCAAGCGAGAGTGCCCCCGCTTTGACAGCGGCAATCATACCTGCATCTTCTGATACTGGGATAAAGGCGCCCGATAGTCCGCCGATATGTGAGGAAGCCATAACACCGCCTTTTTTAACGGCGTCGTTGAGTATTGCAAGTGCCGCAGTGGTGCCAGGGGCTCCGCATTTCTCAAGTCCCATCTCCTCGAGGATATACGCAACACTGTCGCCGACTGCAGGAGTTGGTGCGAGGGAGAGGTCGACTATTCCAAAGGGAACACCGAGCCTTTTTGAGGCGAGATTTGCCACAAGTTGTCCCATTCTTGTTATCTTAAATGCCGTTTTCTTAACCTTTTCAGCTATTTTTGAAATTGAAGCGTCTGCCGGCATTTTTGATAGTGCCGCTCTAACAACACCAGGACCCGAAACACCGACATTTATAACACAGTCAGGCTCTGAAACGCCGTGGAACGCGCCCGCCATAAATGGATTATCCTCAGGGGCGTTGCAGAAAACAACGAGTTTTGCACAGCCGATACAGTCCCTATCGGCGGTTTTATCAGCTGTCTTCTTTATAATTTCGCCCATAAGCTTTACTGCGTCCATGTTGATACCAGCTTTGGTTGAGCCGAGGTTAACACTTGAGCAGATGTGGTCGGTTACAGCGAGCGCCTCAGGGATAGAGTTTATCAGTGAGAGGTCGCCCGGGGAAAAGCCCTTTGAAACAAGAGCTGAATAGCCACCTATGAAATTAACACCAATTTCCCTTGCCGCACGCTCAAGAGTCTTTGCATAGAGGACAGGGTCGCCGCCCGAAACGCCTGCTAAAATAGCAATAGGCGTTACCGATACACGCTTATTTATTATAGGTATTCCGTATTGCGCCTCGATATCTTCGCCTGTTTCAACAAGCTTGCCCGCCATGCGAACGATTTTGTTGTAAACTTTCTCACAGCTCTTATTTATATCGGTGTCAGCGCAGTCAAGCAGTGAAATTCCCATAGTGATAGTTCGAACGTCAAGGTGCTCGTCCTCAATCATTCTAATTGTTTCAAGTATATCTTTTGGATTAATCAAATTTATTCACCCCTATATTTTATGCATGCTGTTGAAGATATCTTCTTGCATAACGTTTATCGAAAGCCCCATATCTTCACCGATTTTTTTAAGCTCTGACGCAAAATCCTTAAATTCAACATTTAATTTGCCTGCATCAATCATCATAATCATAGCAAATAAATCATCCATAATAGTCTGGGTTACATCGAGGACATTTGCGTTTTTATCAGTGCAAACAGTCGATACTTTTGCCAAAATCCCGACCATATCTTTCCCAATAACGGTTATAACTGCTTTCATATACATATCTCCTATCAATTTGATAAAGGTATTATACCATATAAGTGCAGAAAAAAACAGGTGAAAAAAAGACGCAAGTGTGATAAACTATTAGTAATAAAACCAAAGGAGGGTATCTTATGAATAGATATCGTGCAGATACCCATGTTCATACAAAAGGTAGTGGGGATAGCAAAGAGAGTATTGAGAATATAGCAAAGCGTGCAGAAGAGCTATCTCTTGATATGATAACGATAACCGACCACTGCGATGTTGACTTTTATAAAGAGTTTAGATGCGAAGAGGGCATGCAGTTTTCGTATGAGAGTGTGCAGGAGATAAAGGGGAAAACGAGTGTTCAGGTTTTATTTGGAATAGAGCTTGCACAGACAATGCGAGATGAGAGTTTTGCAACGAAACTTTCAAAAAAATACAATTATGATTTTGTGATAGCTTCACTGCACAATGTGAAAGGATATAAGGACTTCAGCGAGCTCGATGTTACAAGCGGGGCGGTTGATACAGACAAACTGCTCGAAAGATACTATGCAGAGCTTATAGATGTTGGAGCACAAAAGATGGGGGACACAATTGCACATATAACATATCCATTGCGATATTATTATATTCAGGGGATAGAGTATGATATAAACAGATACAAAGAGGCTATTCGTGAGATGTATCGAGCGATTATAGAAAATGGTACTGCGCTTGAATGCAACACTTCAGGGCTTCGTCAGGCAATCGGCGAAACATTTCCAAACAGAGAACTGTTTGCTCTATATAAAGATGTTGGTGGAGAGCTTATTACTCTCGGTGCAGATAGCCATACTGCTACCGACTTATACGCAGGTATCGATGAAGCCAGAGAGATGCTAAAAGCTTTGGGATTTGTTAACGGACACTATTTTATAAACAGAAAAATAAACAGCTATAAGCTATAAGAGGAGGAAAAAAGATGGACAGACTGCTAAAACTATTAAATGAAAACGCAAGGTACGATTTATCGGAACTCGCCACAATGACAGGGCTTTCAGAGGAGGCCGTCACAGCGAAAATAGCCGAGTATGAGCAGAAGGGGATAGTTAAAGGATACCAGGCTATAATCGATTGGGATAGGACAGAGAGGGAGCTTGTTTCCTCGCTAATTGAGATAAAAGTAACGCCGAAAAGAGATAGTGGATTTGAGGAAACTGCGGGGATAATTGCGCAGTTTGAAGAGGTTGATAGCGTCTATCTTATGAGCGGTAGCAGTTATGATTTGGCGGCAATAGTCACAGGGCGGACATTTAAAGAGATATCCGATTTTGTTGCGAAAAAATTATCGCCACTCGACGGTGTTGTTTCAACGGCGACCCACTTTATGATGAGAAAATATAAGGACAGAGGTCTTGTTTTTGATATCGAGGAGGTCGATGAGAGGGGGCTTGCTTCATTTTGATGAACTATGAAAAGTTGTTTGCGAAAAACGCTTATGAGTTAACGCCCTCGAAGATACGCAAATTTTTCGACCTTGCAAATGAGATGGATGATGTTATCTCGCTAAGCGTTGGTCAGCCTGACTTTAAAACCCCTCGGAATATAAGAGAGGCTGGAATTCAAAGCCTTGAGGAGGGGAAAACATGGTATACCGCAAATGCAGGTATGGCGGAGCTGCGAGAGGAAATTGGCAGATATTTAAAGCGCAGATTTGATTTGAATTACACAAAAGATGAAACGATAGTTACCGTTGGTGGCAGTGAGGGTATTGATATAGCACTGCGTGCTTTTCTAAACGGAGGGGACGAGATAATAGTGCCAGAACCATGTTTTGTAAGCTATGCACCGATAGCTCAGCTTATTGGGGCAAAAGTTGTGCCACTTAAAACACGGGTGGAGGATAATTTTAAAGTTACCCCCAGTCTTTTAAAAGAGGCTATTACCGATAAAACTAAAATGCTTATCTTGGCATACCCAAACAACCCAACAGGCGCTATTATGACAAAAGAAGATTTAGAAGCGATAGCAGGGATAATCAAAGAAACAGATATAATTGTTCTCTCGGATGAAATTTATGCAGAGCTCACATTCGGCAGAAAGCACTGCTCGGTAGCATCGATAGAGGGTATGCGTGAGAGGACTGTTCTGGTAAATGGATTTTCAAAAGCTTATTCGATGACTGGTTGGAGAATGGGTTATGTCTGTGCGCCAATTGAAATAATAGAGCAGCTCTATAAAATTCATCAGTATGCTATTATGTGCGCGCCGTCAACTAGTCAGTATGCGGCTATTGAGGCGCTTCGCAACAGCGATATCGATATCGAAGAGATGAAAGATGAGTATGATAGTAGGCGCAGGCTTATTGTTAAAGGATTCCGTGACCTTGGATGTCCATGCTTTGAGCCAGAGGGTGCATTCTATATATTTCCACAGATATCGCAGTTTGGGATGAGCAGTAACGAGTTTTGTGAAAAACTTTTATACAGCGAGCGCGTTGCAGTTATCCCAGGTAATGCGTTTGGTGACTGCGGTGAGGGATTTATCAGAGTTTCATACTGCTACTCAATTAAACATATAAAAACAGCTCTCGAGCGACTAGCAAGGTTTATCGGTGAGCTTAAAAAATAGGAGAGCATTTTGAGCAATATTTTTGTTTATGGTGCAAGCTACGATAGAGAACAGATAGATAATATCATCGAGAAGATTTTTGAAAGCAGTGGGATTGATTTTAATGGTATAAAAACTGCCGCTGTGAAACCAAATCTTCTAATGGCACGTTCATGCGATAAATTTACAACAACCCATCCGCTTATAGTTGGAGGGGTTGTTCGTGCGCTTTTAAAGCGTGGTATTTCTGATATTAAGGTTTTCGATTGTCCAGGAGGGCCTCACAGCAAAACGCTTATTAAAACAGTTTATAAAGCAACAGGCATGACTGATGAGGTGGGGGAATATCTCTACTACCCAGAAGAGACGGTTACAGTGCAAAGCGATGGGCATGTTTTCAATGTTACGAGCGCTGTGAAAAGCGATATAGTGATAAATCTGCCAAAGCTAAAAACCCACACGCTAACAGGGCTTTCCTGTGCTGTTAAGAATATATTTGGTGTGGTACTGGGACTGCAAAAGAGCAGACTGCACTATGAGGCTGGAAGCCTTGAAAATTTCTCAAAACATATAGTAAACCTATGTAAAGCGGTTTCGCCAACACTTAATATAGTCGATGGAATTGAGTGTATGGAGGGGGATGGCCCCTCTGCTGGGAGCAAAAAGGATATGGGGATTATCCTTGCCTCTACCGACCCATACACCCTTGACAGTGCTATTTGTGATTTAATAGGTATGGGTGCAGAACAGGCGCTGACAGTTGCGGCAAGCGGAGAACTCATCCAAAAATATAATGTTTTGGGTGAGAGCGAGAAGTTTATAAAAACCCAGTTTGTTCTACCTCGAACCGCGCTTGATAACGCAAGCAAACTTAAAATTGTCGGATTTTTTGCTTCAATTAAGAGCTTTATTATTAAGAAAAAACCCTATATTATGAACGGGTGTATTAACTGCAAACAGTGCGCTGGAATCTGTCCTGCAAATGCGATAACCTTTACAGATAAGGCGCAGATTAACTATGATAAATGCATCAGGTGCTACTGTTGCCACGAAATCTGTCCTGTTTCAGAAATCGGGGTTAAAAAGGGGCTGTTTCGATGAGGGTGCGAGCTTTTGCAAAGATAAATCTTTTTTTAGATATTACAGAGCGCCGGCCTGACGGGTATCACAACCTCGATACAGTTATGCAGTCGGTTTCGCTTTTCGATGAGCTTTTAATTGAGAGGGCAAGCGAGATAGTTTTTTCGTGCGATAAAAAAGAGCTTGAAAACGAAGATAATCTTTGTGTTCGCGCGGCAAGAGCTTTCTTTGAGAGAAGCGGGATAGAGGGCGGGGCGAGAATATCGCTTATAAAAAATATTCCAACGCAAGCGGGGCTCGGCGGAGGCAGTGCCGACTGTGCGGCGGTGCTATATGCGCTAAATGGTATCTACAACAAGCCTTTAGATGAAACAGAGCTTTTGCGATTAGCGAGAAATCTCGGTGCGGATGTTCCTTTTTGTCTTGTCGGTGGGTGTATTCGTGCAAGTGGGATAGGTGAGCAGTTTGGTGAGCGATTTGCCGTCTGCGATACGCCGATTATTATAGTGAAGCCACCGTTTGGGGTGAGCACAAAAGATGCATTTGCGAGATACAGCGGTGAAAAAAGCGGATTTTCGGGAGATGAGTTTGCGAAGCGGTTGCGCAGCGGAGTGGATAGTTGCAAAGACTATGCATTTAATATCTTCGAGAGGCTCTGTTCTGAGAGGGAAGAGATAGAGCGGATAAAAGCAAGTTTTATAGAAAATGGGGCTGTTTTCTCGTTGATGTCTGGCAGTGGGAGCGCTGTTTATGGAATTTTTTCCGATACAAAATCCCGAGATAGTGCGGCGGAAAAGCTAAAGCAGAGATTAGAGATTTATTCTGCACAGTTTGTCGATAAAGCAATAATTGAAATATAGATGAATAAAAACTTTCGTGTTACCAATATTTACCACACGGAGGTTTTTTATTATGAACAACAAAAATTTT
>CAYJJJ010000020.1:0-4066 GCA_964370465.1 uncultured Oscillospiraceae bacterium
TACGGGCGGTCTTTTCAACTACTATCTATTTAATCCACTTACCCCAAAGCTTATCCGCACTTTGAAAATCCGCAGTCACGGCAGACAACGCATCCACCCTCATGCTCAACTTTCGCTCCGCACTCTGGGCAATGTTTTATAGCTTTTGAGTTTGTCCCATCTATATTTATAGCAAGAGTTTTTCTCTTCTTGTCAATCTGGCTTACCGCAAATGAAAGAGCGCTGTCGTCTTTTCCGTTTTTGGTGTAATCCAAAACTTTTGTGATAACTTTCGCCATAGCATCAGGACAAGATGAGCAGTTCATGCCCGACTGTCTTATAGTCGATGGGCAACGAATACCTTTAAGCTGATAAACAACCTCATATGGGTCAACTCCAGAGCGCATAGCAACAGACACAAGTCTTGCAGTTGCCTCTGATTGGCTCGGACAACCACCCGCTTTACCTGTTGAAGTGAACACTTCGCAGATACCGTTCTCATCGTAGTTTACCGTTACATAAAGGTTTCCACAACCGATTTTCACCTTCTCAGTAAATCCGCTTGTAATTTCTGGACGAGGTCTTGGGATGATGTTGTTATCGTCATTGAAATATAGTTTTTCAGTTTCAGAAACAACCTCGCTTACTTCCTCATCTTTACCGATATTTAGCACCTGGCCATCCCTTGATTTATCTCTGTAAATAGTAACGCCTTTGCAATCGAGCTGGTATGCTTTTACAAATACCTCTTTTACATCTTCACGGGTAGCATCACTGCTGAAGTTTACTGTTTTTGAAACCGCATTGTCGGTATGGCGTTGGAAAGCCGCCTGCATCTTGCAGTGGTAGTCTGGCGAAACATCGTGTGCGCAGACAAATATATCGCGAACGCTCTGAGGGATTTCCTCTATATGGGCAATAGTTCCCTCTTCTATGATTTTCCCCATTATTTCATCGGTATAAAGACCGAGCTCTTCGAGTTTCTCTTTTAGAATTGGGTTTGACTCGATAAGCTTTGTGCCGTCCATAACGTTTCTGAAATAAGCATAGGCAAAAACTGGCTCAACACCACTCGAAGCCCCTGCTATCATCGAGATTGTACCTGTTGGAGCGATTGTTGTAACAGTTCCGTTGCGAAGAGTTTCCCCATCTTTAAAGATGCTCTCGCCAAATAGTGGGAATCCACCACGGGTTTTCGCAAGCGCTATTGAGGCTTTATGTCCCTCTTCATTTATAAACTTCATAACCTCTTCACCAACTTTTACGCCGGCATCGCTGTTATATGGTATCCCGAGTCGGAGCAGTAGGTCGGCAAATCCCATAACGCCGAGCCCTATCTTTCTTGAAGATTTTGTCACCTCTTCAATCTTCTTTAGCGGATACATATTAACTTCAATTACGTTATCGAGGAAATGCACCGCCGAATGAACTATTCGACTGAGCTTATCATAATCTATCTCGTATCCGTTATCGCCTTTGCGAAGTACGACATTAAGATTAATCGAGCCGAGATTACAGCTCTCATATGGCAGTAGCGGTTGCTCACCACATGGATTTGTCGCCTCGATTTCGCCCTGCGACGGAATGACATTATCCCTGTTTAGTCTGTCGAGGAAGATAATTCCAGGCTCGCCGTTCCTCCACGCACCGTCAACTATTTTATCGAAAATCTCTTTTGCATTTAGCGCCCCGACAACCTCTTTTGTCTTTGGGTCGATCAAATCGTAATCAGCGCCTTTTTCAGCAGCTTGCATAAAAGCTTCTGTGATGCCAACTGAAATATTGAAGTTTGTTATCTCAGCATTGTCCGCTTTCGCATCGATAAACGACACTATATCTGGGTGGTCAACACGAAGAATACCCATATTCGCGCCACGTCTTGTACCGCCCTGTTTAACAGCCTCTGTCGCCATATTGAAAACTTTCATAAAGCTCACAGGTCCACTCGCAACACCGCCTGTGCTCGCAACAGTGCTACCGCTCTGGCGAAGTCTTGTGAACGAGAAACCAGTTCCGCCGCCACTCTTGTGGATAAGAGCCGCCTGTTTTACCGACTCAAATATACCCTCCATGCTGTCCTCAATCGGCAAAACAAAACATGCCGATAGCTGACCTAGCGGTTTGCCCGCATTCATCAGTGTTGGTGAGTTCGGTAAAAACTCACCATCTGTCATCATTTTATAAAATTCATTCGCTGTAGATGTAGTGTCGCCTCCATAATTTGCATCCGCAGCTGCAACAGCAGTTGCCACCCTTGTGAAAAGGCCCTCTATCGTTTCAATAACATTGTTGTTTATATCACGAGTTAAGTATCTACGCTCTAAAACCGTCTTTGCATTATCTGAAAATTTCAATTCAAAACCCCCTTATATTGTATATATCCACACTCGGAACACTATATATTGTATCACACAACTTCTGCAACATCAACAAAAATTTTATTATTATTTTGACCAAAAATCGATATCATTTTTCTAATAAAACTATAAAAAATTTGCTTTGCCTAGTAATAAAAATTATTACGCTAAAAAATTGCTTTTTTCTTTGAAATATAGTAGAATGTAATTTGTTTGATAAACCTTTAAAATTAAGGAGCTGCTATGAAACTATATGATGTTGCAATTATAGGCGGAGGAATCGGCGGTCTTATGACTGCTCACAGACTCTGCACGCAAAACCCAAACCTAAATGTCGTTATCTACGAAAAAGGACTACCACTAAAAAACAGGGTATGTCCAATAGTCACTAAAAAAGCTAAGAGTTGTATCAACTGTAAAAGCTGCGCGATTATGGAAGGACTTGCAGGTGCCGGCGCTTTCTCAGATGGTAAGTATGTTATTTCCACCGAGTACGGTGGCTGGTTGCCAGACTTTTTAGAGCACGGCACTGTTATTGATTATATAGAGCAAGCGGATAAAATTCTCGTTTCATATGGCGCTACAACCGATAGATTTATGCCGAACAATGAACTCAAAAAGCTATGTATGCAAAATGATTTGCATATGAGCCAGGCGCAACTAAAGCACCTTGGCACCGATTTTAACTATATCACTATGCAGAAGATGATTGAAGACCTTGAAACACGTTGTGAGATTGTCACAGGGGCAGAGGTTATGTCGGTAGATAAAGATAGTCATACACTGACCTACAAAAAAGGCGGCAGCGAAGAGAGCGTTAAAGCTTCAAAAATCGTCTTTGCTGTTGGACGTGTTGGAAGTGGATTTTTCTCAAAATGGTGTCGTGAAAACGATATCGCACTTCGCAACAATCAGATAGATATCGGCGTTCGCGTTGAGCTTCCCTCGATTATCTGGGAAGATTTTGCAAAGAAAATTTACGAGCCGAAAATTTTATACCGCAGTGAAAAGTATGGTGACACCACAAGGATGTTCTGCTTTAACGACCGCGGACATGTTGTAACTGAGAATACAAACGGTATCCTCTCGGTAAACGGCCACGCATTTGCAGACGAAGCGAAAAAGACAAACAATACAAACTTCGCCCTCCTCTCAACTATAAGATTTACAGAGCCTTTTAAAGAGCCTATTGAGTATGCACGCGATGTTGCAAAGCTTGCAAACTTAATTTCAGGCGGTAGCGTTATGGTGCAGACATTTGGCGACCTTATGCGTGGACGCCGCAGTGACGATAGCCGTATTCGCAAATCAACAACAAGACCAACTCTTGACGCTGTGCCGGGCGATCTCTCGCTCTGTATGCCGAAAAGACAGCTTGATAATATCATAGAAACACTTTATGCGCTCGATAAAATAGCACCGGGAACAGCGAACAGAGATACTCTGCTCTATGGAATTGAGTGCAAATATTACAGCGCAAGACCAACTATGACAGATTTTGTGCTCGACAGTTGCGACGAGATTTACGCGGTCGGCGACGGCGCCGGTATAACTCGTAGCCTATCGCAAGCATCTGCAAACGGTCTTTATGTAGCTGATTTGATTCTATCAAAGGTTTAGGGTTAATATTAGGATTATATAAGTATTTGGATAAAAAGGCTTTGCCGCTATACGGCAAAGCCTTTATTTTATTGTGTACGTGTGGGTTGGTGGCGCTGTGTTTTGCTGTG
>CAYJJJ010000020.1:4166-8387 GCA_964370465.1 uncultured Oscillospiraceae bacterium
GCAAGCTCGATATTCTCCTGCGCCGTTAGAGTTGGTATAAGGTTGAAGCTTTGAAAGATAAATGCAATCTCTCGACTTCGAAGCCTTGATAGCTCTCTATCCCTAAATTTTTTCACCGACTCACCGTTTAAGAGATATTCCCCCTCAAAAGCGCTGTCGAGTGTGCCTATTATGTTCATCAGCGTACTCTTACCGCTGCCGCTCTCGCCACAAATTGATAGTAACTCACCTTTTTTTATGTCGAGTGAGAGATTTTTCACCACAACAAGCTCCTCACCACCGCTCATATACCTTTTTGTAATATTCCGAAGTCCGATAACATCCATAAAAATTCCCCCACTAAAAAATCGACTGACACGTAATAGTGTTAGCCGACTTATTTTTTTTATTCTGTTATCTGCCGATTTTTTTAACAATTTTCTCACAAGCAGATGTTATCTCTCGATAAGTTATATCAAAATTCCCAGTATACCAAGGGTCTGCCACCTCTTTGTCACCGAGTAAAAGCTCAACTTTTGTGATATTCGCATCCCCCGCAATCCGCCTAGTGTTTCGCAGATTATTGTTATCCATAACATAGATAAAGTTTGCGCTATCGCAGTCATTTTTTGTGAGTACTGTTGCTCTGCGCCTTGTAAAGGGTATCCCCTCTCTACGCAAAACCTCTTTTGTGCCGTGGTGGGTATCGTTTCCAAGCTCTTCTGCCGAAGTTCCCCTTGATATAACTTCTGCTTCAACGCCTGCTTTTTGCAACATATCCTTTAAAACAAACTCCGCCATTGTGCTTCTGCATATATTTCCATGGCAAACAAATAAAATCTTCATCAGCTTTCGTTTTCCTTCTTCTTTTGCAGTTTTTCTTTTTTCTGCTTGTTCACTTCTTTTATTATCTTCGCTATAAGCGTCTTGTCGTTTGCAAAAGTCGCTTTGCGCTTCGCAAGCCAGATAGGCATCCATGTTATATCCTTAATCTCCTCCTGTTGGATATTAAACTCGCCACCTTTATATCTTCCTAAAAAATAAACAACATCTTTCGTGACGCCTTTTTTTGGTGAGTAGGTCACTGTTTCTTTAAAGTCGCCAATAATTTCGACCTTTAGTCCTGTTTCTTCAAACACCTCACGCAGAGCGGTCTGTGTTTCGGTTTCTCCCTCTTCGACATGCCCTTTGGGGAAAGCCCAGTGTCCGCCTTTTTTGTGCTTTATCATCAGTATATATTTTAAATCTTTCACGACCAAAATGCCGCAACTTTTTTCGTAATTCATAAATTTTCCTAACTGTCGTCTATTTAAATCTTACATATTAAGATAACAGAAAATCGCCTATCTTTCAAGTCTTTTTTCCATAACAACAAGGTCTACCCACCGCAGAAACTTATAGCCTATATCCTTAAACTCACCGCACTTTGTAAACCCAAATTTCTCGTGCAATGCGATACTGCTATCATTTGGCATAGCAATTCTCGCATAGAAATTTTTAAACCCCTTTTCTTCAAGTGTCGGCAAAAGCTTGTTATAAAGCGCCTTTCCAACACCTTTTTGCAGATGATTTTTATCGATATAAACAGATAACTCCACCGAGTATTTATAAGCCGCCCTCTCCCAGATAGCCGAGCCATAAGCATACCCTAAAACCTCGCCGTCCTCTTCTGCTGTCAGGTAGGCGTATTTCTCGCTGTACTTCAAAAACCGCTCCGCCATAACCTCTTCGCTTACAGCATCATACTCAAAAGTTATCGTTGTATTTTCTATATAGTGGTTATAAATCTCCGCTATTCTCTTTAAATCTTCCCTTTTAGTATCTCTTATAATCAAAGGTCTCGAATTACCGACAGCGCTTTCCCAAGTATTGTAACCTCTCTTAGATGAATTGTTTCAAAATCGGGGTTATGTGGCACAAGTCGGCAACCGCCCTCCTCTCTGTAAAATGATTTAAGGGTCGCCTCACCCTCAATAAGCGCAAGTACAACATCGCCATCCAAAACATCGCTTGTCTGCCTTAAAACAACAACATCGCCATCCAAAATACCAAGGTCACGCATGCTATGCCCCTTGATATTGACAGCAAAAAGACTATCGCCCTTATAGGTTTTTTTATAGGGTATGTACCCTGTTATATTTTCAACCGCTAAAATGGGCACGCCAGCCGCACAGTCGCCGACAATAGGCACTGCCGAAACCTCGCCACCAGCAGACGCCGTTAAGGTGAGGGTACGCTTTTGATTTCCACGCTTATCTATATAACCTGCCTCAATAAGCTCACTTATATATTTATGAGCGGTCGAGGTTGAGCGGTAGCCAAGCTCAGCGCAAATTTCACGAACAGTCGGTGAAATTCCGCTCTCAATACTCTCTTTTATGTAGTTATAAACAGCTTGTGCACCCGGCGAAACAGCTTGCATCGAAATTCCTCCAAACTACGGTAAATCAGCAAACGCAAAATACCCTTGCGCTTAAAACAGCCTTACCCACTGGCCCTTATAATCCTTACGATAAATCGTTTATGACAAGTCCTGTTATGAGTTTTGGATAAAAGTAGGTCGATTTTTGCGGCATCTTGCCACCTGCTCCTGAAACCTCTTTTATCTGCTCAACTTTTGTTGCATTTAGGATAAATGATATCTGTGCAGTTTTATTATCAACTGCCGCTTTCGCCTCTGCTATATCCCTTGTATACGACAGATTAGTCCCTGCTGCAAGCACCTCTTTGTCTATCCCAAAATGCTTCTCTAAAATGTTTTTATGCAAAAGTGTTACATCGAGCGCCGCTACCGACTTCTCGATATCGGGATTTAGCATAACAGAGCTCACTCCATCTTTGAGTGTGATTATCTTAAACTCGCCGTCGGTATAAACCGCAAACGACTGTTTTCCAGTTTCAGCGCATTTTTGCAACTCACTCTCAACTGCGCCCTCATCGCAAGCTTCAATATCGAAGTTGTCCGATATCTTCAGGAAAAAGTCGGGAGCACTAAAGTCCGAGAGCCCAAAAACCACTCTATGAGTTGGCAACACTAAAAGCCCTGGGCTTTCAATCGCCACCGCCATCATCATAATGTAGTTTGCATTTTCGGTGAGTTTACCCTCATTTTTAAGGTAATTTTTATAGTTGCACCCTGTTTCATATCGGTGGTGACCATCCGCTATATATAGCTTTTTATCGACAAACGCTTCGGTTATGGCCTTGCACTCCGCCCTGTCAGTTACAGCCCACAACTTATGGGTAACACCGTCACCATCGGTAAAGCAAATCTGCGGTTTTTCTTTTGTATTTCGCTCCATTATCTGCTCTACTATATCCCCCTCATCGGAGAAGAGCGAGTAGATATTTGAGAAGTTGAAGTTTGTAGCTTTCATAAGGTTTAGCCTATCTTCTTTTGCTTTTGATAGGGTTTCCTCGTGCGGTAAAACAACTCCCTCGCTAAATGGAGTTAAAAAACACCCAAAGATTATCCCTCGAAATTTCATCTCTTCGTTATTATACTTAAAGTTTATTTCATATATATAATAACTCTCTGTACTATCTTTTTCGATAATACCGTTTGATAGCATCTCATTTAAACACCCTTTTGCCGCTTCATATGGATTTTGCGCGGCAGAAAATTCGAGATTTATAATATTGTTTTCTATCTTGGATAGTCTTTGCTGCTCATTTTTTGGGATAATATCATACGGTGGGCAGACAAGATTTTCAATAAGCCCTGCTTTTTCTGTGAACCTAACACCCTTTATAGGTTTTATAACAGCCATAATACACCTCAGAAATTTCAAAGTTTTAACTTCTTCATTATATCAAAAAATTGACTTTTTTTCAATAATACCTTCGTATTTGACAAAAGTGATAAATTTACTGTTTTAAAAAGATAACTTTATGCTATCTCTAGACCTGTTTTTATTGCATTTTTCTATTGCACTCGATTATAATCTGTGCCAAAATTTGAACTTTACATAAACAAAAAACAAAGCTACCCGATAAAACTCGGATAGCTCTGCTATAAATCTAAATATTAAATATCAATCTATTAGAGAATATCATCAATGTTTGAACTGCTTGGAGCTGGTGCTGGAGGAATTTTATTCTCTTCTACAGGAGCCGCTGGCGGTGCATATGCGCCCATGTTTGGGTTGTACCCACCTTGTGCAGGTTCAGTTGGAGCAGCTGGAGCTGCCGGAGGAGTAAATCCGCCCTGTGGTGCTGCTGGAGGAGTAAATCCGCCCTGTG
>CAYJJJ010000020.1:8487-23234 GCA_964370465.1 uncultured Oscillospiraceae bacterium
CCACCCTGTGGTGCTGCCCCACCCTGTGGAGGTGCAAATCCGCCCTGCGCTGGAGGAGTGTAACCACCCTGAGGAGGTGTTCCGCCTTGGTTATAACCGCCCTGGTTGTATCCGCCACCCTGTGGAGGTGTGCCACCTTGGTTGTTGTTTTTCTGTATCTCTTTAGCCTTATCCATAAGCTTTACAGCTAAAGGACCAAGTAGTGGGATAAAGTTTATCTGGAATGCATACGCTTTAAAGCATTGTAGGATTGAAACTATAAGTACGAATATGCCAAATATAAGTGTTATACCGGCGATAAACATTGCAGAGCCACCAAGCCCTGATAACGAGAATGATGAGATTGAAGCTGTAAACATCATATCAGCGATTAAACCGATAATAAACACTACCGCCATATTAAATAGGTTTAGCAGTGTACACTGTGCCGCATGGAAACGCACAAGGTCGCTTTCTTTTTCTATAAATAAGATCACAAGCGGTGCTATGAATATGAAGTATGCAACAGTACCTCCTATAAGGAAACTCAAAACCCCTGTGAGGACATAGATAAGCATCGCGAGCACGTTTGCATCCATACCGAGCGAAGATTTATGTGGTGCAAATCTGTAATTGTTAAGATTGTTCATTTTTTAACTCCTTTATAAATATATGTTATTAGTTTACTATAAAACCTTTTATATTTCAACAAAAAATATCAATTAATCCGCTAAATTAACAGTATTTTTACAATCTTCACTAAGTTCCTCGGTTTTCTTCTTGTTCAATTTAATTTTTTTCTTGATTCTCAACATCCCAAATGTCGCCGCCGCAAACATAGCTACTATAATTCCCGCTGAAATCGCCAAAATAGTCGTCACCATATTATAGAAAAACGGAAGTGGAAACATATTTATCATAATCGAAATATTAGCATCTAAAAGCCACAAATCGTTTGTGAATAGTACAAGGTGGAAAATCGTCCAGAGTGAGTTGAAGTCGATAATCGCCCAAACGCCGAGTGCCGCCAAAAACAGGATAAATATATATACCGCTGTTCTAAATGAAGATAAAAGCCAGAGCGTTCGCTTTTTATATATTAAAATTGCCGACAGTAAAACTGCCACTATAAAGCTTAGGTTTCGCATTAGTGCAAAGCCATTAAATAGTGCCACTACATCAACCATATGCACCTTTTCTCGCTCATAGAACACCTCACGATATTCACCATTTATCGTTGCAAAAACCTCCATGTCAGCTCGCTGCCCTTTCATATAGGAAAGAAGGGTATCGGTCGCCAGCATTAGCTCATCGTGACTAATTCCAATATGCTCTGCAGTTTCAAGCTCTCTGTAACTGCTATCGTAATAATCTAGGTTAAATGAAATCACCTCAACCACAGTGAAGACAATCCCAATAACAAAGAAAAACATCACTATTGTTGTGGCAAGTTTTATTAAAAACTTCATAACATAAACTCCATATCAAAAAATTTTATAAGTGCAAAGTATGCATAAACACTAAGGACTAAAGGCTTTGGTTATAAGACTAATCGCTAATCGGATAACGATACACAATTATACAAATGGTATCATTTTGAGTTAATATACCTATTGTATCAATAGTGCGTTAGCATTTTGATGACCTTTATCGTCTTACTTTTTTAGTAGCATCGCCGCTTTTAGAATTACCGCTTGCGTCTTACCGTCCTCAATTTCACCGCTCAAAACCATACTCACCGCATCGTCAAGGTTTATCTTCACAACTTCTAAAAACTCACCTTCATCGAGCTTTTGACCGACAAACTCCAAGTTTTCCGCCATATAACAGTGGATAACCTCATCGAGGTAAGCGCAGGTAGGAATAAATTTCGAAAGGTCAGTTACCTTGCTTGAAATAGCGCCAACTTCCTCGCGCAGTTCACGAATCGCCGATTCTTTTGGATCTTCTCCACGCTCGAGTTTTCCAGCTGGGAGCTCGAGTAGAACTTTTCCAAAAGGGTATCGAAACTGGCGCACGAAATAGCAGTTATTCTCAGCATCTATCGGCAGAATACAAACGCCACCTGGATGAGAAACCACCTCTCGCATGCTCTGCTCACCATTTTGAAGCTCAACTTCATCGACACGAAGCGAAACTATCTTGCCTGTGAAGACCTCTTTTGTTGAAAGCTGTTTTTCAAATAACATATTTATCTATCTCCTGTAATAAAAATAAGTGAGGTGATATTTTGAATTTCTATAACAAAAATATTCTCTATAACAGTTTACTTGAAAAGATTTCACAAGTCAAAGGTTTAAGCAAAGAATTTTCGGTAAATTCACTCGGCACAACTGTCTGTGGTAGAAATATCTTATCAATTAGCAAGGGAACATTATCTGGCTGTCTGCTAATTGTTGCCGGTGTTCACGGAGTTGAGTGGATAACCTCTCTTATCGCTCTCAAGTTTCTTGAGGATAACCCCGATATCGACTGCGATATAACTGTAATTCCGATGCTCAATCCCGATGGAGCCGAGCTCGCTTCGGGTTATGGGGTAAAATGGTCGGCGAATGGGCGTGGTGTCGATATAAATCAAAACTTTAATGCCGACTGGGAAGCTGGCAGAGAAAGACTGTCGGCGGCGGGATATGATAAACCAGGGGCAACAAGATACCCCGGCAAATTTCCCGAGAGCGAGCCAGAGACGAGGGCAGTTGTGGAGTTTATTTCAAAAAACCGACCGAGAATTGTCATAGCGCTCCATTCACAGGGCGAGGAGATATATAGCGATTACAAAGGGAAACAGAGCAAAGCCGCAAGAGATATATCTGAGCGGATGGCACAAATATCCGACTACGCCCTCTGCTCCCCCCACCCGCTTGCCCAGAGCGGCGGACTCAAAGACTATTATATCGATAAATTTGGCGGTGTTGGGATAACTTTAGAGGTAGGCAAGGGTGAAAATCCATTGCCAATAAGCGATTTTCCA
This sequence comes from uncultured Oscillospiraceae bacterium, assembly GCA_964370465.1. Classification (GTDB taxonomy): domain Bacteria; phylum Bacillota; class Clostridia; order Oscillospirales; family Ruminococcaceae; genus CAYJGN01. The sequence goes on from CAYJJJ010000020.1 coordinate 11,438, forward strand.
TCGATTTATAGTACCGTTTCAATGATGCTATTAGTAGCAACTGAGAGTTTAGAGAGCTTACCGCCTATTTAAGCCCCGATTATCTTTTTTCAGTCTGCTCTTTATCTTTAAACTTAAATCTTCTTTAGGTAGAATTACCCAGTTATACCAGTCGGTTTTATATCTTGTAATAGCACTTCTTTTGTGGTATAATTGCGTGGTTTGATTATACAAAAAGGAGCATTTATGAAACTTATTTTCAAGGGAAAACTAAAAAAAGAAGCAATGCCACTTGCCCAACTGCCAGAAGATGCAGTGATGTTTAAAGAGCCAAAAACTGAGAGCTCAATGCTTATCACCTCAAGTTTTTTCACAATCCCAGCCGTTCTTTTTATAGCTATATTTGCATTTATTAAAGGAATAACTCTAACTCAAGTCTTAACCTCACTTCACCCAATCGGTATAGTTTTATCTCTTCTCTGCATTATACCGCACGAATTTCTTCACGCTATATGTTTCCCAAAAGATTCTATCGTCAATTTATATGCAAGCGTTTCAATGTTTTGCGTCCAGTGCACAGACCCTATATCAAAAAACCGATTCATATTTATGTCGGCACTGCCAAACCTTGTATTGGGGTTTTTGCCGATGATAGCTTGGCTTTTCATTCCAAACGGCACTTTTGCAGATATTATTTTGTCCTTTGGCTCATTTAACATTTTAATGGGCGTTGGCGACTATATGAATATCTTCAACGCCACAGTGCAGATGCCAAAAGGCACAATTCAACAGCTCTCAGGGTTTAACTCATACTGGTACTATCCAAAAGGGCAAAGAAGCTAAGTTGCAAAACTTTAGACAGTAACTAAAATAGAATAAAGTCAAAAACTCCGTCAACTTTCGTTGGCGGTTTTTGCTTAGTTTTATTGTTTATTTTATCATAGTATGCTAAAATAACTTTATAAATGGAGGCTTCTTATGAAAAAGGTAATTTTGTCTTTTCTTATTTTGGTGCTCACTCTTCTCACTTTTGGTTGTAGTGCTTTCTATGAGAGTCAACAAAGCAGTTTTAATTTGGGAAACTCAAGTGCCAAATCGGATTTATATGAACCTATTTTCTCGGTTTTCAAGCTTTATCACAGCTGGCAATACGCAACACCAGAGAGCCAAAATGTTGATACTGCCCTGCTCGCACAGTTTCACTCTGCGATAGCAGAGCTCGATATATTCTCAGCGGTCACTGCGCGAAACGGCGTTATAATCGATGAGTATTATAAAAGTGATGAATATAACGAGGACACCTTATTTAAAATCGCGTCTTGCACAAAAGCGGTTTGTTCTATGCTCACAGGAATTGCAATTGAAGATGGGCTTATCCCGTCTGTCGATGTTCCGATAATTGAATATTACCCACAAATTGCAGAATATGACGATCCGCTAAAAGAGCAGATAACTATCGAGAATATTCTCACAGGCACCTCGGGGCTTGCCTATTTTGATGAACTGTTTGGCAGTACAGCCTTTTCAGATCTTCGTCGCTCAGACGACTGGATTAACTATATGCTAAACTTGCCAATGGCGTGGACGCCAGGCAGTACATTTAGCTACAGCACCGGGGACTATCATCTTGTTTCGGGCGTTATTGAAGAGGCGAGCGGAATGTCTACTGCGAAATATGCCGAAGAAAAGCTATTTCTTCCGCTTGGAATTCAAACTTATGCTTGGGGCACAGGTCCCGAGGGTGTGCAAGATGGTGGCACAGGTCTTGCTCTCCGCTCAACAGATATACTAAAAATAGGACAACTATTTCTCGATGACGGTATCTACAAAGGAGAGCAGATTATTTCTTCGGAATGGATAGAGCGCTCAACTACCACCTTCACCTCAGGCGCTTATGGCGTTGGAAGTTACGGCTACGGCTGGTGGATTCGAAATTTTGGCGCAAGTGGTGAGTATTTTGGATATTTTGCGATGGGGTATGCAGGTAAGCATATAATCGTCGTCCCCGACCTTGAGCTTGTAACTGTCTTTACAGGAACGCTCACCTCGTCAACTGTTCGAGATGTATTCAATAGGTATCTTGTTCCTGCGTGCGATTAATTTCACTTTGAAAATTAACAAAAGAAATGAAACTTATTTGAAATTTTATCTGGTGACAAAATGCAACTACCAAAACGAAAACCAACAAGATTAAAGGATTACGATTACAGCCAAAATGGCGCATATTTCATAACGATTTGCACAGCTAAACGAAAACCTTTACTCTGTGAAATCGTAGGGGCGGACATCGGCCGCCCGAATGTTAATTTAACCGAATATGGCGAGATAGTTAAAACAGCCATAGATGAGTTACCTTTGCATTATAAGATGGTAGTTATAGATAAATATGTAATTATGCCAAATCATCTGCACTTAATCATGCATATTGAAAACAGGTGACCAATGGTCGCCCCTACGCTATCACATATACTTAACCAAATGAAAGGGTTTGTTTCTAAAAGGTCAGGGTTTTCTGTTTGGCAAAAATCTTTTCATGACCATATAATCAGAAACGAAAGTGATTACCTGAAAATCTGGGAATATATTGACACAAACCCATCAAAATGGGAGGAGGATATCTATTATGAGAGATAGCCTTATACCTTTCGGGCCGCTCTCCCTTGGATATAGCACAATACATTCCCAATTAAGCCCTCGCATGATTTTTATACAGTCAATGTTTGCAGCACAAAAAACCGATGTGAAATTCACATCGGTTTTAATTTTCATCTTATTTTATTCGCTATCTTTTTTATTTTCTTTGATAAGGTTTCTCATCTTCGCGATATCAACCTTGCCAGCTACTGACTGAAAGTTTGCCTTTGAAGCTTCATAGAGCTCGTTTCGCCAGATTTTTATATCTTTCGGAGCATTAATTGCGAGTTTAACGCCATCTGAAGTGAACTCTGTAATAGTTATTTCGATATTGTCGCCTATTCTAAGCGACTCCCCTTTTTTTCGATGTAGTACAAGCATATCTATTCTCCTTTAACGAGCTCGCTAAACAGATGTTTGAATTTGTAACTATCTGTCTGCAAGATAACCTGTACCGCTTTTCTCGTCTTTGCATTGACTACAATTGGGCACTTCAAATTAACCGTACTACTTGCGGCATCCTCTGACATAACGCAGATACAGTAAAAAGATAGGTCAGCATCATCTTCTGTTTTGAGGTTTTTATAGTCCGCTTCTGCAAGCACAGGGTCGTACCCCGGCATAATGGAAAACGGATTAACAAGCACAAATGAGATATTCTCATCTTCGACTGATAAAAGGTAGATAAAATCCTCTTCTGACTCATCAATCATCAGCGGCAAAAACTCTTTTTTATCCTCAAATCCGAATATACCCTCATCGAAGGTAATAAGCCCATCTTTATCGTAACTGTTTTCGTCCAATCTATTGCTCATAACTTCCCCTTATTTAAAGTTTTATACCTCTATGTCAATAACCTCGCCGCCAAAAAACTCAGCTGCGCTCGGTGGAACATAGATAGGCTCTCCAACATACTCGATAATTATATCGCCTTGTTGGATAATGTTAAGCTCAATAGAACCAGGAATAAACTCGATATTTCCATTGTCTATCTTCGCATCGAAATTCAGTTTATCCATAACATATTCTATTTCAACTTCGGGTTTTGTTGTTTCAAACTCGACATTCCCCTTCGGGATAAAATCAACATTTCCCATACCACTTGGATTTTGGGTGTGTTGCTGGGAGATAGTTCTAAACGCCTCTATCTTCTCATCGAGCTTTGCATTGAGCAGTATTTTACCCTCATTTGCAAATTGAGCAGACGCCTCATAGGAAGCCATAGTCCCTTTTGAAGGCAGTTGCGCTACACTTCTCGCAGGAGATGGAGAAATGGAGTTTCTCATTTCAAAGGTGTCAATTGATAGCTTTAGCGGACGGCTTTTTATCGTCATTCCGCCTTCGGTTTTTGAAATTTCAAGCTCCGCTGAACCATTTCTTCGCTGTACCCTCGCGTTGTTGATTTTGAGTTCATACTCTATTGGTACTGTTGTAATTTTAATTAACTGTTCCATAAATACCCCACACTTTTTTAATTAAATTTACTATTGCAAAAAGTCGAGAAGAGAAGGTGTTAAAATCTGAGTTCCTACCCTCAGCGACATATTATACACGTAGTTTTGATAGGTGAAATTCAAAATTGCTTCCGACTGCTCAATATTGACAGCTCCATCGAACTGCTCAATTATATTGTCGTTTTCGGTTTCAAGCCTTGCAAGGGTTGAGTCCATAAGGGTGCTCTTTGTTCCGAGCTTCGCAAGCTCTGTAACTACCGTATCAGAACTTTCACCGAACTTCGTCCAAAGTCTTTCATATCCCTCTGAATCAAATGGCTCTGCGGTTAAGATATCCGCCATCTCACCGAGCATTGCAATCATATTTTGCGGGTCGCCCTCTGCATCTACGCCATATCCAACAATAGAAATTCCTGGAAGCGCTGAATCGAATGCACTTGAAGGCACTATCTGCCCTGCCGCATCAAACTCAAGTCCGAAACCAAAATCGACATATGCGGTTTCTGCTTCCATTCCAGCGAGTGTCGCCTGGTCTGCCGCCGCTGTACTGCTGACATCTATACCCCTGTATGTAACTGTTCCGTCATCGAGTAGCTCAAAAGGTGCCTCGTTTGCATCAGAGCCCGCCATCACATAGGCGTTTCCGTATTTAGTATTTAGTGTTTGCACCATCGACTGTTGAAGCTGTCTGAATATATTCGCATATGTTGTGCGCCCTTCGCCGTTTGTATCATTAAGGGCTTCCATCGAGTAGTTTTTATCAACTTCTTTTGCGATATCGCTTATCTGCATCAAAACGTTTTCTTGAACATTTTGCCACTGCATAGTATCTTCAACCGCCTCGATATAGTCGTTATTGCGAGCATATCTGTTTTCAAGCGTCACAGCTTTTGCCGCTGCAGATGGGTCCATATAAGACTGCGAAAATGCGCGCCCTGTTTCTGCCTGTCTTCTTGCGAGGTCGAGGCTATTCATTGTGCTGTTAAGACTTGTCTGGTATGTCTGCCTCATCATATTAGTTGTAATACGCATAAATTGCCTCCTTATCTACCTACTACGCCAGTGTTATTTATAAGCTTATCGAGCATCTCATCAAGCGTTGTCATAACCCTTGCCGCCGCATTGTATGAAGACTGGTATCTCATAAGATCCATCGTTTCCTCATCTTGGTTAACTCCTGAAACACTCTCTATTGACATATCTATCTGCTCGAGTACCGCAAGGTGGTTCGAGAGGATTGATGATGAGCTTTTTCTATCTATCGACTGTACCGACTGCAAGCTATCATATATACCTTGAATTGTGCCTGTAAATACCGCCGCACCGGTTTCATGGTCTGGGTATCTGAATGTCATCTCATCTGTTGACAATAAATTCACCATACGAAGGACATTATCGTATGCAGTTGAGAGGTCACTGCCGTCACCCGCTGTTTCAAATGTTCTTGAAATCCCTATCGTGCCGTTTACCCAGTCATCCGAAACTTTTATGTTGTTTGCTGTGAAGATGGTGCTACCGTCTGTTGTTTCAAATAGGTTTATAGCTGTTGTAACGTTTCCGGCCGCATCTTTTTCAGAGTTTAGGTAGTTTAGTTCCTGCGCCATTGTGTTTATAAATGTATCGAACATCTTATCGTAGTATCCGATACCACGTGTATCTGTTCCATCGAAAACTTCGCTCTTGTTTGACATATCAAGTATGCCTTTAAGCACGCCATTTCCAAGCATATCCGCAACATCAAGTGAGCTTGTAGCACCTGTTGGGTTAACTGCGTCTGTTATTGTCAGTGTGAACGGTGGCTGTTCATCTGCCGCTGTTCCAAAGGTAAACTCTGCCGCCGCATCGTCGTCAATTAGCGTGTGAACGTTTCCTGCTGTATCTTTAAATGTTACCTTTAACAGTTCAATAGTTACACCAGGGTCAGTACTCTCTACATACTCAACACTTATAGGTAGGTACTGCGATAGTTGGTCAAGCATTAGGTTTCTCTGGTCATTTAGCTCATGCGCCTGATTTGAGAGCACCTCACTCGCTTTTATCGCTTTGTTTATCTCGGTTATATCTGTAAGAAGCCCGTTTATCTCGGGAATCATATCGTCGTTTAAAATATCGTGGTACTCTGCCGCAAGCTCATCTACACGAGTTGCATTCTCATGAACGATATTCAAAAGAACCTCAAATGAGCTACGAACTATCGTATCATATTCATCTTCCGATGCATTTGGAGTTTCAGCAAGCGACTTTAGCTGTGATATAACGTCGTTTAGTGCCGCCCTTATCGCAGTGCTATCTGTTTCATCGAATATCTGCCCAATTCTATTTAAAATCTCATCAGTTGCCGAAGCTGTTCCAACTTTAGCCGACTGAGTGCGGTACTGCATATCAAGAAACGGGTCGCGAATCTGGACTATACCATTTACCATAACGCCCTGGCCTACTCTATTTTCATTATGGCTTGAAAAACCACCACCAGGTCCTGGAGGCTGAATACTCACAAGGTCAAGACGCTGTCTTGTGTACCCAATGGTATTCATATTCGATATATTTTGACCTGCAACGTCAATAGCCCTCTGACTTGCAGAGAGCGCATGTGTTACAGTTGTAAATCCCGCAAAGGTTGATCTAACCATTTTTACCTCCCACTAAACAGTTGTGTTCGTCAACTGTCCATCTAAACTTGAGTTTTCACCATCACTCTCATAGATGTATCCTTGTTTATTCAAACTCTTATCAATCATCCGTCTTTTAAGTTTTATAAGCTCGGTGACGTCTTCGTTAATCTGTTGGTATAGCTGAATACTTCTGCTAAGTCCATCAAATACAGGTACGATATATTCTCTGTCCTTGTCATTTAGCCGCTCAAGTATTTTAGAGAAACTCATATCTTGAAACGAAAGTTCACGTTGAGCTTCTTCTCTTTTTAAATCGAGTCCACGAAGTTTCATCGAAAGCGCCTGCTCCTTGGTCATACACTCTTCAAGCGTTGCCACTCTACCACTTGTAACTGACTCAAGCTTCACCTGCGCAATTGCCGCAAGCTCGACAAAAAGCTCTGTAAGTTCCTCTAAAACCTTTTTAAACTTCTCCATATATCACCTATTCAAACAGAAGTTTTGCTGCGATCTTATCTATATCTACCCTGTAGCTTCCCTCTTCAATACGGCGCATCAAACTATCTACCTTTGCATCATTACTTGCAGAGATATCAGTGCGCACCTTATCGGCAAGTTCACCTTGCAGTTTAAGGCCCTCGTCACCTTTACTATCGCTTATAATAATAGCGTCGTAGTTTCTTGGGTTTTTTGTAGCCTCAGTTTTTTCGCCTACTTTTTTATCAGATGGAGATGGTATATATCTCCCCGATAGATTATTGACTTTTATATTCATAAAAAGCCCTCCTTTTGGGTATTCCTATAATATTATTATCGGCAAACTTGAGGAAAAATTAATAGCTATAATCTATTTTTCGAAGTTTACCTATTTTTTTGACCATACATCGCAATCGCTATGCAGAGTGGAAACTTGGGAAACAAAACAAGCACATTGTTTTCTCTATCCCTTATCCGCCGTAAAACGAAGTTTTGCCTGCTATCTTTTGACTCATCTCTTTGTCGAGTTCTATAATCTTATTCCAGATTAGCATAAGAGTTGAAATCTGCTCTTTTAGAGGCTCTGCCGACTTATCCAAAATTCCGCTGCCGTTAAAGTCGCCTTTTAGCAGCAAAGCAAAGCTTCTTTTTGCGCTCTCGTCACTTTTCGTAACCATCTGCTCAATCATCTGATCGCACATAGCAGCCCGCTCAAGCGCCTGACCTCTTTTTCTGATAACTTCTTTTATAACCATTCTGTTATCGGTGAGCAGTGCTTCCTTTAGTTCCCTTGTTGCGCTAAACACATCGAGCATAGCTCTGCGTTTTGCTTCAACTTGCGGCATTATCTCTTCTATCAGTTTCTCTCGCACACTGCTCATAACGCCTTCGCCGCCTCGCTAAATGCATCACGCAAATCTTTAATAAGCGGCTCAATTTCAGCAATTATCTCTTTGTTTCTGCTCGACTTTATTCGAGTGAGCTCGTATAGGAAAAAATCGTAGAAGTTTGCAAGCTCATAGCTTATTTGGTACTCAAAATTAAGCGCATCCTTTAAATAGAGAACAATATCACTGCATCTTGTAATTGATTCATCAAACAAATCAAACTTCGAGATATCAAGTGCTATGCTTGCTTTTTTAAGCCTTTTTAATAGCTCGTCGTACATAACTAAAACAAGCTCTTCCGCTGTCATTGTGAGAATAGAATTCTCTTTATACTGTTGGTATCCGTTCAAAGCCGTCACCTATCCTTTACGCTGTTGTAAACATTGATGAGAGATATGAGCTCTGTGAGTTCATCTCTGAAATAAGCACTTCAAGAGCTGTAAACTCGCTTATATATCTATCCTCTTCCATTTCAAGCTGTCTTAGGAGATTTTCTATTGTACTATCGATGATATCAATTTCATCGAGCATTGCGTTTTGTAGTGATGCAACTGGTGAATATTTGCTTCCAGCTCTCTCAACAAGTATACCTTTAGTTGACCCGGTCATTCCTGCATACTTATCCATAACTTCCTTCATGCCAACAACGAGTCCCGCTGGTGCATCTTCGTTGTTTGTATCAGGAGTTGCTAAGAGCTCTTGAACTTTTGATGGGTCCGCTTCAAATGCCGCTGCGAATTTCACTTCATCAAAAACAAGTTTGCCGTTATCGGAGTAATTTGTTGAAACAGTTATTCCTATCTCCTCAAAATCCTCTCGCAGTGATGGAGTTATCATAAAGCGCAAATCATCTGCAAGGGCTCTCATATCGGTGTCGCCAAAGAGCAATCCTTTTGAAGCCTCTGCCTCCCAGTTCTCTATCTGGCTCTCTGAGAGCTGTGAGCGCTCCTCATCTGTTAGTGGAGCGTAATCTCTGTTTGGTTTTTCATAAACAGCCTCGTTAATTGACGCAAGCAAGGTATTATACTCTTCAATCATCGTCTTAACGCGCTCGGTCATATCCTCAGAGTCGATTGTTGCACTGAATTTAACAGCCTCAGTGCCCTCTATATATCCTGTATCGTCATAGCCGAAAGTTCCTGAAACATTTATTGTCAGCCCATCGATATTTATATCGTTAGTTCCACGACTTATCTCAACTCTCTCGCCAGTCGACTGGAATTCAACAAGCACAACAGCGTCTTCACCTTCTTTTTTTGTGAAGTCAACGCCCTCAGTCGTGCCAAATAATGCATCTGCAACAGCACCTGAAAGCTCGATATTTCCGCCCGCACCCTCTTCTTTAGAAGTTACGATAAATTTATCGGTCATCTCCTGATAGGTAACAGTTATTCCGAGTTTATCATCGGCATTTATAGCCTCGATAATATCTTCAACACTGCTCTCCCATGTAAGTCCAAGCGCTTCAAGATCAAGAGTTTCGCCATCATTTGTGATGCTTAGCGCCGCTGTGGTATCCGCTGTATTGCGAAGCCCCGACTCCGCAAAGCTACCCTCGAGATTTACCCTGTTTGAGTCGCCTTCATTGAACCCAAATATACCGTTCTCGCCTGTAAGCCCTTTGACATCATCAGCCACTGTTAGAGTTGAAGTGCTATCTATACTTCCATCTGGCTTTGTTGTTGTTATATTAATAGCAGAAGCGCCTGTTGCGCTCTCCCTTGTAACTGAAATTCTGCCCTTGCCGACCTCGCGATCAAAAGCATCTTGAATATCGTTTATTAAATCATCTATTGTGCTTGAATCGTTATATTCCGAAAGCTCTATTTCAAATTTCTCACCGTTATACTCAAACGACATCTTCTCGCCACTTAGAGTTTCTGCAAGTGACATCTCTTTTGTAATCTGCGCAGGACCGCTACCCGACAAACCATCAGCATCTATAGCTTTACGGCTATCGCTGACAAGCAACCACATCTCGCTCTCGCTCTTAAGCCCAAGTGCAGTTAGCAGCTCATCGCTACCGCCTGAGATAGATATGCCGTTTCCAGCGCTCTCTGTATTTGCAAATGATATTGTCCCATCTGCCGATGCTGTCGCTTTGACAGAATCAGATAGGGGCTCACCAAGTGCAGTTGTTATTTCTGAAAGCTCTGTATTTATAGCCTCGGCAATACCTTCTGCTGTTGTATAGTCGTAATTATTTTCATCGTTTTGCGATAGGTAAATAGTGTGGGTATTACTTCCATACTTAAATGTTAAGTATCCACCCTCAACCATATTCTTATTGAACGTATCGCTCAAATTTTCATTGATAATTGAGGTCGATAAAGTTTGGCTTGACGATGTTCCGCTTGTTGTTAACTGAGCATTCTGAGCAAGTTGTTGAACTCCTAAAACTCTTATGTCGTTCGCAATATCACCATTTCCCGAAACAGAAACAAGATCCTTATGATCATCTCCGAGCGAAACTATATTGTTCGCTTGATAAATTGAGCTCGACAAAAGATTATCAGACGAGGTGAATGAAGTATATTTCTGGGTGAACTCATACATAGGGTCAGTTATCGCCCAGATGCTCTCCATCTCCCACTCAACAAGCTGTTTTTTCTGCTCCTGAGCGTTTATTTTGCTCTGCGTTCCATATAGCATATCCTCTATTAGAGAATCTCTATCAAGACCGCTCGCAAGACCGCCATATCCCTGAAGACCTGACGTGCTGCTACTTGTAACTCCGTAAATTGATGACATATTTAACACTCCTTAAACTAAGTGATTATACTTCTAACATATCTTATATCGACCGAAATTTTAATAACTTAAGTAAAATTTTAAAAAAATTTAAAAAAATCATTTGATATTTCAAAATTTTAAAATATCAAATGATTATCACAACTTTTTTATCGTGGTCGTACATGGTGCGGACGCTCACCGACTTGAACACAAGCGTTTGTAAGCGCCACCGTAACTTCTGTAGCATACTTCTTTGAATAGAAGTTCAGTATAGGTGATACGCTATCTTTCGCCGCAACAACAAACTTCGCTGGAAGATTCGTAAGTGCAAGCGCCATAACGTCTGCTGTACAACGAGAGCACTCGCAAACATTAAAGTTTTTCTTATACTCGTGAATTTCCTGCTCAATGATATACTCCATAACGCTTAGAAACTCAAAATCGTCCTTACCTAAGCTATCGCTAAGTCTTTTCACTTCATTTTCTCCATTCTTTTGGGGTACTTCCTTTGGTTTTTCGTCTAACGATTCAGCTGCCGACTCAAACGCTTCCTCTATCGACGTTGTAGGAACATCATCTTCGGTAGAAGCTATTGGTGCAAACTGCACAAGGTCTGCTTCCCGAACTTCTTTTTCTAAAACAGCTGGTGCATCATCTGCCATTTTTGCTAGATCAGCCTCTATTGCCGCTTCCAGCTCAACTTCCAATACTTCTTCCGCCTTATTATCAGCTAAAGTATCTGTGGCTACCTCTTCAGTCGGGCTTACTGCAACTTCTTTAGTTGCAGAAACCACTTCTCCAACTCCCCCAGAATCATCCAAATCCAAAAGCAGAGAATCCTTAATATTTTGGGCTAAAGGGTCGACTTTCGCAAGATCGTCCACGGTAACATTATTGCTCTTTGGTTTAGTAACGTCAGCCTCTGCACCACCCGACAAAAGGTTTAAAACATGGCTTGTTTTATTAGTTCTTTTTGCCATAATCTCCCTGCTTTCAAAAATTTCTCCAATTAATTTGCTGT
>CAYJJJ010000021.1:0-15601 GCA_964370465.1 uncultured Oscillospiraceae bacterium
TTTACCCAATCGGTATAAACCGCACTGTTCCCTCGGTTGTTGCATCGAGGTCTCCTCGCTCATTTTCTGCCACTTCATTTAGCAAAACATGCGCTGAGAGCTTTATCTTACTCTCGATACTGCTCTTGCCTCCGAGTGAAACTTCCACCCTGCTATCGAAATACATTTTTATGTCGAGGGTATTCGATAAATCAATATAGCTTATGTCATAAATTCCATTTGCATTATACTCATCAATAATCTTCACCGCAAGCTCTGCTGCCTCATTGTCGGTTATATCAAAGTAGTCGAATTCCGACAGGTGAGATATATCCACCCCATATATAGATATACCGCCGAGTCTCTCTGTTGTTGATAAAACTTTTAGCTGTCCACTGAGAACCGCAAAGTCAGACCCCGTTATAAACTGATAATGCGGTGTCGCCTCCCTTATTGTTATCTCCGCTCTACCTGATAACACCCTTTGCACCATGCTATCTTCTATCAATACAAACTGGCTTGTCAAATTTTCTAAAACCTGATCTGTATCTATTAAAAATAGGTTGTCCCCAATTTCTATTCCGCTCGCCTCAATTATCTCTTCCGCTGAATAAACACCAGCGTTTGTAACCGTTATCTCCTCAACTTTAAAAAAAACCGTTAGTGATAGCGTCACAATTACCGAAATGGAAAACAATGCCAAAAAGGCGAGAAAAAACCGTTTCCTTCGCCTTTGCATCTTTATGCTGTTGTTTTTTACAAGTTTCTTTTTTTTGCTCGTGTTTTTCTTTGCCATCTTTAAATCCTTATGATATTGCCGCCAATTTCACTTATAACCTGCTCTATTGCTTCATATCCCCGCTCAATATGGTGGATATTTGAAACAGTCGTCTTTCCCTCTGCCGCAAGTGCCGCACAGACTATTGCCGCACCGCCTCGCAAATCGTATGCACAAACTTGCGAAAAATATAGCTCATCAACACCGCTCACCACCGCAACTTTTCCTTCTACTGTGATATTTGCTCCCATCCGAACAAGCTCCGGAACATGCTTATATCTGCTCTCAAATATATTCTCAACGAAAACAGAAACACCATTACAAAGGGTGGTAGCCGCCATAATTGGCGCTTGCGCATCTGTTGGGAACCCTGGGAATGGAAGCGTTTTTATAATGCCAGGACTTTTTAGTCGCCCGTTGCTTTTAATCTTTAAATAGTCATCACTTTTATCAAGCACGCAGCCCATACTCTCAAAAACTGAGCTCACTCCTACAAGCGAGTCGTTTAAGTTGCCGATAAGGCGGACATCGCCACCAGTGAGTGCTACTGCCGACATATACGTTGCCGCAACTATTCTATCAGGGCAGATATCATATTCAACACCTGTTATCTTGCGTACACCCTCGATAACTATTTTGCTCTCTCCTGCACCGTAGATTTTCCCGCCGCAAAGGTTTAGAAAATTCGCAAGGTCAACTATTTCAGGCTCACGTGCTGGATTTGTTATAGTTGTGGTGCCCTGCGCTTTAACTGCGGCAAGCATTATATTCTCAGTTGCTCCAACGCTTGGAAACGAGAGGTTAATTTCAGCTCCTTTTAGCTTATCTGCCACTGTGCAATCAATATACCCGTGTCTTTCCTCGACAGTGCACCCGAGCTTTTTAAGCGCTAAAATATGTAAATCAACTGGTCTTGGCCCTAGCTCACATCCACCAGGAGAGGACATCTTTGCTCGGCGAAACCTCGAAATAATACTCCCCAAAAAGAAAATAGATGAGCGCATCTCACACATAAGCTCGTTTGATATCTCACTTCTGTGGGCATTATTTGAATCAATTACTATTGTATTATCCTCAAACAGCACATCACAACCAAGGTACCGAAGAATTTTTATCGCTGAATAGACATCGCTAATGTTTGGGCAGTTTTTTATAATCGTCTGCCCTTCCGCCAAAACAGCCGCCGCTAAAATCGGCAATACACTGTTTTTAGCACCTTGAACTCTTATATCTCCAAAAAGTGGATTTCCGCCCACTATTTCAAATAAAGACATCCGACACCTCCGCATAACTTTAATGGGTCATATTATGCGAAAGATGCCATGTATGTTATTTTAAAATTCTCATTATTTCATCGACAATTAAATCAACGCTGTATAAAACGCTCTCTTTTTTTGCGCACTCGCCCATCTTTACAAGTTTTTCTGGAGTGTCAATAACCTCCAAAACTGCTTGTGCGAGGATGTTTCCATCGAGCTCTTTTTGCTCTATGAGAATAGCACCGCCACAATCAGCTAAAACTTTTGCGTTGTGGTATTGATGATTTTCAGCAACATAAGGAGATGGAATTAGAACTGATGCTTTGCCCGCCGCTGAGAGCTCAGCGAGCGTCATAGCGCCTGCTCTGCAGATAACAAGATCTGCAGCTGTAAGCAGAGTTGGCATATTATCGAAATACTTTCGCACTTCAATATTTTTTTGCCCACTTAAATCTCGATTTTCCATCTCACCTATAAACTTCTGATAGTCACCCATACCTGTTGCGTGACCAAATTTTATATTTTTTCTATCTGAAAGCTTCTCAAATAGCGATAATATCTCCTCAGAAACAGGCCATGCACCAAGGCTTCCCCCAAACGATAGGATAAATATTTCATCGCTTTTTATCGCAAGTTCCTCTCGTGCACCCTCTCTGTCGGTCGTGAGAATAGCGCCGTTTACTGGATTTCCAACAACTGCTGTTTTCTCTGGCATATTTAAGATTTCAGCACCTCTTTTTGTGCCGCATAGCACCCTATCAACCGATTTTGCGAGAATTTTTGTAGTGACACCTGGAAAGGCATTTTGTTCGTGGATAACTGTTTTTATCTTTGCCCTTGCCGCCGATAAAATTATAGGACCACTGACATAGCCACCTGTGCCGATACAGATATCGGGGGCAAACTCTTTTATTATCTTTTTGCTTTGAAACTGCGATGTTACCGAAAGGGTTGCCGCTGATATATTATGTAGAATAGCGGAGGGAGAAAAACTGCGGTAAAACCCTTTGACTTTTATCGGAGCAAATTTATACCCCGCTTTTTTTACAAGTCTGCTCTCCATTCCGCTCTCGTTTCCAACAAAGAGGATTTCGCAGTCTTTATTTATCTCTTTTAGTTTATCAGCTATTGCAATAGCTGGGTTTATGTGACCGGCAGTTCCTCCTGCCGCAAGCAAAACTTTCATTTTAATCTCCATTCTGTGCACAGCGCAAATAGTTTTGAATAACCTCCGTACAGAACGAAGATTCGTAGGCATCTGCCGAATGTTATGGCACGCTATCACTCCTTTTTAAGGGTTGCATGCCTTGAAATAGAGAGGATTACTCCCATCTGGAAAAGTTGCATCAAAAGCGCTGTGCCGCCAGCTGAGAAGAACGGAAGACCTATTCCTGTGTTTGGCAGAGTGTTTGTTACAACCGCAATATTTAAGATAACCTGATAGCCGAGCTGCAGTGTAAGACCTATTACTAACATCGCCGAGAATTTGTCTTTACAGCTGAAAGCTATAATAAACCCACGCCAGACAAGCATTGCAAAAAGAAGAAGGATTATAGTCGCGCCGATAAAGCCAAGTTCCTCGCAGACTATTGCAAAGATAAAGTCGTTTTGTGGCTCTGATACATACATATGTTTCTGCCTTGAGTTTCCATAGCCAAGCCCCATAAGTCCGCCACTGCCGATTGATAGAAGCGACTGTATCGTCTGCCAGCCACTATCCGATGGATCTGAGAAAGGGTCGAGCCAGGTGCTTATTCTCTCTGTTGCATAACTTATAAGGTCGGTGAAAAAGACAATATAGAGAAGCGCTAAAGCTACAAGTGTAAGACCCAGCATAAACCAACGTATATCTGTTCCACCTATAAACATAAGGGTTACTGCAATTGCAAAAATTATAACGATACCGCTCAAATGAGGCTGAAAAACCATTATACCAAGAACAGGACCTACTGTTAGCGCAAACGGCAAAACGCCATATTTAAAGGTTTTTATCTGCGACTGGTACTTCTCTATAAAAAACGCAAAGATAACAACCACTGCGAACTTCGTAAACTCAGAGGACTGAAATGTTACCCCACCTACTGTTATCCATCTGTGTGCGTTGTTGTAAGCTGGCATCACAAGGGTGAGTGCGAGCATTACTATCGAAGTTCCATAAATTACCCATGCAAGATTTTTTATAAGCTTGTATTCGATAAAGTAGGCGATAAAGAGCATACCAACAACACCTACTGCCGCAAACATCAACTGATCTCCGATATAGTAGAAACTGTCGTTAAATCGGTAGTATGCATATGCGTGCGAAGCTGAATAGAGCATCATAAGCCCAATTACATTGAGGATAAGCACCAAGAAAAGAAATGTTCTATCAATTTTCCCGCGCCCACTCAAAAGCCCTTTGCCGCTTTTCTTTTTTGTTGTAGCTCGTGTGGTAACTGCAGTCGCCATCTTGCCTCCGAAATCAAATAATAAATAGCGTATAAATATTATATATCGCCGCTATAACACCCAGTAGTGTCACGCCGCCAAAAACCAAAACTATCTTCTGCTCCGACCATCCGCACATCTCAAAATGGTGGTGTATAGGGCTCATTTTAAATATCCTCTTTTTTCTTATCTTAACTGAAAGAACCTGTAATATAACCGAAAACGCCTCGCATAAATATACAATTCCAGCGAGCAGAAGCGTAAACGGAGTGCCACTTGAAAAGGCAAATACCACAACTATTCCCCCGAGAAACATAGAGCCTGTATCCCCCATAAACACTTTAGCTGGGTGGACATTAAATAGAAGGTATCCTATCATAGCACCTGCTGTTGCCGCCGCTAAAATTCCCATCTCGTTTGAGAGGATAAGGGTTGATATAACCATAAACCCAAGAGCTACTACAAATGTAACAGAGCCACAAAGACCATCTACCCCGTCGGTTAAATTAACAGCATTTACAAACCCAACGATAAAGAACAGCATCAGCGGATAGTATAAAACACCGAGCTCAATAGTCGCTATAAAGGGTATGTAGATATATGTCGCCCGGTCCCCTGCAATATAGAGCGATAGCAGATAAATTGCCGCCACGAAAAACTGCAAAATCAGCTTTTGCATCTCGGTGAGACCGAGGTTTCGCTTTTTAACAACCTTTATAAAGTCATCAATAAACCCGATAAAACCAAACGCAAGGGCTGTTAGTATACCCATATATAGTTTCACTGAGCTATATCTTGTGAAAACAGGCGACATATCATCGCTGTTCGGCAGAAGATAGAATAGAAGTGCCGCCACTGTTGCCGCAATTATAGCTATAATAAAAGCTATTCCGCCCATAGTCGGCGTGCCCTCTTTGTTTTGATGCCAAGCGGGGCCAATTTCATTTATATGTTGCCCATACTTAATTCGGCGCAGAATAGGAATTAAAATAAGCATAAGGACAAATGTTATCGCAACCGCGAGTCCTGCCGCTAAAAGATATGCATATCCAATCATCACTCTACCCCACCTTTAAAAATATTGACAACTTGTTCGAGTTTTACTCCTCGACTTGCTTTAAAAAGAATAATATCGCCAGATTTTGCGCACTTTTTGAGATATTCTGCCGCACCCTCATGGCTATCGCACAAAACAGCGCCCTCTGGTGCCCTCTCTTTTTGCTCTCCTATAACAAGTAGCATATCAGCTATCTCAGCGCCTTTATTGAAAACTTCGGTGTGTGCTTTATCTGCTATATCTCCAAGCTCTAACATATCGCCGAGTACCGCTATCTTTTTGCCTGTGCAACTTAGATTGCGAAGCATTTCGAGCGCCGCATTCATAGAGTCTGGGCTTGCGTTGTAGCAGTCTTCAATAATGGTAATTCCGCCAAAGTCATAGCTTTTTTGCCGCATACCAGATGGAGTATAGCTTTCAAAACCACCCTCTATCTCTTTGTTTGAAAGACCGAGTTTTTTTGCAATTCCAAAAGCCGCCGCCGCATTCTGCACTATATGAAGACCTACAGCAGGTATCTTAAACGCCCCGCACTCACCGTTATAGCTTATATTAAAATAGGAGAAATTATTGTCGTAAATTATATCACTTGCAACTATATCGCAGTTTTCACCTGTTCCATAGAAGAGAATATCGCAACCGACCTCTTCTTTTGTTGCAGATTTTAGGTAGTCGTCATCGCCATTTAAAAGTAAAATCCCACCAGCTTTAACACCTTTTGAAATAGAGAGTTTTTCTTTTCTTATATTCTCCCTCGTTTTAAACATCTCTATATGTGAAACCCCGATATTTGTAACAACTGCAAAATCGGGCGCTGAAACCACCGATAACGGCTCAATCTCACCCACATCGCAAGCGCCCATTTCAAGGACTGCAACTTGCGTATTATCGGTTATCGTGAAAATTGTTTTTGGAAGACCTATTTCGTTGTTTTGATTTTCAGGTGTTTTAATAGTAGCGTATTTTGAAGAGAGCACTGAGGCTATAATATCTTTAGTTGTTGTTTTGCCAACGCTTCCAGTAACGCCTATAATTTTTGAGCTTCTATTCTCTCTATAAAGCTTTGATATCTCCATTAAAGCGATAACACTATTTTGCACTATAATCTGGTTTTGAAGTCCCAAGTCCCGCTCTACAACAACAGCTGCGCAACCAGCATGCATAACCTGCTCGCAATAGTCGTGCCCATCAAATCGCTCGCCTTTAATAGCGACAAACAGGGTGTTTTTTCGTGCTATGCGAGAGTCGGTTATAACCTCTTCTATCTCGCAATCACAATCTGCGTCACCGCCCAAAACACGAGCTATATCAATTAGCTTTAACCTCTCCAAAAAACTACATCCTCTCAATTATCTCTCGCACTACCACTTCTTCATCAAAATATATAGTGCAACTCGCAAGCGCTTGATACTCTTCATGTCCTTTACCTGCAAGTAATATTATATCACCGCTCTGCGCCATTTTCAAAGCAAATTCTATCGCTTTGTATCTATCGGCAATCGCTTTGTACGCTCGCCCCTTTGCAATCCCCAAAACAACCTCGCTTATTATCTTATCAGGGTCTTCACTTCGGGGGTTGTCAGACGTCACAACCGAATAGTCGCTTCTCGCTGAAACAATATCTCCCATCTGAGCTCTCTTGCTACCGTCACGCTCGCCAGCACAGCCAAAAACGGTTATAACTCTGCCATCTTTTTTATAGTCGTTTATCGTGTCTAAAATTTTCTGCAAACCGTCGGGGGTGTGGGCATAGTCGCAGATAACAGTGAAGTCTTTATTTGTTTTTATAACTTGTGCTCGCCCGCGAACTCCGACACATTCCTTAATGGCGACCAGAATATCCTCAATGTCAATTCCACAGTAGCTAACTGCCGCCACAGAACATAGCGCATTGTATACCGAGAATTTTCCCGGCATCTTTAGTATGCACCTTGAAATTCCGGCGCGTGTTAGCAATTCAAACTGAACTTTGTCGGGGTATGTCTTTATATTTTTGGCTAGAAAATCGCCTTTTGTATCATCTATTGCAATTGTTGTAGTGTCTTCTTTATATTGCTCTGCCAGTTTTTTACCATAGCTATCGTCTATATTAATGACCTTGTATTTCGACATTAGGAAAAGCTTTGCCTTTGCCCCAAAATACTCCTCCATCGTGCCGTGATAATCGAGGTGATCTTGTGTTAAGTTTGTAAAAACACCACAGTGAAACTCTATTCCATATAAACGAAGTTGGTCGAGTGCGTGTGAGCTCACCTCCATTACAAGGTACTCACACCCAGCATCGCACATCTTCTTTAACAAAACATGAAGCTCTGCGGCATCTGGCGTTGTGTATCTCGCGGGAACACGAAGCTCGCCTATCTCGTTTGCAACAGTGCCTATAAGCCCTACTTTTTTACCGCATCTCTCGAGTGTCTGCTTTATCACAGTGCTAACAGTTGTTTTGCCATTAGTGCCGGTAACGCCTATAATTTTAAGTTTCTTTGCTGGGTTTCCGTTTAGATTTGCAGATAGTAGTGCATAGGCTTTTCTTGAGTCAGCAACTATTATCTGATTTTTCAATCCTAAATCACGCTCCGCCACCACTATAGCGCCTTTATCCGACGCTTTTTTTGCATAGTCGTGACCGTCGCTGCGGCTACCTTTAATAGCCACAAAAACAGTTTTATCGGAAACTTCCCTTGAGTCGCACGCCACCGCATATATTTCTCTGTTATTTAGCATTATGTCAGGTTTTTTTACAGTTTCTATATTATTTAGCAGCTTTGAAACTTTCATAGGTTTCTCCTTATTCTTCGATTTGAGTTACAAGGGTAACTGTTACTACTGAGCCCTTTTCAAGCACAACATCCGCTGCGTAGTCTTGTGATGTTACGAATGCATTTGAGTCGTCGGTATTTCCCTCAACTCTTATATTAAACCCAGCTGCAACAAGTGCGCTGTTCGCCTGTGCAGCACTCATACCGATAAGGTTTGGCACTACTCCAGTCTTTGTTTCTACTTCCTCGGTATAAAGCACTATATTGCTACCACGAGGCAGACTCTGCCCAGCCGCCGGAATTTGATTTACAACTTCATCGCCATTACCCTCAACTGTATAGGTGAATCCTGCGCTGTTTAGGGTGATTTTCGCTGATGACAGCTCACGACCTATAAGTGACGGACAAACTTGGTCAAGCAGTGCCGCTTCCTCTTCGGTGTACTGTGGTTGGATTCCGAGGTATGGCAGTGCATCTTCTAAAAACGCACGGACAACCGGCGCTGTTATCGTCGAGCCAAATGAAGTATAGCTATCTGGCTCATCGAGATAGATGAGAACCATAATTTCAGGGTCGTCTGCCGGCGCAAACGATAAGAACGAAGCAATACGAGCATCTTCATTTTCAGAGTCGAGTTTTTGCGAAGTTCCGCTCTTACCACCTATTCTATAACCTGGAATATATGAGTTTTTACCGCCTCCGTCTGAGACGTTTTGCTCTAAAATATCCGCCATCATCTCGCTTGTTTCTTGCGATATAACGCTCCTTACAACAGTAGGCTCGGTACTGCTGACTATATTCCCTTCGCTATCAAGCTCACGACTGACTATATACGGCTCCATTAAGTATCCACCGTTTACCGCTGCTGCCGCCGCCATTATCATCTGGAGCGGGGTTACCTTATTGCTCTGCCCAAACGATGAAGAGGCAAGTTCAACAGGACCCATATTGTCCGCTGTATAAAAGATTGAATTCGCTTCACCTGGCAGTGTTATACCTGTTTTTTCAGTAAAACCAAACGCTTCAAAGTATTTATAGAAATCATCGCTTCCAAGCCTTGAGCCGAGCTCGATAAAGGCAGGGTTGCAGGAGTGGAAAACAGCCTCGACAAAACTCTGATTACCGTGACCCTCAAGCTTGTGACACCTCATTGTTTCAGGTCCTACCTGAGCAGACCCCGAGCAATAGAAACTATCGGTTACTTCAGCAACATTCTCTTCAAGTGCCGCAGAAGCCGTTACAATTTTAAATACACTTCCAGGCTCATATAAATCACTTATAATCTTGTTTCGCCACTGGGCATTTTGTGCAGCTACTATAGCGTCACTCCTTGCCTCTTCTGGCATTTCATTTATCGCCGCCATAACCTCATCGCTCAGCTGAAAAGGGTCGTTCGGGTCGTAGTCGGGTTTAACTGCCATCGCGAGAATTTCACCCGTTTTTGGATTAATCGCAATCCCAGCCGCACCATTTTGAACATTATGCTCGATTACAGCGGTTTCTAAGTGCTTTTCCAAAAAATGTTGGAGGGTTTCATCTATCGTTAGCACCAAGCTATTGCCATCTTCCGCCTCAAAAACCTGCTCATACGAGAAAGGCATATTGTCGCCCCAGGCAGTCCTTGCAGAAACTACTCTACCTGCTGTCCCTGTCATAGTTTCATCGTAATAGCTCTCAAGCCCCGAGAGCCCTTGTGAGTCGGTACCTGTAAATCCTATTATCGCCGATGCAAAGTTGCCGTATGGGTAATACCTTTTGCTGTCTTCCGCAAGTGTTATCGAATATATTTTATTATCAACGGCAAACTGTCGCACCTCATCAGCTACTGGAAGCTCAACTTTCCTCTTAACTATCTCATAATAGTTTTCTTTATAGGTGTCATCCAAAACCGTTTGGTAATCCATATCAAGAATTTCTGAAAGCCCCGCCGCTATAAGCTCTCTATCGTCGTCATCTATATCGTTTGGCGAGATTATAACTGTCCAAACAGTTGCAGATGCCGCTAAAGTCTTCATGTTTCTGTCATAAATAGTGCCTTTGGATGGAGCTATCTCAGTATCACGAAGTTGCTGATTTATAGCCATCTCCTGATATTCTTCCCCGCTCACTATCTGCAAGAGGAAAAGCCTTGCTATTATAATTCCAAAGCCAATAATTGATATAAGAGCAAGTATTACTCCCGCTCTTCTTCTTAGCCTTATTGTAGGTTTCATCGTCGCCTCTCCCCTCTCAAAGCAATATGGATTAAGATAACCTTAACCCATACCCTCCCTTAAATTATTATTTGTTTAATATCCCAAATATGCTCGTGCTCTATCATATATTGATGAAATACTCTTTTCAAGTTGCCCTAATACCGAAATATCATTGCCACTTACTACAACGGTATCGCTCTCACCAAAATCAACAAAATGTGTCTGGTGACTTTCCGCCTTAACGAGTCCGAGCTCATATTGCGCAACTTCTTCAACCACTCGAAGAGAAACGTTACTCTCAATATAAAGTGAAAGCCTTGTAGCTTCACTCTCTAAAATCCGAAGTTCTTCTTCCGCTTTAAGCACCTGGTCGTTAAGCTCTGTATACTGCACTTTGAGCGTTAGAGTGAGTATGGATACAAATGCTATAAGCGACCAAACTAAAATACGCTTAATTAATTTTGTTCGATATGCTTTTTTTGTTTTAGTTTTTTTAACAACCGATAGCTTCGGTGTTTCTTCTACTGCTTTACTCTCTTCAAACATAGCAAAGTTATAAGCTTTGTCCATACTTCCCTCCCTTATATTTTCTCTATTACCCGCAGTCTTGCACTGCGACTTCTTCTATTTTCCAAAACTTCTTTTTCTGTAGGCTCTATTCCTCGTTTGCTCACCTTTTTTGCCCGAGGTTTTTTTCCACATACACAGAGCGGAAAGTCCGATGGGCACTCACACCCTTTAAAATACTGCTTAAATGCATTTTTTACTACCGCATCTTCTTTGCTGTGAAAAGATATAACACATAGCCTACCGCCACTTTTCAAAAGCTCAAAAGCTCTCTCGATTCCCTGCTCGATATTCCTAAACTCTTGATTAACTTCTATTCTTACCGCCTGAAAGACCTTTCTTGACGGATGGCCTTTTCTTCTATACGCCGCTGGAACTGCATCGCTGATTATCTCACTTAGCTGCTTTGTCGTTTCAATTTCCGCTTTATTTCTCTCTCTGACTATTGCACTCGCTATCTTAAAACTGTATTTCTCATCGCCGTATTTAAAAAACAAATTTGCAAGCTCTTTTTCGCTGTACCCGTTTATAACATCTTTTGCGGTTGTATCTGTCTGTCCCATTCGCATATCGAGCGGTTCATCAACGTGATAGGAAAACCCTCGCCCTGCCGCATCGAGCTGAAATGACGATACACCTACATCTATCAAGAAACCGTCAATCTCATCAATGCCATTCTCTTTAGCAATTATATCAACATCACTGTAACTCCCAAGGACAACTCTCGCATTGGGGTATTTCGCTAATCGTTCACTCGCCGCCGCAACAGCCTTTGGATCTATATCGATAGCGAGCAGTTTTCCACTGCCCAGTTTTTTTGCAATTAGCTCGCTGTGGCCGCCGCCACCTGCTGTGCCGTCTATATAAACTCCATCGTCTTTTATATTAAGAGCGTCAATGCTCTCGCCCTGCATTACCGTTATATGAGAAAACTCATTCATTAGAAAGCCAACTCCTCCATAGCCGCAAGGACAAATTCAGGTGTGAATTTCTCTGTCGCCTCGCCCCAAAGCTCTTTATCCCAAATCTCAACACGAACAGAAGCACCGATTACCATAACATCTTTTGTAAGTTCTGCGAATTCACGAAGATTTGACGGTAGCACTATTCTGCCCTGCTTATCTGGGGTAACAACCGCCGCAGTTGAAAAGAGAAATCGCTGAATTGGTGAAGCTTTTGCCCTCGGCATCTCTTTTATCGCAGCTTCAACCCGCTGCCACTCAGCAAGCGAATAAACATATAGGCATCTGCTCTCAAAACCCTTGACTACTACAAATGTTTCACCGAGCTCCTCACGCAACTTGGCGGGGAAAATCATTCTGCCTTTTATATCGATATTGTGTGCGTATTCACCGAAAAGCATCTGCCCGCCTCCCTTGCTTAAAATGCCATTTTCATCCACTATGTGCCACTTTGTGCCACTTTTAATATATTATAAAGCAAAGAGGCAAAAAAATCAATAGTTTTTGGGCTGATTTTACACAATTTTTTTAGCTGTTTTTCCGCTAAAATACGCCAAAAACAGCGAACTTTTGTTCTTTGTTTTGAAAGGGTGTTCTGTTGTCGTTTTACTACAAAAATGGTATAATTCAATATAAGTCAAAAACAGGGGGCACAGATGAAATATTTAAAACAATTTAGCATTATCATCTCGATAAGTTTTATCGGCGAGGTTATCTCATGGTTGATACCCCTGCCTATTCCGGCATCAATTTACGGCATGGCGATTTTATATCTGCTACTATCGGCAAAAATCCTAAAAGAAGAAATGATCGCAGAGACCGCCGACTTTTTAATCTCTATTATGAGCGTTATGTTTGTACCGGCATCTGTCGCTATTATCGAGCGATTTGACGCTCTTCATGTGATGCTTGTGCCTTTTCTGCTTGCAGTGACGCTAAACACTGTAATTGTTATGGCAACTGTTGGCAAAATAGCCGATAAACTCCATAAAAAGGAGGAAACAGAGTGAACGCACCAAGCTCATCATTATTTTTTGGAGCAACAGTAACACTGCTCACGTTTTTTATAGGTTTTTTTCTGCAAAAAAAGACCGGGTTTGCTCTCTTAAACCCATTTATTGTTTCATTTGTCCTCACCTGCTCGACTATGCTAATCTTCAAAATTGACTTTGATTTTTACTTCAATAGTGCACAAACAATAAGTTTTCTTCTAACTCCAACTACCGTTTGTCTTATGCTACCGCTCTATCGAAATCGCAAGATTTTAGCTAAAAACGCCGTCGCTGTTTTCGTCAGCATAACTGCTGGAGTTATTATAAGTGCACTTAGCATTTTCGCTATCGCCTATATCTTCTCGCTTGATAACGCAGCCTATGCCACCCTTCTTCCAAAATCAATCACCACTGCAATCGGCGAGGGACTATCAGCTGAGATGGGCGGAATACCCGAGATAACCGTTGCTGGGATAATTCTTACAGGTATCTTCGGATTTGTTGCATCAAATTTCACCTTTAAGATATTTGGGATAAAGTCTGCTTTCGCAAGAGGACTCGCTCTTGGAAGTAGCGCCCACGGACTCGGCACCGCAAAAGCGTTTGAGATGGGAGAAGTCGAAGGGGCTATGAGTAGCCTTTCAGTTGCTATTTGCGGTATAACCACCGTTATATCTGCACAGTTTTTTATCCTGTTAATCGAGTAGCTAATTCCTATTTCAGCTTTTTATAGCGCTAAATATTATCTTCAAATCAATTTTGAAAAACAATATACAATTACTAATGCTTTCAAAATTTAATATTGCACACAAAAAACAGCGTTATCTAAAAGATAACGCTGTTTTATATTCTTTTTGTAATAATAAATTATTTTGCTATTCGCACTTTGGATAAGCCCTTGTTTCCAAGGAAAACCTCACCTTATCAATTATCTTGCACGCAGATAAATCATAAGGTCATATAGATTAATGGCTAACACCGCTAAAAAACCAGTATGTTAAATTATCCCTGCTGCCCCTCGCCCTCGCCTGGTTTTTTGCGAAGTGCAATTCTTATAGTTTTAACGTCGTTATAGCTTGCGAGCAGAACGTCCTCTGCCCTTTTCATCGCATTTTCACTGTATTCAACAGATGCTTGTTTAATCTCACGAGCTTTCGTTGAAGCCGCAAGTACAATTTCATTTGCTTTAAGGGTCGCTTGTTTTACAACTTCTTCACTGTCGATAAGTCTTTGCGCTCTTTGCTCCGCTTTCTCGACAATACCGTCAGCCTCTTTTCTGGCCGCTGTTATAATATCGCTTCTATCGGCGACAATCGCTTTCGCCTGCTTTACTTCAGTAGGCAGATTTAGGCGTATATCATCGATGTACTCTCGTATCTTCTCAACGTCAATTACTATCCTACCGCCAGAGAGCGGAAGTGACCACGCATCGTCAAGGGTATCGTCCAGCCTGTCTAAAATTTCTTCGATTGTCATAATTATTCTCCTTTTTTGTTAAGTCTTGATTTAATCTTATCGCTTATAACTCTCGGAACAAACTCCGATATGTCACAGTCAAACTCGGATAACTCTTTAACGATACTCGAGCTTAAATACATATTCTTCAGAGCAGTTGTGATAAACACAGTTTCAACATCTGGGTTTAGCTTTTTGTTGACAAGCGCCATCTGAAACTCGTATTCGAAATCACTGAGCGCCCGAAGCCCTTTAACAATAACTTTCGCATCTTTTTGTTTAACATAATCAGCAAGCAAACCGTCGTAGCTGTCGACCGAAACATTTTCAATGCCCTCATCTTTTAAAACAGCACGGACAAGCTCAACCCTCTCTGAAATGCTAAAAAGCCCTTGTTTTTTTGGATTTGTCAAAACAACAACTATAACCTGCGAAAACATTTTCGCCGCTCGTTTAATAATATCCAAATGACCAACTGTTACCGGGTCAAAGCTTCCGGGACAAACTGCTATCATATTTCATCTTCCTCACTCTTATAACTTGTTATCATAACTCTTCCGTGTTTTCGAGAACGAAAAAGCACAAAATTATTCGCCAGTCTTTGTGGCAAAACCTCTTTGCTGTCTGTTTCGCAAATTATTATACCACTTTTCGATACCAAATTTCCACTATTAATTAAAATAGTTTCAGTATTTTTGTAAAAATAGGGCGGATCGAGAAAAATTATGTCAAATTTTTCATTGCAACTTACAATGAAGTTATTTACGTCTTTATCGATAACTTCTGCCTTATCGCTGAGTTTCGTAGCCAACAAATTCGTTTTTATAGCCTTAATGCTATCTTTTCTGTTCTCGACAAAAACAGCACTCGAAGCGCCTCTGCTCAGTGCCTCAATACCAATCTGCCCGCACCCAGAGAATAAGTCGAGCACACTCGCTCCCGCAACAATAAACTGAATTGATGAAAAAATCCCCTCTTTAACCCTCTGAGAGGTTGGGCGAACATCTAATCCCTCTGGCGCTATAAGGGATATCCCTTTCGCGCTACCTGTTATAACCTGCATAATCTCTCCTAAACTAATATTTTGATATCTCCTCAAAGATTGAAATATAAATAAAACTGATAAATTGTAAATCGTTTCTATGGAAATTAAATAATGCTATTTATTTTC
>CAYJJJ010000021.1:15701-23114 GCA_964370465.1 uncultured Oscillospiraceae bacterium
CTGCCACCCGCCGCCCGCAGTAAACGCACCTCAGTGCGTTTAGTCGAATTTTATTCGACTCGTCGATTTTGAAAAATCGACACTGCGGGCGCCGGACCTACAACTCCACATCTACCCTTTTAATCTAACTCACAACAACTACTCGCCAACATCATATCTCCCACGACTACTAATACCCGGTTTCTGTAGTTGTAGTTGTATTTCTATTCCTCGCCCGAGTTTAAATACAAAAACAGTTGCTCTGCCGCCTTTTTATCCATGCCGGGTACCGCCGCAAGCTCTTCAACCGTTGCCGCTCTCATCGCCTTTATCGTCTTAAACTTCAAAAACAGCGCCCTCGCCCTTGTTTCTCCAATTCCTGAAACTTCAGTTATCGATGATTTTAGATACTTATTTCTCGTGCTCCGCTGATAGGTAATGGCAAATCGGTGAACTTCGTTTTGGATAGCATTTAAAAGGTTGAAAGCCCTTTTGCTCTTTGTAAGTGAAAGCTCACCACAATCCCCCACAAGCCCTCTTGTTCTGTGCTTTGAGTCTTTTACCATACCGTAAGCTTCAATTTCAAGTCCTAAACTACGAAGCTCATCTTTAACAACTGCAAGGTGAGTCTTACCGCCGTCGATAAGCAAGAGGTCTGGTAGCGTTGCAAATCCCTCGTCGCCATCGCCCTCTTTATATCTTGTGAACCTGCGCCTAATAACCTCTCTCATTGAGGCGTAATCGTCCGCTGTATTCGTATCTTTAATCTTAAACTTTTTGTAATTGCGCTTAAACGGCTTGCCATCTTTAAAAACAACCATTCCCGCAACAATCGAGCTATCACCTAAATTACTTATATCATAGCTCTCAATGTACGCAGGCGTTTTTGACAGTCCCGCCGCAACTTTCAGCTCATCTAGCGCCGCTATCTCTTTATCGTCTCTTTTTGCAGTTTTGTGCGATAATGCTGCCGCCGCATTTTTTGTTGCCATGTCAACAAGTTCTAAAAGCTCCCCTCGAACAGGGGTCGATATAACCACTTTCCTCCCTGCTTTTTCAGATAACACCTCTGATAACAGCGAGAAAAGCGGCAGTTCTCTGTTTATAAATATTTCTTTGGGAAGCTCTTGCAAATCGATATAATACTGCTCTAAAAACTCAGTCGCAGTATCCTCAAAGTCTGTTTCATCGCTGTTAAAGGAAAAATCAAGTTTATCGCAAAGTGCCCCACCACGAAATTTCAAAACCGAAACATTGAGCCTTGTTTTGTCGGAAACAATACCGACGAAATCAGCATTCGGATGACTCTTGCAGAAGATGCTCTGTCGCTCATTGCTTTTTTCAATAGCTGAAATTCTATCCCGAAGTTTCGCGGCACGCTCAAACTCTAAGTTCTCTGCCGCCTCTTCCATCTTCTCTCTTAGGTACTCAACGCTTTCTTTCGCACCCATTTTTATATAGATTTTAGCCTGCTCAATCGCTTGTACATACTCTTCCTGTGATACATCTCCACGACAAACACCTACACAGCGTTTGATAAAGAAGTTAAGACAAGGGCGCTCTTTTTTAAAGTCCCTTGGGAAAACCCGCTTGCATGTTCGCAGTTTAAATGCTTTGTTCACCTCTTCAGCTGTCTGCCTTGTTATAAAAGCCGACATAAACGGCCCTATAAATTCACCATCCCCTACCTTCTGCAACTCACCTGTTATCCTCGGAAACGAGTCTGACGATATTTTTATATAAGAATACCCCTTATCGTCTTTAAGCAGAATATTATACTTGGGTTTATGTCTTTTAATTAGTGAACATTCGAGAAGAAGTGCTTCTTTTTCTGAGTTAACTACAATGTATTCAAAATCAAAAACAGTTTCAACCATTTTCCTTGTTTTGCCATAGTGCTTTGAAACTTGCCTAAAATAGCTTGAAACCCTATTTCTCAGCACCTTTGCCTTGCCGATATAGATAATTTCGCCGTCTTTATCTTTCATGATATAAACACCAGGAGATTTTGGCAGATTGCGTGTTTTGCTGGTTAGTTTTTCGATATTTTGATTGATACTACCACCTCCAATGCATTATCTTGTCCCCAAAGCCTTTAGGCTTAGTCTTTCTTATTATACCATAAACCAACAAAAAAATAAAAATTGTTATTTTGCTTTGTTGCAAGTATAATAGAGGTAGCTAATTGGGGGTTCTTTATGATTTTAAGCCTATCTTTAATACTTTTATTTGGTCTGATGAGTGGTTTTATCTGCAAAAAACTATCACTACCGCCACTTATCGGCATGCTTGCTGTCGGCATAATAATAGGGCCATACTCCTTAAACTTGCTCGACGAAACTATTCTATTAATCTCAGGCGATATAAGAACAATAGCTTTAATCGTTGTTCTCGCAAGGGTTGGGCTATCGCTAAAAATTGGTGATTTAAAGGCAGTTGGCAGACCCGCTCTATTCATCTGCTTTGTTCCGGCTATTTTCGAGATGGTTGCAACCGCTTTATTAGCGCCGATTATTTTGGGGACGAGTTTTATCCAGTCGATACTTTTAGCGGCAGTTATAGCGGCTGTTTCACCGGCGGTTATCGTCCCGAAAATGCTCACTGTAATTGAAGAGGGATACGGGGTAAAAAAGCGCATACCACAGCTTATTTTAGCGGGCGCTTCTGTTGATGATATCTTTGTTATCGTTGTTTTCTGGGCATTTTTAACATTGAACCAAACGGGTGAGATAAACGTTGGCACACTTTTAAACATCCCCATATCTATTATCCTCGGCATAGCAATCGGGCTTTTAATAGGCTTCGTTTTGATTACTATTTTCAAGCATTTCCATATAAGAGATACCGCAAAAATCGCTATTTTCTTTGCTATTTCTTTTCTACTCGTCGGTATCGAAGATTTTATCCCGATTCCTTTTTCCGCACTAATTGCCGTTATATTTATCGGAATTTCGATGCAGAGGGGCAAAAAAGTGGTAACCGATAGACTTGCGATAAAATGCTCGAAAATTTGGTACGGTGCTGAGATTTTTCTATTTGTCCTCGTCGGTGCAACTGTTGATTTAAGTTATGCTGTCCGCTCTTTTGGTGCAGTTTTCGCACTTTTAATGCTAATCTTGATTGCGCGCTCATTCGGTGTTTTAGTTTCACTTATAGGAACAAACCTAAATATAAGGGAGCGGATTTTCTGTGTTTTTGCATATCTCCCAAAGGCAACTGTTCAGGCGGCAATCGGCTCTGTACCGCTTGCAGCGGGAGTTGCTGGCTGCGAAATAATTCTAACTGCCGCTGTGATTTCAATAGTTGTCACAGCACCACTCGGCGCTATACTAATTGATAAAAGCTACAAAAAACTGCTGGATAACAAATAACAAAAAGCAAGGCGATGGGCACTTTCACCCATCGCCTTAGTTATTGTTTTTTATCTGTGCTCTTTTAGATATTCTATCGTTATAGCCATCAAAGAGGCTAATCCATTTACAATTCCCTCTTCGTTGAAAACAGCTTTTGGATTGTGTATTCCACTTGTATACCCCTCCTCTAAGCCGCCAAACGATATGTGATACATCACACCAGGGCGCTCATTCGAGAGATACGCAAAGTCATCAGATGCCATCGCTGGGAGAGCATCGGTGACGGTCATATCTTCCCCAACTGCCATTTTTGCATACTCCAAAAACTTGCCTGCAAGATATTTATCGTTTATAGTGGGTGGGGTTCCGCTCATCAATGTGAATTTCGCTTCTCCGCGATAGGTTTTTGCAATACCACAAGCAATCTCCTCTATCCTTTTTAGAACAAACGCCCTTGTTTCGTTGTTTAGGGTACGAAGTGTACCCTCAATTGTTGCGATTTCAGGAAGGATATTCGCAGCAGTCCCCGCGGATAGTTTGCCGACAGTTAGAACAATCGGGTCTTGTGATGCAACTTCACGGCTGACTATTTCACCGAGTGCTGTGTGAATTCCACAGGCTATATTTATAACATCAATTGATAGCTCCGGGGCAGAGCCGTGCCCGCCCTTGCCAAACACTTCAATTTTCCAGATATCACTGCTCGCTAAAAAAGGTCCTTTAGTTATCTCGACAACGCCTGTTTTGTTGCTCTTTGCAAGCTCTGTATGGTAACCAAGCACTGTATCTACGCCATCGAGCACACCATTTTCAATCATAACTTGTGCGCCCTCGATAACCTCTTCAGCCGGTTGAAACATCAGGCGAACTCTGCCATAAATTTTATCTTTATTCTCGCTTAGAAGTTTTGCTGCTGCAACTAAAATAGCAGTGTGCAAATCGTGTCCGCAAGCATGTGCATTCCCTGTCACACTGCGAAACGGCAGGTCGTTCTCCTCTGGCATCGGCAGTGCGTCCATATCGGCTCTTATAAGCAGAGTTTTTCCGGGATTATCCCCTTCTATATCAACATAAAACCCACATTCACAGTTATCGACCGCAAAAAGAGATAGCTCACCGAGTTTTGCCTTGACATACTCCACAGTCTTTGGCAAAACAAATCCAATTTCCGCATTTTGGTGCAGATATCTTCTGATTTCCTTTGTGTAATCTAAAAGCTTCTTTGCGCTGTTTAAATAGTCCATTGTAGCTACTCCTAATATAGATTTTCAAATTGCAACATATACCTGCATTATAGCATATAATAAAAAAATATAAAATAACTGTTGACAATGTTTTTTTGATATGTTATTTTATTGTTAAGCAAACGCTATGATGAGGACAGAAAATATTTGTATTCGGTACAGAGAGCCGCCGTTTGGTGCAAGGTGGCCCGATAGATTATTTTATATCACCTCTAAGCGGCAACCCCGATATTTAAGGGTTGACGGTACTCACCGTTAGTTGAGAGGATGTTGTCAGACATCTGCAAAGTGGCTCTTTTGAGCAATATGGGTGGTACCGCGGAAACGTTAGCTTTCGTCCCAACACACAGGTTGGGTGAGGGCTTTTTTTATTTTTAAAAACAGGAGGAACAATTATGGAAAATCAAGTTATGCAGATAGCGCAAAGGCTAAAAGGCACACGAATTTTAGAGGGCTACACACCCGAAGAGATGGCGGCCGCTACAGATGTTACCCTTGAAGAGTATCTTCGGTACGAGAGCGGAGAAGTTGATTTTGGGTTCACATTTATCTATAAATGTGCAAACAAGCTGGGACTTGACATCTCAGAGCTGATTATCGGCGAGATGCCAAAACTCTCATTCTACACAATTGTGCGAAAAAATGAAGGCATGGACATTAAAAGGCGCGAGGGATTTAAGTATCTCCATAAGGCGGCATATATTAAAAACCGTTCAGCAGAGCCATTTGTCGTAACCGCTCCCTACAGGGAAGAAGAGCAGAATGCACCTATCCCCCTCTCAAGCCACAAGGGTCATGAGTTCGATATGGTACTTTCTGGAAAACTAAAAATCACACTCGGAACCCATACCGAAATTTTAGAGGCTGGCGACAGTGTTTACTACGACTCAGGGCACCCACACGGTATGATAGCTGTTGGTGGAGAGCCTTGCGAATTTTTAGCTGTAGTTTTGGATGACAGCGACGATAAATAATAACACGCCGACCATTTCGGCAGACATGGAGATTAGCGTGAAAAATCACGCTATGGGTTATCTATATGGCGTGCCGTCACAGACGACAGATGCCGATTAATCTCCATTCTGTACGGAGATTACAAAAAACTATTTGTGCTGTGCACAGAACGGAGATTAGTATGCTATATAAAAATTACTTAACTGAAACCCTCGATGAGAACGGGGTTATAAAAGACGTTTCGTTTAACTGTCCTGATGATTTCAACTTTGCGCACGATGTCGTCGATGCAATCGCAAAACAAGACAGCGAAAAACTCGCTATGCTTTGGGTTTCAAGCGACATGAGCGACACCCGCTATTTCACTTTTGATATGCTTTCAAAAGAGAGCAATAAGGCGGCGAATTTTCTTGCGGCAAACGGCGTAAAAAAAGGTGACGCTGTTATGCTTGTATTAAAGCGCCATTACCAGTTTTGGGTTGCTATCTTAGCGCTTCACAAGCTCGGCGCTGTTGCAATTCCTGCAACAAACCAGCTGACAACAAAAGACTATGTCTATCGTTTTGAGGCGGCTGAAGTAAAGGCTGTTATCTGTACAGGAGATGATAATGTTTGCTCATACGTTGAAGAGGCAAATACGCAAGCAGTTTCCCCTGTTAAAACATTTAAAGTCGGCGAGGACAGAGATGGCTGGCTAAACTTTGATAGCGGAACCGCTTCTGCTTCTGACCATTTCGAGAGAAGAGCTGATCACAAAGTAACCGACAGCATGCTTATGTATTTCACAAGCGGCACAACAGGCTATCCGAAAATTGCCTGCCACGATTTCAGTTATGCGATAGGTCATATCATGACTGCAAGACACTGGCATAACGTTAATCCAAATGGTATCCACTTCTCCGTTTCCGACACAGGTTGGGGGAAAGCCGCTTGGGGTAAACTCTATGGTCAATGGCTTTGTGAGGCGGCTATATTCACATTTGATTTTGATAGATTTAACGCAGATGAGCTCCTCTCATTAATAGAAAAACACAAGCTCACAACCTTCTGTGCACCTCCGACAATCTACCGCTTCTTTATAAAACAGGACCTCTCAAAATACGACCTCTCATCACTCGAGCATGCGACAACTGCAGGAGAGGCACTAAATCCTGAGGTTTACAATAAATTCTACGAAGCAACAGGCCTCAAACTAATGGAGGGATTTGGACAGACTGAAACCACTCTCATGATTGCGACCTTTAGGGGCACCGAGCCAAAACCTGGCTCAATGGGCAAACCGAGTCCGCAGTATAAAATAGCACTCCTCGACTCTGACGGCAAAAAGTGCCCTCCTGGTGAAGTTGGAGAGCTCTGCATAAATACAGAGGACGGCAACCCAGTAGGCTTATACAGAGGCTACTTCAAAAACGAAGAGAAGACCAACGAAGCTTGGTATGACGGCTACTACCACACAGGCGATACTGCTTGGGCAGATGAGGACGGGTTCCTTTGGTATGTCGGCAGAACTGACGATTTGATAAAGAGCTCGGGATACAGAATAGGCCCATTTGAGATTGAGAGCGTTATAATGGAGCTTCCATATGTTTTAGAGTGCGCGGTTACAGGTGTCCCCGACCCTGTTCGTGGAAATGTTGTTAAAGCAACTATTGTCTTAGTTGCTGGCACTGAAAAAACAGAAGAGCTTAAAGCCGAAATTCAGCATTATGTTAAAGAGCATACAGCGCCATACAAATACCCTCGTATAGTTGATTTCCGCGATGAACTTCCAAAAACTATCAGCGGCAAGATAAGACGAGTTGAGCTTAGATAATTTTTCAAAAAACCGCCTTACGGGCGGTTTTTTCTTGTCAATTCGTGAAAATTGTTTTTATTTTTATGAT
>CAYJJJ010000022.1:0-4892 GCA_964370465.1 uncultured Oscillospiraceae bacterium
ACTCTTCACTATTACCTTTTCACTAATATAAATAACACTTCGTGTTATTTATATATCACGTCGTAATAACAAACAGCACAATCGATAAAAAGTGGGTGATAGTTCCACCGAGGCAGAAGAGATGCCAAATGCCGTGCATCCATTTTATCTTCATCGCATAGAAAACGACCCCGACAGTATAGCAAAGTCCACCCGCGAGCAGAAGATAAAATCCAGCCGGAGGAAGCGCTTCAAGGAGTGGATTGATTGCAGTCACCACAACCCAGCCCATAACGAGGTAGATAACCATCGATAGGTATTTAAACTTCTCGATATTAAAGCAGTTTAAAATTATCCCAACTATCGCCGCCACCCAAACAACTGCAAAAAGTCGATACCCGACTTCGCCCCTTAGTGTTACAAGGCAAAATGGCGTATAAGTACCTGCGATAAAGATGAAAATCGAGCTGTGGTCAAGCACCCGAAAGACCTTTTTCGCCGTTTTGTTCGTTATCGAATGGTAGAGGGTTGAAAAGGTATAAAGCAGAATCATCGAAATACCGTAGACAATTGCCGATAATATAGAAATAGCATCGCCGCTCTGTGCCGCAAATACTATTAGAATAGTCATAGTTACAATGCCTATAAGCGCACCTATTCCATGTGAAACGCCTGAAAAAATCTCCTCGCCGAGGCTGTATCTCTTTGTTTTACTGCTCATTAAATTCTCCTAT
Source organism: uncultured Oscillospiraceae bacterium (assembly GCA_964370465.1). Lineage (GTDB taxonomy): Bacteria > Bacillota > Clostridia > Oscillospirales > Ruminococcaceae > CAYJGN01. Next base: position 714 of record CAYJJJ010000022.1, read on the forward strand.
TTTCGTCATTAAAAGTGCATTTTCCACTGGATTACTGTAGTAGTCTTTGCGCACTCCCACCTTTTTAAATCGGTGTTTTTCATATAGCTTTTGAGCTGATAAGTTGCCCTCTCGCACTTCAAGTGTGATAAATGCAAAGTCGCCACAGAGCACTTCAAAATCCAAAAGCAACATATCTGCAACCCCTTTTCGGCGATGCTCTTTTGCAACTGCTATATTGTTTATATATATTTCATCTAAAACTTTGCTCGCTGTGATATAGCCGACTATTTCGTTCTCTAAAACCGAAACAAGCCCCAAAAATGAGGGTGCCATAAAAGCCTCGGTATAGCCTTTTAGGCTCCACGGGGTCTTTATCGAGTCTGCTTCAATCTCTGCAATTTTTGCAAGGTCGCCCTCGCAAATCTCCCTACTTTGCATCATACCAGCTCTTTCCAATTTTAGCCTCTGCTTTAAGCGCAACGTTTAGACTAACGCAGTTCTCCATCTCTTCCGCAAGTAGTTTTGCTACGCTATCAGCAATATCCTCTTTGCACTCAATTATAAGCTCATCGTGAATCTGCAAGACGAGTTTAGCATCGAGTCGCTCCTCTTTTAGCTTGCTGTAAACCGCTATCATCGCGATTTTTATAATGTCGGCGGCAGTCCCCTGAATTGGCGTATTTTTTGCTATCCTCTCGCCAATTGCCGCAATTGCTTTATTGGTAGACTGTATTTCTGCAATCGGGCGAATTCGAGAGAACATAGTTGTAACATATCCGTCAGTCCTTGCCTGCTCGACTGTTTTATCCATAAATGCCGCTATTCCGCTGTATGTGTTTAGGTAGTTTTCTATATATCCCTTCGCCTCGCCATAAGGTACTTCAAGGTCGTTTGCCAGCGAATAGGCACCCATTCCATAGAGGATACCGAAATTGACAGTCTTTGCCGCTCGCCTCATATCATCGCTCACCATATCCTCTGCCACTCCAAAAATCTCAGCGGCAGTTTGTCTGTGGATATCTCGGTCCTCGTTAAATGCCTTTGTCATCATTTTATCCCCTGATAGAGAGGCTAAAACACGAAGTTCAATCTGCGAGTAGTCGGCATCGACAAAAGTATAACCCTCTTTCGCAACGAAAAATTTGCGAATTTCGCGCCCAAGCTCTGTTCGGACAGGTATATTTTGCAAGTTTGGTTCGGTTGAAGAGAGTCTGCCTGTCCGTGTAACTGTCTGCTGGAAGGTCGAGTGAATTCGCCCATCTTCCGATACACTGTCGATAAGTGACTCTATATAAGTTGAAGCGAGCTTTGAGAGCGCTCGATATTCTATTATAAGCGGGACGATAGGGTGCGCACCACGGAGAGCTAAAAGTACCTCGTTATTTGTTGAGTAGCCTGTTTTTGTCTTTTTCTGTGGTGGTAGAGAGAGTTTTGTGAATAGAATTTCAGAGAGCTGTTTTGGACTTCCTATATTAAACTCACCATCAGCAAGTCTATATATTTCGCTCTCCATATTCTGAAGTCTTATATTTATAGAAACGCCAAATCTGCGAACACCCTCGGAGTCGAGCTTTATTCCCTCAAGTTCCATCGAAGCAAGGACAAGGGCGAGTGGTAGCTCAATCTCTCGCAGTAGCAAAATAGTTTTATTCTCTTTGCATTTTTTGCGTAGTATTTTATATATCTCATAAACTGCCGCCGCTCGCTGATACCCCTCTGGCACCACAATGCCAAGCATCTCGGCGAGATTATCGGTCGTGTAGCTCTCTTTGTCGGGGTAGCAGAGGTAACCTGCGAGGTTGTTGCAAAAGGCGATATTAATATCAATGCCCGATTGCAACGCCTCTTTGTAGACTGCTTTCGCATCGGTCGATATTATATTGATTTCGCTGTTTTTTAAGATATCGCACAGCTTATCAAGCGGAGCGGTATAGATAGTTTCACCGTCACACAGAAGAAGGGTATCTTCTATTAAAAGGGCGATATCACCCGAGAGGTTTTTATCGGTTAGCTCTTCTATAGGTAGCTCTCGAAGCTCTGGTTTTGGCACTGAAACAGGCTTTGAAACCACCGCTTTAGCTGAAAATAAATCGTCTATCTTTTTGAGGATAGAATTAATCTCGAGGTTTTGGAGCATCTCTTTAGCGCCTGCGATATCAGCCTGCAAACTTTTAAAGTCGCACATCTCGTCTGATAAATCTACGTTTGTGTCTATCTCTGCGAGCTTATAGCTCATAAATGCATCATCACGCCCATCAGCTAAAAGTGTTTTGTTGCGAGGGGTTGTTTCAAGTGCATCTATATCGGCATAGAGGTTTTCAATCGAGTGATACTTTGAAATAAGGGTACAGGCGGTTTTAGGCCCTATCTTTTTAACGCCCGGAATATTATCGGAAGTATCGCCCATAAGCGCCTTAACGTCAATTAGCTGTTTTGGGGTGACATTGTATTCCGCTAAAATATATGCGGGGTCAACCTCGATATATCCCTTAGTTTCTTTATTCGTGCATAGGTGAACGGAAGTTTTCTCGGTGACAAGCTGAAAGCTGTCCCTATCCCCCGTGAAAATTATGCACTCATCGCCGTCTTTTTCGGCTCTATTTGCAATTGTCCCTAAAATATCGTCCGCTTCAAAACCCTCTTTTGTAACAACGCAGTAGCCGAGTTTTGAGAGCAGTTCCATTATAACAGGTTTCTGTTGGCGAAGTTCGTCGGGAGGTGGGGTGCGGTGAGCTTTGTAATCGGCAAAAATGTCGCTTCTAAAGGTTTTTGTCGGGAGGTCGAAAGCTATAACTGTCACAGTCGGCTGTGCAACTGAAATTTCACGAAATAGCATGTTGAAAAATCCATATATAGCCGAGGTTGGGAAACCTGAGCTGTTTGTCAGTGGTCGAACACCATAAAAGGCTCTGTATAGTATGCTGTTGCCGTCTACCGCTAAAATTCTATCCATTATCTTCCCCTTTGTTTTTGTGGCGCTATTATCAAATAATCTAAATTATTATACCACAGATGCACTCAAAATAGTGAAAAAAAGAAATAAATGTGCTAAAATGTTCACAAAGGAGATATTATGCTTGATTTTTTAAATAATAACGAACAAGGCGCCGTTTTAGCTCCTCTTGCAGGCTACACCGACAGAGCTTTTCGGGAGATTTGCAAAGAGTGTGGCGCTATATATACTGTCACTGAGATGGTTTCTGTAAAGGGGCTTTGCTATGGTGATAAAAATACCCCGACTTTGCTCTCGAAAGACGATAGCGAGCGCCCTGTTGCGGTGCAACTTTTCGGTGATGACCCAGAATTTTTTAAAAGAGCTGTCGAGATACTCGAGCCTTTGAACTTCGATGTCTACGATGTTAATATGGGGTGCCCTGTTCCGAAAGTGCTCTCTGCTGGCAGTGGCTCGGCGCTTATGCGTGAACCTGAAAAGGCGGCGGCGATAATAAGAGCGCTCAAAAACAGTACAAAAAAAGGTGTTTCGGCAAAAATTCGAAAAGGCTTTGATAAAGATAATATAAATGCGCCGGAGTTTGCGAAAACGCTCGAAGCGGCAGGCGCTGATTTTATAACGGTACACGGCAGACTAAAAACCGATTTTTACAGGGGCGTTTGCGACCTTGATATAATTCGAGATGTTGTTTCGGCGGTCAGTATTCCCGTTATTGGAAACGGCGATGTTGTGGGTAAAAAAAGCTATGACTATATGCGTGAGTATACAGGTTGCGCCGCTGTTATGATTGGCAGGGGAGCGCTTGGCAACCCGTTTATTTTTGGTGAAATCAAAGGAGAGCCTGTGGCGGATTTAGATGCTCGACTTTCTATAATGATAGAGCACACAAAGCGGACAGTACTATATAAAGGCGAACACCGTGGGGTTTTAGAGATGCGAAAACAGCTTGCCCACTATTTAAAAGGACTTCGAGGAGCCGCTAAACTGCGTGGGGAAACATCGTCGGTGAGTACTGTTTTGGATGTTGAGAAGCTGGCGGAAAAGGCGAGTGAGATGGCCGCGAGCATATAGCGAAGATTGGATAGAACCTTGATTTTTGGCGTTTGGCGAATGGGTGTTGATTAAAACAGGTTTTATGCCGACTGTTTGTCGTCTGGGTTTTGTGTAAAATGAGAGTTGTGCGATGAATGGCGCCCCCCCGCAGCGGCAATTTGAAAAATTGCCAAGGTCGAGTGAAACTCGAC
>CAYJJJ010000022.1:4992-6693 GCA_964370465.1 uncultured Oscillospiraceae bacterium
AAAGTCACCAATTACTGGTGACTTTTTCAATTTTACTATTGCTATTTTGTGCAAACAAAAAAACCCGTATAATTTACGGGTTTTCTATTCTTGAATAATTAATCGATAAAACCTAAACTGCTTTTTTAACAAGTTTTGATTTTTTTCTTGCAGCTGTGTTTTTATGAAGTACACCTTTTGTAACAGCCATGTCGATTTTCTTTACTGCAACTTTAATAGCAACGTCTTTGTCAGCGTCATTTTTTGCAATTGCAATCTCCGCCTTTTTGATGTGTGTGCGAAGGTCAGAAACTATGTTTTTGTTGCGAAGTGTTTTTGTTTCGATAACTTTAACTCTCTTTTTAGCCGATTTAATGTTTGGCATTTTAAATTCTCCTTTGATTTTTAAGTATATATCCCGTCGGGTTAATGACTCCCTACGGTTTAAGTTTCAAACCAAAGAACGACTTTGAATTTAAAACGGAACTGATACGGATAATATTATATTATTTTTTGCCTTAAAATGCAAGAGTTTTTTTCGAAAAGTTTTGTAATTTCTCCCTTTTTTATATCATACCATTAAAAAAGGTGATAATTTTATGAAAATCAAAAGATTTCAAGCGCTCACAGCTCTTTTTGTTGTGGCAACTATATATCTAATTATATCGGCTTTTTTTTCAGTGTCAAATTTCAAAGAACCTCTAACGACTTTTTTCTCGTTTCTCGCATTTCCAGATGGTACTCTAGCATACTTGCAAGGTGATATCTACCCTGAGGAAGATATGGAAGAGGTGGATAGTATGCTATATGCACAGTCGCTTCTATTCAACCCTTTCTATGGCAATGAAGACCAAACAGGCGATATCTCCGACGGGGAGGAATATGAATTTGTGTTAGCGCCATCTCCGGGTGTAGGGCTTGGCGAGATTGTGGCGCAGAGCTACGCCGCGACATCTTCTTATGGAACAACATTTGAGCTGTCGACTGGTGGGTATATAAAAAATCTCTCACCCCTCACCACGTCTGAAGTTTTGGAAATTGCATCACAGCCAACAGCTATCGATCTCGCTCTTGACGGTAGGGTTGAAGTGCTGATAATTCACTCTCACGCAACCGAGAGCTTTGAAGTCTATGACGATACAATGTACCACTCGCCGACCTCACGCACCACCGACAACAACCTGAATATAACGGCTGTGGGCGAGCGGGTAGCGGCGGCACTTGAGGCGGCGGGGATTGGAGTTATACAGGATAAAACCCACTTCGACCACCCGCAATATAACGGAAGCTATGACAGAAGCAGAGTGGTGACAGAGCAGTATCTCGAGCAGTATCCAGATATAAAAATCGTCCTTGATATCCACAGGGACGCTATCGAGAGCGACGGTATCCGCTATAAGCCGGTAGCTGAAATTGACGGTGAGAATGCTGCGCAGATTATGATAATTTCAGGGGTTGATAACGGAGGGAGCGTTATTATTCCAAACTATCAGGAAAACTTGAAGTTTGCAGCGGGTGTTCAGGCGGCGCTCGAGCAGAATTTTCCGGGACTCACAAGGCCTATCCTCTTTGACCACCGTTTTTATAATCAGGACTTGACCACAGGGAGCATTTTAGTTGAGGTTGGAGGGCATGCAAATAATCTTTCCGAAGCGCTTTATACGGGCGAGCTTTTAGGGGAGGCGCTTGTGGATTATTTGTTGACACTGTGATGTATGGTAT
>CAYJJJ010000022.1:6793-22762 GCA_964370465.1 uncultured Oscillospiraceae bacterium
GAGCTTTTAGGGGAGGCGCTTGTGGATTATTTGTTGACACTGTGATGTATGGTATATAATATCTGGTATCTGTTCTCTGGTTTCTATCCTCTGGCGTCTGTCCTCTGGAGTGGCGGTCGGATATGGAATCCGACCCTACGGTATCTGGTGCGTGCGCCCGCAGAAAACGCACCTCGGTGCGTTTGGTCGAATTTTAATTCGACCTCGGCAAACTTCTAGTTTGCCTCTGCGGGCGGCGGTAGTTTCTCGGGTATCGCAACAAAGGCACTATAGTAAAATATCGAAGACAGAACTTCAGGAGCTCTGATTTCTGTTTTCTGGAATGAGTGAATCCTACATATTCGCAAAGCTAAGCTGCTGTTTTTAGCCTTCTATATTTATCTTTATTGGTACTCTCAAATCGGCAATTCTAAAAAAAATTGTTAAACTTTAACATATAAAAGGGAAGAATATTAATTCTTTCTTTTTTTAATGACTTTTTGCCTTATATATAGTATAATACAGGTTGGAGGCTTAAAATGAAAAAGCTATTATTTATCTTTGTATTTATCAGTATTTTATCTGTAAATGCATTTGCGAGCGAATACACGCTGTCACAAACGAGCAGAATTTCCGACGGCAGTATTTATTCAAATATATCCCTCTCTGCTGGCGACACTATTGTTATAGATGAGAGTTATCCCATTGATGCGCTATATATGGTCTGGAACGAAGCGCCAACCGCCCTTGAAATTGAGGCGGACGGTGAGGTAGTGACCATATCCGAGAATATATTTCTGCACAGTTTTATAGAGCTTTCGAGTGAAGCGGTGTCTGTTTCGGTAACTGTTCTAAGCGATAGTGTTCTCTGTTATATAAAACCACAAGAGGCGGGCACTGTTGTGGAAGGTGCTGAATACTGGGAACCAACCCTCACCGATTGTGATATGCTCATTGTTTCAACCCACGGCGATGATGAGTATCTCTTTTTTGGCGGAACTATTCCGCTGTATGCAGGGGAGCAGGGCAAAGATGTCCAGCTGATTTACCTCACAAACCACGGGATAACAGGCGAGCCGTACCGCATGCATGAAATACTGTGGGGTCTTTATAGCGGTGGTGTTCGTGCTTATCCAATATTTACCGATTTTCCCGACTACTACGCAGGTAGCCATGAACAGGCTACCCTCACCTACGGCGCCGATGCTTTTATCGACCTGTTAGTCGAAACAATAAGAGCTACTAAACCCGAAGTTGTAATAGGACAGGATATAGACGGTGAATACGGACACGGAGTTCATATTCTCGGTGTCGATAATCTGATGGATGCGGTGCCACTTGCGGCAGATGAAACTTACGGCGAGAGCGATATACACACAGTACAAAAGCTGTATCTACACATCTACCCTGAAAACTATATAAAGCTTGATTTCAATATCCCACTAGATTTTTTTGATGGCAAAACCGCCCACGAAATGGGTGCACAGGGATACTCGTACCACCGCAGTCAACACGGGTGGTTTAGCTATGAAGATTATATAGATGCACAGTATGACAATGCGGTTTTCGGACTTTACTATTCAGCAGTTGGATTAGACACCGAAAAGACTGATTTTTTTGAAAACGTTAAATACCCGCCAGTTAGAACATTCACCGAAAAGCCAAAACTCGGGGCGAATTTGCTCGGACTGCGGAAGATATAAACACAAAAGAAAAGACACATAAGGAGAAATATATGAGCGTTGCGATTATTCTACCATCGCTAAATCCAGATGAAAAACTATTAAAAACACTAAATGCCCTTGTAGATGAGGGGTTTGACAATATCGTTCTTGTCGACGACGGTAGCAAGGCGCAGTGTCAGGGAGAATTTGATAAAGCAAGAGAGCTTCCAGGCGTTACTGTTCTTGTCCACGAAGTGAACAAAGGCAAGGGCAGAGCACTAAAAACCGCTTATCAGCATGTATATGAAAAGGGCGGTGTAGTGGGCGTTGTCACTATCGATGGTGATGGTCAGCACACTATTCCCGACATAAAAAACCTCGCAAAAGAGCTCGAGCACGATAGCGATAGGGTTATTCTCGGCAGTAGGGCGTTTGATGCAAAGAACACCCCTTTTAAAAACAAATTCGGAAACAAGTTCACTTCGTTTTCGTTTCTTGTCTTCTGCGGTCTTAAAATCCGCGATACCCAAACAGGGCTTCGTGCATTCCCTCTGCATCTTCTTCCTATGATGTGTGAAATTGAGGGAGAGCGGTTTGAGTACGAAACAAATGTGCTGTTAACGCTTGGTCGCAAGAATATAAAAATAGATGAGGTAACTATCGAAACAGTTTATCTAAACAACAACGAAACCTCACACTTCAAGCCGAGCAGAGATAGTGTTGCGATTTTCGCCCTTATCTTACAGGATTTCTTTAGGTTTCTGCTTGTATCTGTAACAAGTTTTGCTCTTGATATCGGCTTGTTTGCCCTCTTTTGCAATATTTTACCCTCCCTTGGCATTTGGCAGACAGTTGCAGCGGCAACGGTGCTTGCAAGGATTATATCAGGGGTTTACAACTTCTTTGCAAACAAGATATTTGTCTTTAAAAGCGGTGATAGCGTCGCAAAAAGTGGATTTAAGTATCTTTTGCTGTTTATAGGCGTTCTTATAGCAAGCACAATTTTAGTTGCTGGAATATCAGAGCTATTTAATGTGACCGATAGTGTATTAATTAAAGCGTTAGTCGATGCGTTTTTATTCTTAGTGAGTTATCAAATACAAAATAAATTTGTTTTCGAGGTGAAAAATGGTTAAGAAAATAGCTATATCGGTTGGCTCAGCGCTCCTTTTTATAGTTGTGGCGCTTCTGCTATTAATGGCGGTAATATTCTATGGTCCATCGCAGACAGCAAGGGATTTGCTCGTTGTTTCAGTAACTGAAACTTCAGCGCTTAAATTCATCCCATACATATATCTACCGAGCGATGAGGTAGAGGCAATTTTAGAGGGCAACAAGGTATTGCAGACAGATGAAGTCACCGATACCGACTTGTACGATGATTTCGACGAAGAAGAAGTCGATAAAGATAAGATAGAACTTGTCGATGTTGTCGGCGATACATATAAAGGATTTATGCTGATAGTTCACGACCCTTCAAGGGTTGTTGTTTCAACTCCTGATGAGTTCGGCGAGGGACACAGAGGTATTAAAGTTACCGAGATGATTGAAAAAGAGGGTGGAATTGCCGGCACTAATGCAGGCGGATTTGCAGATCACGGTGGCGTTGGAAACGGTGGAACACCGCTCGGCACGGTTATCTCACACGGTGAGCTTATGTGGGGTTGGGTTGAAACGAATGTTGTGGGATTTGATGCGGAGGACAGACTTGTTGTCGGCAGTATGACTGCAAACGAAGCGGTTGAAATGGGCCTTCGTGACGCTGTTTCATTTGAACCGGCGCTTATAATAAACGGCGAGAGCTTGCCGATAGTCGGCACAGGCGGCGGACTAAACCCCCGAACTGCTATAGGTCAGCGAGCTGACGGTGCGGTGCTTCTGCTTATAATTGATGGCAGACAGGCGCATTCGCTCGGTGCTTCCTACTCTGATTTGCAGAAAGTTATGGTTGAGTTTGGCGCGGTTAATGCATCTAATCTCGATGGTGGTTCTTCGACAACCCTCTACTACGAGGGCGAGCTTATCTCAACTCCTGCTTCGCTCTACGGCCCACGCGACCTGCCTACCGGCTGGATTGTTATATAGAGGTGAAAGATGAGTAACGAGAGAAAAATAGAGATAAACGAGATGGAGCAGTATAACCCAAATAGCGAAAACAAAGGCAAAACCCTTGATAATATTATGCCGACGCAGACAGAGAACGATATTACAAAAGAGATTATAATAGAGAAAACTGATAAGGGCGAGAGCGGCACAGCAGAGGCTACTGAGGCTACAACTGCCGATACCGCTGAAATCCCAACCGTTGAAACCGCAAATGAAGAGAGCGCTGAAATGGCAAAAACATCTGAAGTTTCAGATACAGATGAAACACTCACAGGCTCTGCAAAGCGCAAAAACCGTATAAATGGCGATAAAAAGAGCTTAAAACCCTTTTTTATAAAGATGGGTATAGTGTATGGGGCGCTTTTTGTGCTCCTCGCAATAGGGCTTTTCATCTTCTCGGGATTTTTATCGGGATATGAAAATTCTCTGCTCAAAACAGCGGCAAATAATTTTATCTCGGATATAACCGAAAACCCAGCGATGATTTTAGAGCCTTCAAAATACGAGCAAAACTATGCCCCCACTTTTGGGGAGCTTACATATCAAGAGGGTCTAACTGGTATTACCGTCAAGAGCGATGGTGTCGATATAGCTACTGCAACTTTTGAGCGTGGTGAAGAAGGGTCATTCGGCTTTTCAAATTATGAGCTTGTAGAGGTTACTTCACTGCTCGAAACCACAAGTTTTTCACTGCTTATAGATAGCGGAGCAGAAGTTTACCTAAACGATGTCTTAGTCGAGAGCGATGCAACGGCTATAACCGCTGAAAATGAAGAGCGCCTTGTGGATTCACCGTTTGAGCTAAGTGGCGTTTCAATGCTAACAGTTGATGGTCTTTATGGCGAGCCTGTTGTCACTGCGAATAGCGGTTATGAAGTTGTAAACGTTGAGGGGCAGAATATAGTGTCGAGAGTTTTATCGACAGAGGAGCATGAGCGTTTTCTCACTGCCGCCACTGAAATTTCAAATATTTATGCGAGATTTATAACAAAGGACGCATCGAAATCAGCGCTAACTCTAAGACTATATAACGGAACATCGTTTGAATACGATATCCTCTATTTCGACAACAGCTGGTATATCTCGCACGACTCTTATGAATTTTTAGATGAGAGCTATGAGATACTATATTCGGTTGGAAACGTTGTTGTGGCGGAGGTTTCGTTTAACTATCAGATAAGAAAAGGGAGCACAATTTACGACTACCCTTCAAGATATTTCCTCTACCTAACAGATAGAAACGGAACGATAGAGGCACTAAGTATAGACATCAAAAACACAGACTAAAGGGAGAAACACTTATGTCCTATAGGGATAAAATCAGAAACTTTTCAATAATTGCGCATATCGACCACGGTAAATCAACCCTTGCCGACCGTATTCTCGATATCACGATGGCTGTTACAAAGCGTGAGCAACAAGAACAGCTACTTGATGATATGGATATCGAGCGTGAGCGTGGAATTACCATAAAGGCACGTGCGGTAACTGTTAACTACAAGGCGGATGACGGCGAAATCTATTCGCTAAACTTAATAGATACCCCGGGACACGTCGACTTCAACTACGAGGTTTCTCGCTCGCTTGCCGCTTGCGAGGGGGCGGTGCTTGTTGTCGATGCTTCACAGGGAATAGAGGCGCAAACCCTTGCAAATACCTACCTTGCGGTTGAAAACGACCTCGAGGTTGTCCCTGTTATAAATAAAATTGATTTGCCGGCGGCAGATCCACAGCGTGTTGCGCACGAGATTGAGGATATTATAGGTATTCCAGCTCTCGATGCACCGCTTATAAGCGCTAAAACAGGTGTTAATATAGAGGCTGTTATAAAGCAGATTATCAAAGATGTGCCACCGCCAAAAGGCGATGAAAATGCACCTCTCAAATGCCTAATATTTGATAGCGTTTATGATAGCTATAAGGGCGTTATTGTTTATATTCGTGTTGTGGAAGGCACTGTGAAAGTTGGCGACGAAATTCTGATGATGCAGACAGGCGCTACATTTAATGTAGTAGAAGTTGGAATGATGGGGCCACTAAACTCGATACCGACTGATTGTTTACAGGCGGGGCAGGTAGGGTATATTGCGGCGTCTATTAAAAACGTTACAGATACTCGTGTGGGTGACACGATAACTCACAAGCAGACCCCTGAAATAGAGCCACTGCCGGGATACAAAAAGGTAAACCCGATGGTTTTCTCAGGTATTTACCCAGTTGACGGTGCAAGATATGGCGACCTTAAAGAGGCGCTTTTGAAACTGCAACTAAACGACGCTTCACTAACATTTGAGCCAGAGACCTCAGCGGCGCTCGGGTTTGGTTTCAGATGCGGATTTTTGGGACTTCTCCACATGGAGATTATCTCACTTCGCCTCGAGCGAGAGTTTGATCTCGACCTTATAATAACAGCGCCATCTGTTATCTATAAAATAGGGCTTACAAACGGCGATGAAATCTGGGTCGATAACCCAGCAAACTACCCAGATCCCGCAACTATTGCAACATCTTATGAGCCGATAGTTGATGTTCATATCTATTCGCCACAAGGGTTTGTTGGAAATATAATGGAGCTTTGTCAGGATAGACGAGGAGTTTTCCGAGATATGAAATACCTCGATGGCGACAGGGTTGATATCCATTATGAACTGCCACTCAACGAAATAGTCTACGACTTTTTCGACGCACTAAAGAGCTGTTCTAAAGGCTACGCAAGCTACGACTACGACTTCTTAGAGTATCGTGCATCAAAGCTTGTAAAGCTCGATTTGCTTCTTAATGGCGATGTAGTCGATGCGCTGTCGTTTATCGTTCACACCGATAAATCTTACGCAAGAGGGCGCAAAATAGCTGAAAAACTCAAAGACAATATTCCTCGTCAGATGTTTGAGGTGCCTATTCAGGCGGCTATTGGCGGAAAAGTAATAGCTCGTGAAACTGTTCGTGCGATGAGAAAAGACGTTTTGGCGAAATGCTACGGCGGCGATATAACAAGAAAGAAAAAGCTTCTTGAAAAGCAAAAAGAAGGAAAGAAGAAGATGCGACAGCTAGGTTCGGTTGAACTGCCAAGCGAGGCGTTTATGTCGGTATTAAAGCTCGATGACTAGGGGTCTTTATATCCACGTTCCGTTTTGCAAAAGCCGTTGCGGTTACTGCGATTTTTATTCAACGGTTGGCAATGAAAAATTATATAGTGAATACACAGAGGCGGTTATAAAGGCCGCCTCTATTTATAGTGGCAAGAAGATTGATACAATTTATATAGGCGGTGGAACTCCCTCGCTTCTCGGTACAGAGCTTCTCTGCAAACTCCTTTCATCTATATACGAGATATTCGATTTCTGCGGCGACGAGGTAACTATTGAAGTAAATCCCGATGACAGTTTGGATTATAAGCGCCTATCGAGAGAGGTTTTTGTAAACAGGCTGTCTTTTGGGGTGCAGAGCGCAAACAAAGACGAACTTTTGCTTATGAACAGGCGACATACAAACGAAGATGTCATCCGCTCTGTTGCAGCTGCAAAGTCGGCTGGAATTTACAACATCTCGCTAGATTTAATAATATCACTTCCAAACAGCAGCACCGAAAAACTTAAAACCAGCATTGATTTTGTGATAGGGCAAGAGCCGACCCATATAAGTTGCTATCAGCTGACAGTTGATGAGGGGTGTGACTTCTATAAAAAAGGAATAGAGCCTGAGGATGGCGATATAGCGGCGGACTGCTTTGATTTTCTAAAGTCAGAGCTTGCAAAGGCTGGATATGAGCGGTATGAAGTTTCAAATTTTGCAAAGGACGGGTTTTTTTCAGAGCATAATATGAAATACTGGAACTGCTCTGAGTATATTGGAATAGGTCCTGCGGCGCACAGTTTTATCGATGGTAAGCGCCTTTACACAGAGGCAGACCTCGAAAAGTTTCTCGAGAATCCAACTGCACCGCAAATTTTTGACAGCACAGGCGGTGACGCACGTGAATACCTATCCCTCGCTTTGCGGACAACCGAAGGGGTTTTTATGCCAAAAATTGCCAAAGAAGACCCCGTTTTTGCAGAGCATCTTTTGAAGGTGGCACGAGAACTTGAAAAAGAGGGGCTTATATATATAGAAGAAGAGAGTGTGCGAGTTTACCCCGAGGGGCAAGATAGTCACCTCCAGGCAATGGATATGAGCAGAATTAAAGCAACTGATAGAGGTCTTGATATCCTCCACAGTGTAATTTTGAAATTTTTGCATTAGATTTTTGCCAAATCAAATATAAATTTTAAAAAACCCCTTGACAAGTGGGGATAATAGATGTATATTATAGGTGTTAGCAGTCGCGAGATGAGAGTGCTAACACCTTAAAAATTTTAGTGCTAAGGTGGTGAGGGATATGGAATTAACAGCAAGACAGCTTCGGATTTTAGGGGTTGTGGTCGAGCGGTATATCGAAACAGGTGAGCCTGTTGGTAGTAAATATGTCGCCGCATATTTTTTAAATGAAGTTTCCCCCGCTACAATTCGAAACGAGATGTCGGTGCTTGATTTGCTCGATATCCTAACCCAACCGCACACATCAGCCGGTAGAATTCCAACCCACAGGGGACTGCGAATTTATATAGATAGGCTTATGCAGAGAAAACCTCTCACAGAGGAAAAACAGCAGTATATAAACAGTGTTTTTAAGGTTTCAAATGTAGACCCACTAAATGTTATAGAGCAGGTAACGGTTGTATTATCGGAAATTCTGCGGTGCGCAACTGTTGCTTCAACCCCCTCGATGGGGGATGCCACTATCAGACGAATAGACCTTTTGCAGATAGATTATGATAACTGGGCAGTGGCGCTAATATCTTCTGGTGGTTCGATAAAAACATCGGTCTGCAAGGTTGCACTCAATGAATCTGAGAGTATTATGATAAAGGTTATGATAGCGCAAAAACTAACAGGTGTGCGACTGCGCACGATAAACCCGACCTTTATTCGGAAAGTTTCGGAGTCGCTCGGTGAATATGCGGCACTCGCAATGCCGATTCTATACACGATAATGACCCTATCCGATGAGATTTTAGAGGGTGAGCTTAAAGTTCTCGGCAGTGAAAATCTGCTCTCAATTTCAGAAATTCAGGATAAAAATATCGGCTACCATATACCGAAAGAGGCGCTTGCTCACCTGCTTGAAACGCCAGGTGAGAAAACTCGAATTATCCTCGATGATGAAACAAGCAAAGAGGGGCTTCCGGGCACAAGTCTTGTTGTGACAAAGTATAGATACCGTGACGGTAGCGAGGGGCAACTCGGAGTTGTCGCACCGCTAAGAGCCGATTACGCAGCACTTATATCGCATCTTGAGTATTTTGCTGACCTACTTGGCAGAATGCTATCATAAAATAGAGAAGAGGTAATGTTTTGAAGAAAAAGAAAAGTGAAAAACCCGAAGTTTCAAGTGAAAAGGAGATGACGGAAGAAAAAGAGCAAAATAATGAAGCGGCAGAACAAATAGAAGAGAAAGGTCCAGGAGAGATTATAGCGGAACTCGAGGATAAACTGCTTCGTCAAACAGCGGAGTTTACAAACTTTAAAAACCGCACCGCGAGAGAAAAAGAAGAGCTTGCTTCGTTTGTAACGGCGAATGTAGTGACAAACTTTCTGCCGATTTTCGATAACCTAAAACTATCGCTCACAGCACCGTGCACAGATGAGAAGTTCAAAGAGGGTATCGACATGATACTTCAGGGACTTGAGGCAACTTTTGAGAAGATGGGCATTAAGCCAACTGCAACAGTCGGAGAGAGCTTCGACCCGAACAAGCACAATGCAGTTATGCATATCGAGGATGAAAATCAGGGCGAAAACACAATAGCACAGGTATTACTACAGGGATATTCCCTAAACGATAAAATTATAAGACCAGCTACCGTTGCGGTGGCAAACTAATTAGGAGGAAAGAATATTATGGCAAAAATTATTGGAATTGATTTAGGAACAACAAATTCATGCGTTGGAGTTATGGAGGGCGGAGAAGCCGTCGTTATAGCGAACGCAGAGGGTGCTCGCACAACCCCATCGGTTGTTGCATTCGGAAAAGATGGCGAGAGAATGGTCGGAACTGTTGCGAAACGTCAGGCTGTTACAAACTCAGCTCGTACAATCTCTTCGATTAAAAGAGAGATGGGCACAAAATATAAAGTTGAGATAGATGGTAAAGACTATACTCCACAGGAAATCTCAGCGATGATTTTAACAAAACTTAAAACAGATGCAGAGGCGTATCTTGGCGAGAAAGTAACTCAGGCGGTTATCACCGTTCCTGCATACTTCAACGATGCTCAGCGTCAAGCTACAAAAGATGCAGGTCAGATAGCGGGACTTGAAGTTCTTCGTATTATAAACGAGCCAACAGCGGCGGCGCTCTCTTACGGAATTGACAAAGAGAACGACCAAAAAGTTTTAATCTACGACCTTGGCGGCGGTACATTCGACGTATCTATTATCGAGATGGGCGATGGTGTTCAGGAAGTTTTAGCAACTGCTGGTAACAACCGTCTTGGCGGTGACGATTTCGACGAGAGAATTATAAACTTCCTCGACGATGAGTTTAAGCGTGAGAACGGATTTAGCCTAAAGGGCGATAAAATGGCTATGCAAAGACTAAAAGAGGATGCAGAGAAGGCGAAAATCGAACTTTCAGGCGTTGCTTCAACTGCTGTTAACATCCCATTCATCACAGCGGACGCTGCGGGACCAAAGCACTTAAACACAAACCTAACAAGAGCGAAATTCAATGAGCTCACAGCAGACCTTGTTGAAGCTACAATGAAACCTCTAAAACAGGCTATTGCAGATAGCGGACTGTCACTTTCTGAGATTGATAAGATAATCCTTGTCGGTGGTTCAACTCGTATTCCAGCGGTTGTTGATGCAGTTAAAGACTATACAGGCAAAGAGCCATTTAAAGGAATAAACCCAGATGAGTGTGTTGCTCTTGGTGCGGCTATTCAGGGCGGTGTTCTTGGCGGTGACGTTAAAGGCGTTCTTCTACTCGACGTAACTCCTCTATCACTCGGAATTGAAACTATGGGTTCTGTTTCAACAAAGATAATCGAGAGAAACACAACTATTCCAACAAAGAAGAGCCAGGTATTCTCAACTGCCGCTGACAATCAGCCATCAGTTGAAATAAATGTTCTTCAGGGTGAGCGCGAGATGGCGGCTGATAATAAGTCACTTGGTCGTTTCCACCTCGATGGCATTCCAGCAGCTCCAAGAGGAGTGCCACAGATTGAAGTTACTTTTGATATAGATGCAAACGGTATCGTTCACGTTTCAGCTAAAGACCTTGGAAGCGGTAAAGAGCAGAAGATAACTATAACAAGCTCAACAAACATGAGCAAAGAGGATATCGAAGCGGCTATTAAAGAGAGCGAAGCAAACGCTGAAGCTGATAAAAAACGCCGTGAGGATATCGATACAAGAAACGAAGCGGACTCAATTGTTTACCAGACAGAGAAAACAATAACAGAGCTTGGCGACAAGATAGAGCAGTCTGAGCGCGATGAGATAAACGGTGCAATAGAAGCACTAAAAGAGGCGCTAAAAGGCACTGATATCGAAGCTATCAAAGAGAAGAAGGGTGAAGTTGAGAAAAAACTTCACGCAATGAGCCAGAAACTCTATGAAGCAGCAGCAGCGGCACAGGCGGCAGAGGGCGCACCTGCGGGTGAGCAGGCAGCAGATAACAGCGACCCGAATGTTGTTGATGCAGACTTTAAGGATGTAACAGACGACGAGGAAGCGAAGTAGAATAAAAAAACAGTGAGCGGCACGAGAGTGCCGCCATACTGCTGATTGGCAAAAGACTAATAACTAAGAGCTAAAGGCTATTTGCTATAAGAGGTAATTTTCGTAAAACCGATTAATCTTTAATTTTGAGTTTTGCAGTTGCCTATAAACTAATTTTAAGGAGAAAGACTGTGGCGGACAACAAAAGAGATTATTATGAAGTTTTATCGGTGTCTAAGGGTGCTACCGACGATGAACTAAAAAAAGCCTACCGAAAACTCGCCAAAAAATACCACCCAGATTTAAATCCCGGGGATAAACAAGCGGAGCGGAATTTCAAAGAGGTAAACGAAGCTTATGAGGTGCTGTCTGATAAGGATAAGCGAGCGAAATACGACCAGTTCGGCCATGCGGGAGTTGATCCAAACTTCGGTGCTGGCGGTGGATTTGGCGGATTTGGCGGCGGCGGATTTGATTTTGGTGAGGATATTTTCGGCGATATCTTCGGCAGTTTCTTCGGCGGCGGTGGCAGAGCTGGCAGACAGTCGGGGCCTCGTGCCACACGTGGCAGTGATATTTATGGAAGTGTTACTATATCGTTTGGTGAGTCGGCAAAGGGCACTACCAAAAACATAGAATTTAACAAGATAGATAGTTGCGATAAGTGCGGTGGAAATGGAAGCGAACCTGGGCACGATCCCGAAAGTTGTTCTGAATGTAAAGGTAGTGGGTATGTTAAAGTTTCAAGCAGAACACCGTTTGGAATGGTGCAACAGCAGAGAGCTTGCCAAAACTGCCACGGGACAGGTAAGATTATTACCCACCGTTGTAAAAAATGCGACGGACAGGGTAAAACTGCGGCGAAAAAGAAGATGGAAGTTAATATTCCAGCTGGTATCGACGACAACCAGACGATTTCTCTGCGTGGTCAGGGGAATGCCGGTAGTCACGGCGGACCTGCGGGCGACCTCAACATAACTGTTTCGGTGCGACCAGACCCACTTTTCACAAGACAAGGGTTTAATGTTCTCTGCGATATACCGATAACATACTCACAGGCGGTGCTTGGTAGCGAGATAATTGTGCCTACTATCGATGGCAAGGTGAAATACACCGTTCCAGAGGGAACACAGCCTGGCACTGTTTTTAGGCTACGTGGCAAGGGTATTCCGCATATAAACGGCAGAGGGGTTGGAGATCAGCTTGTGACTGTCGTGCTTGAAGTGCCGACAAAGCTTACAAAAGATCAAAAGAAGATACTGACCGAGTTTGACAAGGCGGTAACTGATGAGCACTACAAAGGGCGAAAAGGCTTTTTTGAGAATTTAAAAGAGAAATTTTCATAGAGGTAGCGATTGCCTTTGGGATGAAGGGCGAGGTATACAGGAAACTGCGGAGCAACACCTTTGTTATATGAATTGAGATAGAAGGGATAGGGCATAAGCTTTGTCCCTTCTGTTTTTTTGAGTGGGGATATGTCGCGTTATTTTTGAGTGGGGATACGTCGCGTCATTTTTGAGTGGGGATACGGCGGCGCCCGCAGCGGCGAACCCGAAGGGTTCGCCGAGGTCGAACTCTGTTCGACCAAACGCACTTTAGTGCGTTTACTGCGGGCGCCGGCTCTGACAGCAAGTCCGAGGACAGAACCCAGAGGAGAGAGAAAAATTAAACAAAACAAAAAACTGCCATACGGCAGTTTTTTTAAATCTAAATATTATTATAAAGTGCCTTATAAATACCTGTTTACTCCAAAAGAGAAAACATCACTCCCCAGATAGCAGTTTTTTAACAAAGCTTTCTTTCGTAAATGACTCACTCAGCGTGGTCTCTCCACCCTTTGAGTATAGGTCTTCAAGTCTGTGCGCATCGCTATTTTTAATAATTTTATAGCTATCGAAATCCTCTATTCGCCCTTGCCATTTCTCCAAATTGTCGGGATAAGCAAGCTCGAGAGCAGTAAAACAGCACTCGGGCGGAATAGCGCCGAGGGAGCTTATAACACTATAAGAGCTTCTGTCTATATGTGCTGGAAAAACAACTCCGTTATATCGCCGCACAAGCTCGGTAATCTCAACTATTGAGAGAGCAGAAGCATTTATCAAAAGGCGCTCCTCTTCCCCTATAACCTCGTCGTTCTCATCGATAATCTGCTGGTCGCCAAAGGCTGCTATATCGTTTTTTATAGGCGGGATAGTCGGGTAAAATTCGCTGTAAAAGCTCTCAGCATCAGAGAGGGTATAAAAAAGCGCCACCATATGGATTTCCTCGGCGGTGTTTATCTCAATTCCTGGAAAAAATGTTATACCAACATCTTCGCAGTGCTTCGCCACTGCGCGACAGTTTAGAACCGAGTTGTGGTCGGTTAAAGCCAAAACATCGACCTCAAGCATTGAAGCGAGCATAACTATATTGTAGGGGGTCATGTCGTTGTCGGCACAGGGTGAGAGCGCTGAGTGGATATGTAAATCGTACTTAATCCTCATCAATTGCCGCCTTGATTTTGCATGCTGCAGTGAAGATATCGAGGTCGGTTTTATATATCGAAATGCCGGCGGTTTTTGCCTTTGTTACCATATCGTCATCGACCTGCATTCCCTCTGCTACAACAATAGCTGGCATCTCACATAGCGAGGAAACAGCAACTGCGTTCATATTTCCCATAACCGTTACAAAAACATGGTCGTTTTTTCCGCGCGCCATAACAACAGACAGCAAATCGCAACAATAACACCCAACTATTTCGCTATCATCGCCCGTAAGCACAATCTCTAAGAAATCGAGTTTATTAAGGTCTAAAGATTTCATTCAAGGTCACCCTTTCTAAATGGAAGTGGCACAATTTCTCTCTCGAGTTTTTCGCGCATAAGAACTACACAATCCTCTTTTTTTGCAATTCCTCGAACGATATCCTCAGCAAACGCCTTGCAAGAGGGGGAACCACAAGTTCCGCAGTCGAGGAGTGGGAGTGTTTCGAGTATTTCATCTATCTCAATCATCATATCCATCGCTTTTTCGATATCATCAGACAGTGAAAAAACGGGTAGTTCAGAGAGAGGTGTATCGAAGATTTCTATACCGGTCGGTATTCTTCTTGAATATGTAGATTTTGGAAGTATTTTTTTTATCTTTGAGAGTTTCGTCTTTGCGATATACGGGTTTTCAACTGTAAGCACTCCACCGACGCAACCACCACTACATGCGTTGAGCTCGATAAACTGCAAATCGTCGAATTTCTCATCTTCGAGGTCTTCAAGTACCCTGATAACATTTTCAATACCGTCTGCCGCTAAAAAATCTTCGTTTTGGAGTGCCGCCGCTTCACCGCCACTGCGCCCCCAACTAACTCCACGAGCACCGCTTGAACTTATCTTAACTTCAGGCTGTGCACTCATAAATGCCAGAACTTTTGTGTAGATTTCTGAAATAGCCACAACCCTGTCGATCTCGCTCTTTTCTGTTCCGAGCGGCATACGAGAGGCGGTAACCTTCGCAGGACATGGGGAGATGAAAAATGTTCCTATCTCTTCTCTTGAAAGTCCTGTTTTTTCCATCGCTTTTTCTACAGCAAGTCTTGCGGCGAGCTCAACGGGTGCGTTTATCGGCAAAACATGGTGCAATAGGTGTGGAAACCGTACCCGAATAAGCCTTGTCACAGCGGGACAGGCAGAGCTTATAATTGGGCGCAAATCCTTGTTTTTTGCCATTAAGTCATCAGTTAGCTCAGATACTATTTCAGCCGCTTTCGCAACTTCATAAACCGCATCGAACCCGAGCTTTATAAGGGCATCGAGAATAATATTAATATCGGTTATATGGTTGAATTGAGCATAAAAAGCAGGAGCTGGCAGTGCTATCGTGTATTTGAAATCTTTCATATCCAAAAGGCTGTCGTGAATAGCTTTTTTTGCATGGTGCGGACATACCCGAATACACTCACCACAATCGATACATCGCTCGGGTGTTATCTTTGCTTTGCCCTCACGAACTCGAATAGCCTCGGTCGGACATCGCTTTATACAGTTAATGCAGCCCTTGCATTTATCAACATCAAGGGTTACCGAATGAAAATGCTCAGCCATCTTTTTCTCCTATCGTGTTGTTTATATTATGCGATGTTTTGGTTTCTATCGATTTTCAGACGTTTCTGTCGTAGGGGCGACCAGTGGTCGCCCGCATGGTTTCTGCGTTTTTTAAGATGTGGTGTAGAGGTCAGGGCTCTGCTCTGTCCGCCTTGTATCTAATAATTTATTGTTCCCGGTGCGGGCGGCCGATGACCGCCCCTACAGACCTTTTTCACAGGATATCTCAAATTTTTTGGGATGCACACAGTGCATTCCCTACAATAAACAGGTGGGTTTCTGCACTCCTTGTACTAATCAGGTGAATTTCTTTGCGCATGTCTCTCACCGATAGTTTCTGTTCGCCCTCGCTAATTTGCTATTTCAGATTTATTGTC
>CAYJJJ010000023.1:0-13796 GCA_964370465.1 uncultured Oscillospiraceae bacterium
CTATTTTGTTTATAACCACAACGGGGACTACTTTGTATTTTTCAATTCTTGTCATCTTTCGCTCCTTTGTATTAAATTAAACTGGGTTGGTATCAAAAAACTTTATGCATACAGGGGTGTTTATAGCGTTTATCTTTAAAAGGGCGAGTGTGCCGTCATTTAAAATGTTAAACACTGCGATGTTATCTGAATCTTGATTTCCGCAGAGAAGGTATTTTCCGCTCTTATCGAGGCTGAAGTTACGAGGTGTTTTGCCACCGCAATCAACTCTCTCTATAAGCGATAAGTTGCCGTTTTCGTCTATTTTAAATACCGCTAAGCTATCGTGGCCTCTGTTTGAAGCGTAGAGATAACCACCACAACTGCTTATATGAATATCAGAGCAGATGTTGTTGCCGTCAAAATCGTCAGGGAGGGTGTTCACAATACTTTGGTATATGAGAGTATTGTTATCGTTTAGGTAGTGTATAACCTGTGAGCTTATCTCGTTTATCAGATAAAAATGCTTGCCATCATCACTATAAACGCCACTTCGAGGTCCGCCACCAGCGTCAACCGAGAGGTTTTTGTCGGGGCACTGCTCGATTTTTCCACCACAAAAACTATAGGCGATAACCTTATCTATTCCAAGGTCCGGCACATAGAAAACGCTCTCATCTTTTGCGAAAACTGTTGCATGAGCGTGTGGGCCTTTTTGCCTTATCGGGTGAACACTGCTACCCTCGTGCTGAAAGAAGGTGTCGTCCGGTAAAATATTTCCACTCTCATCGAGCATAAAGATAGTCACCGAGCCACTTGCGAAGTTTGCAACTGATATAAAGCTTCTATCGGGCGCTATTTCAACATGACAAGGGTCTGTGCCACGCACATTGAATGTAGCCTCCTCTATTATCTCGCCGGTTTCATAGCTATACTGCGAAACACCACCGCCAAACAACCCTAAATACTCTTTAAGCTCATTTACAGCGTAGATTTTCTTTGCGGTTTCGTTTATGCAGAGAAATGATGGGTTTCTGGTCATAAGGCTGTTAACTATTTCGATGTTGCCGTTTTCAAAGCTACAAATAGAAAGCCCTTTACCCGTACCCTCGAAAACTTCTCCTGTTCCGAATAAAATCGGCTCTGAATATGTTCCAAGACAAAAATATTGTTTCATCTAAATTTCCTTTCGGTATTACTTATTATTTAGCTTGTTGCAGGTTTTAACAGCTTCAATAATAAAGCTGTCACGCTTTTTCATATCATCTGCGATACTGCGCTTTGACCAATCATAGAACCCTTTGCCTGTTTTTGCACCGAGGTTTCCTTCGGCAACAAGATTTTTGATATAACTGCCAGCCGATTTATCAGCGCAGATATCTGGAAGCACTGTCTCTTGAACTGAAAGACCAAGTTCAACGCCGATTGCATCGAGGTGCTGTAGCGGACCCCAGACAGGGAATCGCATAGCCATACCTTGGCTTATAGCGGTATCAACATCTTCTGCGGTTGCAAGACCTGAGTCTACTATATCGATAGCTTCACGGATAATAGCTTGGAAAACTCTGTTTGCAAGCTGACCTGGTAGGTCTTTATTGACAAGCACAGGAGCTTTATCCCAAACCTTTAGCTCATCACGAACAGCTTTTGCGATTTCAGGGTCGGTTTCATCGCCCATAACCACCTCAACTAGTGGAACAAGGTGCGCTGGAAGCCAGAAATGGGTTGTTACCATGCGGTTTTTGTTTTTGCTTGTAGCACTTATATCTGTTATGCGAAGTCCGCTTGTGTTTGAACATATTGGGACATCTGTTGGTAGCATCTCATCGAGCTTTGCAAAAAGTACCTGCTTAATTTCAACCTTCTCAACTATAGCTTCGATTACAAGTCTTGTGCTCTCACAAGCGCTCTCAAGGTTTTCCTCACCAAAAATAAGCTCTTTTGCTCTGTCTGCCTGCTCTTTTGTGTTAAGTCCGTTTTGGAGTCGAAGCTCAATACACTGTTTTGCTTTCTCGATACCTGTTTTTATCTGCTCTGCACTTATATCGTTTAAAATAGTTTTGTTACCTGCAAGTGCGCTCATTGCAGCAATGCCGCTACCCATCATGCCACTACCTACAACTAAAACAACATCTCTCATTATAGCACCTCTTATTTCTAAAATTTTACAACTATTCGCCCAGTTGCTTTTCCGCTCTCGAGCTCTGCGAGCCCCTCGTTAATTTCATCGAGCGAAATTGTTTTATAGACGAATGGTTTTATTTTTTTGTTCTCAACGAGTTTTATAACATCGAATAAATCTTTTCTGCTCATCCCTCGAACTCCGAGTATTTCCTTTTCGAGTTTCATAATCTCTTGATAGTTTACATCAAAGCTCTCATCGATATAACCGCAAACGATAACCTTACCACCTGGTTTTACAAGTTTAAGAGCCTGATTTACACTGCTCTGAATTCCGATATTATCAATAACAACATCGCAACCAAGGCCGTTTGTTATATCAGAAATAGCTTTGTTTAAATCTTCTTTTTCAGAGTTTATACAAAGGAGACTCCCAAGCTCTTTTGCCGCATTTAGCTTATCATCTTCTCTGCTTGAACAGTAGACATCAGCGCCGAAGTATTTGCAGAGCTGAAGACCGTTGAGCCCAAGTCCACCAACTCCCATAATAAGCACCTTATCAGCCGCTTTTACCTTTGCTCTGTTGCGAATAGCATTGTACATACAACCAAGCGCATCGACTAAACTCGTCGCCGCTTCGGGGGATATATCGCGAGAGAGCAAAAAGGCATTTTCAGCGGGTATAGCACAATACTCGGCATGTCCGCCATTTCTCTCAAAGCCAATACGCACAAGGCTTCGGCAGAGGTTACTTCTGCCAGATAAACAGTACTCGCACTGCTTACAGGTTAAATCAATTGCCGCAACAACATAGTCGCCAACTTTTCTGTCGGTGACAGCACTTCCGACCTCAACTATCTCGCCGACAGTTTCGTGTCCTGGGGTGTAGGGGAGGGTGACTGAGGCTATTTTGCCATCTCTGATATGCAAATCAGAGGCGCAAAGACCACTCGCCATAACGCGAATAAGCACTTCATCGCTTTTAGGTTTTGGAATATCAATCTCTTCTAAAACAAGCTT
Organism: uncultured Oscillospiraceae bacterium; assembly: GCA_964370465.1. Lineage (GTDB taxonomy): Bacteria > Bacillota > Clostridia > Oscillospirales > Ruminococcaceae > CAYJGN01. Next base: position 3,121 of record CAYJJJ010000023.1, read on the forward strand.
ACTGTCAAACTCTTTGAGTATAGCAGCTTTCATCTTTGCCATATTTCTACTCCTTAAAGTTTTCTTTAAAAAAGGGTATGCGTATTTAACTTATATTGTTAAAAGACGCCTACCCTTTGTGTGGTTTATTATGGATTAACTACAACTTTTATCGAGCCATCTCTTCTGTTCTCAAAAAGGTCGATAGCCTTTGCGTAATCTTCAAGAGGGAACTTATGTGTAATTAGCTCTTCTGCTGTGATGTCACCAGTTGACATATAGTGAAGAACCTGATCAGATACATTTGGATTTGCCTTTGAGCCGATAATTTTTATCTCGTTGAAGTTAACTGTGTTTGCTGGAATCATAACTTCGTCGTCGTGGTAGGTGGCGATTATTGCAACAGAGCCTGTTTTGCGAACCATTTTACAAGCTTTGTACGGTGAATCTGCAGCGCCTGAGCACTCCATAACTTCATCGGCACCAACGCCGTTTGTAAGCTCTAAAACTCTTGCAACTGCATCTTCTTTTTCAAAGTCGATACAGATATCAGCTCCGAGTTCACGTGCTTTTTCAAGTTTTGCGCCACGTCCTATCATGATAACTCTGCCAGAACCAAGTGCTTTACACTCTTGCATAGCGCAAAGACCGATCGCTCCAGGGCCGATTACAACGCTTGTACCGCCAGGTGTAACACCTGCAAGCTCAACGCCGTGGAATGCAACGCCTGCGCAGTCGCAGATTGAAGCTACATCGTAAGAAACGTTATCAGGGATAGTGTGTAGTGCGCTTGTTTTGTAAACAGCATACTCAGCATTAGCGCCCTGCCAGAAAAATCCATAGTGTCTGTGGCCCATATCAAGACCGCCGTCGTGACCATCTTTGCCGTAGTTTAGACAAACAGTGTAGTGGCCTTTTTTGCAGTTGTCGCATTTGCCACAACCAACATGTGCTTCACCAGCAACTCTGTCGCCAACATTAAAGCCTGTAACGCCCTCGCCTAGTGCCACTATCTGTCCAGCCCACTCATGACCCATAACAAATGGGTAGTAGGGAGGCCAGTTTGCGAATTTGTATCCGCCGTGAATCATCTTTGGGTCAGAACCGCAGATAGCGATTGATTTAACGTTTACAAGTACCTCGCCAGGACCTGGTGTTGGAACATCCATCTCGATAACATCGAGTTTATCATACTCGACAAGTACTGCTGCTTTCATTTTTTTTGGAATTGTAAAATTCTCCATTATATTCTCCGTTCTATTAAATAATGTTATCTCGCCACTTTTAAGTGGTTGTGTTGGTATTAAACTGTCTACAAAAGGGGGTAGGTAAACCCTTTTGTAAACAGATAATAAGTATTATGCGCTTGCTCTTATAGCTTTTTGGTTATCGAGTATAACCGCAAGGATTATAATTCCGCCTTTGAATACGTATGAAAGGTCGGGGCTAACACCTACGTATATCAATCCGTAAGTAATTATCTGGAATATAATAACGCCGATAACGACACCCTGAACACTGCCGGTACCGCCCTTCATCGAAACACCACCGACAACGCACGCCGCGATGGCATCCATTGCATAGTCTGCACCCATTGTGCTGTTAGCTGAGCCTGTTCTTCCTGCCTCGAGGAAACCTCCGAAAGCATAAAGAATACCAGCTATTATATAGACAATAACCATTGTTCTCTTAACATTAACACCGCAAACTTTAGCAGCTTCTTTGTTTCCGCCGATAGCGAACATATTTTTGCCGAGTGTTGTTCTGTTCCAGATAATCCAGATGATGCCGACAACGATTAGAGCATAGAACATCAAATAGCTTAGGTGAAGTCCGCCAACTTCGATAGTTCCCTGAGCGAACTCTTTGTATGGCTCTTGGAAGCTTGAAATTGGGTTTGAGTTACAAACTGTGTTGAAGTACTGCAAGCAGATACCGTATACAACGAGCTGAACACCGAGCGACGCTATAAATGGAGCAACGCCATAGTGAGCAACAATCCAACCATGTGCCGCACTAATAACCGCAAGGATTATCATGGTTAGTATTAGCGGTATAAAGAATGGGATTTCTGGAAGCACATCGGCACTGAAAACCCTCTGTGAGTAGTCTGCCGCTTGAAGGAGGGAAGCTCCGACAACTGCCGCAAGACCAACCATTCTACCAAGAGCGAGGTCGGTACCGCCGAGTACTATAATTCCCGCAACGCCGCAAGCATAGACTATTCTAGTTGCAGATTGGGTTAATATAGTTGTGAAGTTTGAAATACGAACAAATGAAGGTTCCATTATGATAATGCCGATTACGAGTAAACCTATAATAAAGTATAGCGCATTGTCATAGAAGAAATTTATAGTTTTTTTATTTTTAGTCACTTTCTTATCCTCTCACCAAATTAAACAAATTTTGTGGCATCTTTCATAATATTTTCCTGTGTTGCAACCTCTGGGTTTTCACGCAGGTTGTATTCACCGGCAACTTTGCCGCCGCTCATAACGAGTATCCTGTCGCAGACGCCGAGTAGCTCTGGCATCTCAGATGAGCAGATGATAACACCTTTTTTGTCTTTTGCAAGGTTGAATATCAGCTGGTAAATTTCGTGTTTTGCTCCAACATCTATACCCCTTGTAGGGTCGTCAAGCAAGAAAACATCGGGGTTTATAAGTAGCCATCTACCGATAATAACCTTCTGCTGGTTACCACCCGAAAGATATCTTATAGCTGTTTTGAGGTTTGGGGTTTTTGTGCGAAGTTTATCGACCATAAGCTGTGCATCATCGTCGATATTCTTCATCTCAACCCAGCCAAATTTGTTTGTGTACTTTTTAATGTTTGCTATAACTGTATTAAAGGAGATATTAAGACCTGCAAAGATTCCGTTATAACGGCGCTCCTCTGTGCAGAGGGCAAAGCCGTTGTTTATAGCTTCTCTGGTGCTCTTGTTTTTTATATCTTCGCCTCGAAGAGTTATCGTGCCACCTGAGCGACGGCGCATACCATAGATAGTTTCAAGTAGCTCTGTTCGACCAGCGCCGAGCAGTCCCGCAATTCCGAGTATCTCGCCCTCACGGAGATCAAATGATATATCTTCAAGATGACCTGCATTATCCTCAAGATTTGAAACAGATAGAAGCATCTCGCCCGCTTCAAAGTCTTTATGCGGGAAACGGTTGCTAAGCTCTCGACCAACCATATCTTTGATAACCTGGTCAACATCGGTTTCTGATTTGTGTTTTGTGCTTATATGCTTACCGTCACGCATGACGGTTATATCGTCTGCTATTCTGAAAATCTCTTCCATTTTGTGCGATATGTAGATAATACCTTTGCCCTGTGAACGCAGAGAATCGATTATCTGCATAAGGGTGTCAACTTCTTTTTCTGTCAGCGAAGAGGTCGGCTCATCGAGCACTATTATATCGCAGTTATATGAAACTGCCTTTGCTATATCGACCATCTGACGTTTAGAAACAGTCAGCGTTGAGAGTCTTGCTTTTGGATTTATTTTAACATCCTCACCAAGACTTTTTAAAACTTCGTTTGTATCATCAAGCATCTTTTTCATATCGATAAAACCAAGTTTTAGAGGGAATCTTCCGAGCCAAACGTTTTCCATAACGCTCGTATCACGCACCTGCTCAAGCTCCTGGTGAACCATCGATACACCGTTTAAGAGTGCCGCGTGTGGGTTTTGGAAATTAACATCGTTGCCGTTTAATTTTACCTGTCCGTTATCCATCTTATATATGCCGAACAGACATTTCATAAGTGTTGATTTACCAGCGCCATTCTCGCCCATAAGCGCATGTACTGTGCCGGGTCTAACAAAGAGGCTTACATTGTCAAGTGCCTGAACACCTGCGAATGATTTTGAAACCCCGTGCATTTCGAGTAGATATTCTTGCTTTTGTTCTGTGTTTGTTTTTTCCATATAAAAAGCTCCATCTAATGGTGTTTTAAAAATTAAGCCCTCACAAGTAATAATTATATAACTTGTAAGGGCCCAAAACATTATTACTGTTAAATTAGTCGATTATATAGTCAGCTTCTGCTACGTCTATATTCTCTGTTGTGATTGCAACGTTATCTATACGAACGTCTTTGCCAAACTCGCCCCACTCAAGCTCTGTTCCTTCAAGTGGATCGTTTCCTGCAACGATGTTTTTAGTCATGTCGATTATTGCAACTGCCTCACGGTAAGGTGAAGTTAGAACTGTTCCAGCCATTGTGCCTTCTTCAAGAAGTGACCAAACGTCAGGGATAGCGTTTATACCGAATACGATTGGAGCTGTGCCGTCGTCGAATTTACCTGTTGTTTTGATAGACTCGATAGCGCCCATAGCCATTGTATCGTTGTTACAAAGAACTGCTTCGATTTCATCGCCGTATTTAACGTTCCATGTATCCATTACTTCTTTACCTTTGTCAGCGCTCCAGTTACCATCTTGGATATCAAGCTCTTCTGTTGGTAGTGAACCGTCAGCGTTCCAAGCTTCAAAGCTGTCGTGGATAGCTTGTGTTCTGTAGATAGCGTTCTGCTGAGCTATGTTTCCTTGTAGAAGAACATACTGAAGAACTCCGTCGCCGTTTTTGTCCATTGTTTCCATGTTAGCTTCCCAGTACTCTTTAACCATGTCAGCTTGAACTGCACCTGGATCTGACCAGTCAAGACCTACATAGTAAGCATCTTCGTAGTCGTCAAGAATTCCGCCAACAAGATCAGGAGCGCGGTCAGCATATATAACAGCTACGCCGTGTTGCTCTGCGATGTCGTTTATTGTCTCACCAGCGCCTGAATCAACTGGGTTTACAACGATTAGATCGTATCCACCTTTTGCAAGTGCTGTTGTGATAGCGTCTGTCTGTGTTGCTTGGTCTGATTTACCGTCGAAAGACTCAACTTCAACGCCTACCTGTGAACCGTAGTCCTCAAGACCTTTTCTGATGTAGGTTGTGAATGTGTTTGAATTTTCAAACATAAAGAATGCGATTTTAATTGTTTCTTCTGCTCCGTTGTCAGCTTCGCTGCTGCTTGAAGGGTCCCCAGCTTCGCTGCTGCTTGAAGAATCATCAGAGCCTCCACAAGCTGCAAGACTTAGTGTTAGTGCTAAGATTAGTAAAATGCTTAGTAACTTTTTCATAACTTTCTCCTTATAAAAAATATTTATGTGATAGGAGAAATAAACTCTCCTACACGTTCGATAAGTAAAACCATATGGCGCTCCATAAAGAATGCCGCCTCTTCAGGTTTTTTAAGTTTGATACTTTGCAGTACCATGCTGTGGTAGAATTCTGAGTCGATATCGTCGCCCTGTGCGTTTAAGAAGTTTTTCATCTCGGGCAGAGTCATCGATTTTATAATTCCAATCATCGTGATGAACATCTTGTTGTGTGAAGCCCTTGCTATCGCCTCGTGGAAATCCATATTGTCGGTTGCAAGTATGTCCAGATTATCAGCATCGCCTTTGTATTTCTCTAATGTGGAATTTAGCAGTGCTAAATCTTCTTCAGTTGCGTTTTTTGCCGCAAGCGCCGCCGCTTCAACCTCTATCCCTTTTCTAAAATGAAGAATTTCAAGGATATCGATATTGTGCGTTAAAAGCGCTGGTACAAAAAAATTCAGATAAACATCGCTTCCAACTTTGCGTATATATGTGCCGCCGCCTTGCTTTGTCTCGGTGAAGCCGAGAGTGTTTAGTTTGTTCATAGCGGCTCGAAGGGTATTTCTGCTGACACCAAATGTCTCACAAAGTGCCATTTCGGTAGGTAGCTTGTCGCCTGGTTTGTACGCTTTAGTGATGATCATATTCATCAGTTGATCGTATATTTGCTCAGATAAGCTCTTATACATCGTTTCTATTCCCCCTATTATAATTCTATATATTAATATATTGTAGGTATCTAATAGTAATTATAATAGACGATGAATATATTTACAAATTTGTTCTACAAATTTAGTTTAACATAAAAAAGCTAAAAAGCAACCATTTTTATTCGTAAACGTTATTTTTTTAACTATTAACCATACAAAATAGCTTCAAATTGTGCATTTGTGACAAAATAATCTTGTGCGTTTGACATTTAGAGGTAATATTAATATAATGGTGGTAATTTACAATTAGTCGTTTGATAAATCGATTTGTGAATACAGTATTAACAAATCGATAATGTTATCATTATACGTTCTACAAATATTTTAATGAAAGAGGGATAATATGTTAAAACATATCGTATTTTGGAAGATTGACGAGGGAAACATTGAAGAAAGAGCGAGAACAATAGCGGAATTCACAAAAAAGACTGAGTATTTAAAATCGATTATACCTGAGATTTTAGAGGCGAAGGTAGGCACTAATATAGTGGAAGGGGACGAGTATCACGTCTGTATCGATTCTGTATTTGAGAATGTAGATACACTAAATACCTACATCGAGCATCCAGAGCATTTAAAAGTTCGTGCATTTTTAAATGAGCATGCATATGAAAAAGCGATATTCGACTACGAATATTAATAAGAGAAGCTATAATAGAAAAATCCCACCGTTATCGGTGGGATTTTTTTGTGCAAATTATTTTAGATTGTTTAAAAAGGGATATTGCGCTAAAATACTCTCGGTGTTTGAAATAACATCTTCTTTTTTTGGAAACTGCTCCTCAGTTTTAATAGAAGCAAGCAGTTTTGCAGCAGAGATAAACAGAATTCGCTCATCTCGTGTAAGCTCTCTTGCGGGCTTGTTCACAAACCACCAAGCTAAATCGTCTGCGATATCGTCGGCTTCTTCTTGAAATAGCGCCTCTTTTATGCAAAGAAGATGAAAGAGGATATCCATATCGCGCAGTTTTGTGTCCACAACCGAGCGCATAAGCTCGAGCTCTTTCTGCTTTTGAAATTCCTCGCCAAGTACAAACATACGACTCTTGTACGACGCTTCAAATTTTTTCTGTTGTTTTGCGCTTCTCATCTTAAACCATGGAAATTCTCTTGGCATTTTAAACTCCAAAATCTTTATTTATTAAACTTGTACTTTATACTATTTTAATTTATCAAGCGCTTCCCAGATACCTGTTATATAAGAAGCACCGAGTGCTCTATCATAAAGTCCGTAACCTGGTCTGCCTGTTTCGCCCCAAATCATTCTGCCGTGGTCAGGCCTTATATAACCTTTAAAGCCGACATCGTGATAAGCTTTTAATATCTCGACCATATCGAGTGAGCCACATGAAGAAAAATGTGCCGATTCTTCAAAGCCATTTTCAAGAAGCTTTACGTTTCTAATATGTGCAAAATGAATTCTATTCATACTGCCGTATTTGCGAACAAGTGCTGGGTAGTCGTTAAATGGAGCGCAACCGAGCGAGCCAGCACATAGGGTTAGGCCGTTGTGCTCTACATCGACGATACGAAGAAACCTATCGATACTCTTCTCGTCTGTTATGATACGTGGGATACCGAAGATGCTCCAGGGGGGATCATCCTGGTGGATAGCCATTTTGACATCAGCCTCAACAGCTACCGGAATAATCTCACGAAGGAAATACTCAAGGTTTTTCCAAAGTCCCTCTTCGCCGATTTCTTTGTATGCGCTGATAAGTTCGCTCATCTCTTCTTTCGTATAGCTTGAGTCCCAACCCGGGAGAGCGAGGTCGCCCTCTATTGGGTCCATCTTATCCACTTGCTCTTTGTAGAAGACAAGTGCAGTTGACCCGTCATCAAGCTCTTTGTCGAGCTGACTGCGTGTCCAGTCGAATACCGGCATAAAGTTATAGCAGATAACACGAACGCCAGCGGCGCCGAGTCTTCTGATATTCTCTTTGTAGTTTTCGATATAGCGCAGATAGTCGCCTCTGCCGAGTTTTATATCCTCATGCACAGGCACACTCTCGATAACTTCCATCGAAAGTCCGCTTGCTTCTACCTCGTTTTTTAGAGCCAAAATCTCTTCGCCACTCCAGATTTCACCGACCGGTGTTGAATAAACAGCGGTAACTACACCGCTCATGTTGGGTATCTGGCGGATATTCTGCAGAGTAACTTTATCATCAGTGCCATACCATCTAAATGTTAGTTTCATAGCTAAACCTCCTATTATTACTGTAAAAAAGTTTGTAGAACAATTTGTAAACAGCGATATATAATAGTAGCTTTAATTTAAAACATATTATCACACAAATTAATTTTATACAAGGGGGGCAGTTTTATTTTATAAGCTATCGGTAGAATTTAGCGACAACTTATAATTTATCCCCCAATCGGCAAGTGAAGCGATTACCGGCTGCAAACTTGCTCCGAGCTCTGTCAGTGAATACTCAACTTTTGGCGGCACCTGCGCATAAACACGGCGGTTGACAAGCCCTGTCTGCTCCATTCGGCGAAGATTTGCAGTCAATACCTTCTGCGAGATGCCATTAAGCGACTTTTTAAGTTCCCCGAACCTCTTCGTTCCACCGCTTAAATCCCTTATTATAAGTATCTTCCACTTGTCGCTTATTAATGTAAGTGTTGTTTCAACAGGGCATGCAGGTAATTTTTCAGTCATAATTTTCATCCTCTGATAAATATTTTTTATTCAAATAAATGGCTATTTTACTCATTAGTATCAAAAAGGTGACTATGGTACATCAAAGTGCTTACTTTACAAACAGCCTCTATTGATATACTATTACTAATAGAAAAGATTGTCAAGAGAGGTGTTTTATGGATTATGGTATTTGGTCGGTTATCCCTATTGCCCTATGCTTTTTACTTATCTTTATAAGTAAGAATGCTTTTGTTTCTATACTATCGGGAATAGTGGCGGCAGTTGTTATTGTTTTTGTGGGAGAAAATAGCTTTGCGCTATTTGATAGTGTTTTGGCTGTTGCAAGCCAAACCTCAACGCTTATGACGGTTGTTTTTATTCTTATAGTAGGCGCTATAATAAAAGCAACAGAGCACTCGGCAGGTGTGAGCGGTCTTATCGGGTATCTTGAGAGAAAGAAAATAAATGTTCGCTCGCCGATTTTGGCGCAACTTTTTGCGATGTCTATCGGTATTTTGATGTTTGTCGATGGGACAAGCTCGATGGCAATTACTTCAGTTGTTGGTAAACCGCTTTTTAAAAAGGCAAAAATTCCGATAGAAAAACTCGCTATTATTACAAATTCAACTGCGGCACCTATCGCTTGGATAATTCCTTTTGGCGGTGCAGCGGCACTTATTACTAGCCTCATAACACAAGTAGAGGGGATAGAGGGCGATGCTTTTGGATATGTTATTTCAGCTATACCTTTTCAGTTCTACACCATTTCACTTCTGATTTTACTAATGATAACTGTTATACTTAAAATAGAGATAGGCCCTATAAAAAAATACAAGTTTAAAGAGGAAACACAGGAGGTTAAAGCGCAGTCGGACGGCAAAGCGAGAAATCTTGTAGTTCCCATTATTGTGCTTATCACTGGAATTCTGACGATAATGTTTATAACAGGTAGCGGAAACATAATGGCGGGCGATGGGTCTTTAGCGGTGTTTTTAAGCGGTCTTATAACCCTTGCTTTTTCGCTTGTTTTCTACCTTGCACAGCGGATAACTACAATAACAAAATGCTTAGCTTGGTATTTTGAGGGTGTAGCTTCGATGTTTATGGTAACACTACTGCTCGCAATTGCGCTTGTTTTCAGCAATCTGCTGACGAAAATAGGAACAGCAAGCTATCTCGTGACATTTTTTGATACTGTCCCTGCGAGCTTTCTGCCACTTATAGCGCTTATCCTCTCGGCGGTGATAGCGTTTTCTACAGGGACGAGCGGCGGTACAGTTGCGGTGGTGACAGGTCTTGTCCTGCCAATGGCGGTGCTTTCGGGAGTCAGCATACCACTAACAGTTGGTGCTATAATTTCGGGGTCGGTATTTGGTGACCAGAGCTCGATTATATCAGATAGCGTTATCGTTACATCATCTGTCACAGGAGTTGACCCGGTTACACATGTTAAGACGCAACTGCCGTACACTTTAATTGCTCTTTCTATATCGGCGGCGCTATATTTGGTAATTGGTTTTATGTAAGGAGATAGATTATGACTATTAAAGAAATTTATGAGAAGTTTGACAAGATAGGATGTCTTTCATTTACGACTATTAACGAGGATGGCGACCCTGAGTCGAGAATTGCGCATCTTCGTGGATACGACGATGACGGTATCTATTTTATGACGATGTTCACAAAGCCTTTTTACAGCGATTTAAAAGTACGCAAAAAATTATCGCTCTGTGGTCTTGCCGCAAAGACTGAGGTTTTGCACGATGAAAACGGTATGCCTATATTCGATGGCGGGTATGCAATTCGCATGACGGGTACTGTAAAAGAAGTTTCAATAGATGAAATTAAAGCAAAAAACAATCCGATTTTTGATTTATGCATAAAGGACAATCAAAAGTATAATGCTATGGTGGTGTTTTGTATAACATCAGGCAGGGGCGATGTTTTTGATTACGACTTTGAGAAAATTTCTCGCGACAACAAATTAAATAGGTATTATTTTTCGTACGGCGGTGCGCAAGTTAAATACAGAGGACTTAAAATCGATAGTGAGAAATGTATTTCGTGTGGTGTATGTAAGGAGAAATGTTCATTTTTAGCTGTTGTGGAGAGCGATGGGGTGTATTCAATTGATAGAAATCGCTGCGATGAGTGTGGCGATTGCTACCTTGAATGTCC
>CAYJJJ010000023.1:13896-22202 GCA_964370465.1 uncultured Oscillospiraceae bacterium
ATTCAATTGATAGAAATCGCTGCGATGAGTGTGGCGATTGCTACCTTGAATGTCCTGTAGAGGCGATAAGCTACTAAGTTTAAAAAAGATGCTGTGGTGAGAGAAAATTTTTCACAGCATCTTTTTTGTTTTTTAGTTTTACGAGGTTTCAGTTTACGTGGTTTGATTTGGGCAGAGTGAGAGGTCAGGGAGATAGAGTGGTGGAGAACTCCACACATAGCGTTCCGCCTGAATCAAATGTTTTGCTTGCACCGTTGCTCTACATGCATTAGCTGTTTTGGTTGTGCCGACGCCCCGCCCGCGCCAAACGCATATATGCGTTTGAAGCCACAAAGTGGCTTCGAGCCGATTTTCAAATCGGCGGCGCGGGCGGGGCGAGGATGAGGGCGAGATATCTAAAACTATATTTAATCACACAAGATATCTATAAGATTGTTAATATCTAAAAGATATTGAGTGTTACAAAGATAGTTTTCGCTTTAACTTTCAAATGACATTAAAAAGCTAATACCCATATCTTTTTTTGCCTCTGCGATAAAAGGTAAATGAAACTATAAGCGATAAAAATTCTGCTACTGGGACTGCCAGCCAGACGCCGTTTAAGTCGAAAAGCTGTGGGAGTATGAGCAGTGAAATCACTATAAAAACCAGTGTTCTTAAAACCGAGATAAGTGCTGATACTTTTCCGTTTGAGAGGGCTGTGAACATGGCTGAAAAGAAAAGGTTGAAGCCCATAAAAGCGTATGCTGGCAAAAATAGCATCAGTCCATTTTTTGCCATATCAAAGGTGGCACTGTCCGGTGAAATGAAGATTCCAATTGCTTGGTTTGACAACAGTAGGGTAGCGGCTACCACAAGGGCGGTCGATACCGCTATTATTTTAATGCTCTGTCCCATAACTTTTTGAAGAGCTGGTTTGTTGCCTTCGCCATACTTATAAGAAATTATTGGCGACACACCTACGGTATAGCCTAAGTAGATTGCGTTTTGGAACATTTGTATATACAAAATAACGCTTATAGCGGCAACGCCTGAGTCTCCGACGAGAGATAGTAGTATTACATTAAACATCATAGTGGTAACAGAGGTTGCAAGTGAGCCGACAAGCTCAGATGAGCCGTTGAAGATACTTTGGAATAGCATTTTTCCGCTCAATTTTGGTTTTGTGAACCGAAGCAGACTCTTGCGGTTGAATGTGAAGTATAAAAATCCTAAAATACCGGGTATTGAGTTTCCTATACCTGTCGCAATACCAGCGCCCGCAATACCGAGATTGAATATATTCGGAGAGATTAGGAGATAATCAAGCAGGATGTTTGAAAGTCCACCAAAAACAATAAGCAAAAATCCGAGAGCAGGTTTTCCAGCGGTCACCATAAAGGATTGGGTAAAGACTTGAAGTATAACTGGCGTTGCGAATACCGCCATACTTAGCATATACTCTTTTGATAGAGCGAACAAACTGTCGCTGACATTTAGCGCTTGTAAAATTTGGTCGGGGAAGAGAAACACTGCAGCGGTTGAGAGTATCCCGAGAATAGTTCCGATAATATATAGCACAGTTAAAAACTCTCGTGCTTCATGCTCTCGTCCTTCGCCTAAAAATCGACCTATGACGGCGTTGCCACCTGTGGCAAACATTAGACTTACCGCTAAAAGGATACCGAGTAGTGGCAGAATGATATTAACTGCTGCTAAGGCATCTTCGCCGACAAGGTTTGAAACAAAAACACCGTCTATCACAGTGTATGTAGATAGAAATACCATGGCAAATATGCTGGGCAAAGTATATTTCAGGAGCGCTCTCATGTTAAAGTCGTTTGTAAGTGGGTTGTGGGTCATACTAATCCTCTTTCATCTTTTCGTTGTATAGTGTTTCTGACAGAAAATCAAGCATATCACACATCGTGTTGACTGCCAAACTGCCATATTTTTCTTCCATAATCTTCGCGGCTTTACGCTCAACTATTTTATCTTCTTCGTTGTAATAACTCATATCACTGTTAGTTGCAAGGTAAAAAATCCGCTTGTCTGTTTCGCTTTGTGTTCTGATAATATAGCCTTTTTTTACAAGCTCATTTATCTTTTGCGTCACAGCAGGCCTTGTTATCTTTAAGAGGTCGGCAATTTGAGATGAGGTGTATCTGTTTGGATGCGCCTCTATTATATTCAAATATAGCGTATCGTGATATGATAAATCGCTCGTGTCCCTGGTTTTGTATGCCTGTTGCAGTTCTGCAAGGGCGGTATCATGAATAAATTTGTCGATAGATTTTATTAGTCGGTCGCTCATTTTAACTACTCACCTTCAATTAGATATTTTTAATTAACTATTTATACTTAACTACTTTAACTTAATTATTTGCTATTGTCAAGCTTTTTATAAAAAAATATCAGGCAGCTCAATTTGAACTGCCTGATTTCTATATAATATTGTTTTGTTATTCGCTGCGGTAGAAGCCTTTTCCGATAACCTCGGTTGAACTATTTATTATAATAAATGCTGTGCTGTCCACGCTTTTAACAAAAATGCGCAGGTTGCGAGCTTGTGTGCGACTTAGTGCTGTGAGTATTGATGACTTCTTGGTACCGGTGTATCCGCCGGTACAATCCCATATAGTAACACCCCTACCCAAAGTGTTTGTTATGTATTCCTTTATCTCATTTTCCTTTTCTTTATCAGTTATTATTGTGACTATTTTTTTAGTGCTTATATTGTCTATGACATTATCAACAACAAACGATTTGAGGATAAGGCCGAGCATCGAGTATAGGCAGGTTTCTATTCCAAAGAAGAATACTGTTGATACAGTAATTAAAAAGTCGCTTAGAAGAAGTGAAGCGCCTATTTCAAAACCTGTTTTCTTGCCGATTATGAGTGCTAAAATATCTGTTCCACCAGATGAAGCGCCCATAGTAAAGAGGAGTGCGCTTCCAACGCCTGGAAGTATTATCGAGAATGCAAGCTCCAACATCTTTTGCTCGGTGAGCGGTGAGCTCATTGGAACGATATACTCTAAAAGTTGCAGTGAAAATGAAAGAGCAAGGGTACAGTAGATCGACTTAACACCTATTCCCTTACCGAGAAATGCAAATCCAAGTACCAAAAATAAAAGGTTTATTATAAGCATAATGTTTCCCCCGGAAAGAGGAATTGGAAGAGCTGTGAGTATTACGGAAAGACCGCTGACGCCTCCTGTTGAGAAGTTGTTTGGGAATTTGAAGAAGTATATTCCTATAGAAATTAGAAGTGCGCCGATATTGAGCAGAGCAAATTCCTTTAAGCTTTCTTTTGTGAAAAACTTTTTCACAACATCCATTATGAATTCTCCCTTTATTTGTTTTATTTTGTCTTTGGTAACTTGTTCATTATATCAGTGTTTAGGTGCTATTTCAACAGTTTTCAGTTGATTTTTTTGAAGCTAAAAAAGACGGTGGAAAAGAAAAGCCGCCCCGCCCGCAGAGGCAAGCTGTAAGCTTGCCTTTATTGCACTTTGTGCAACAAAACGCGAAGCGTTTTCTGCGGGCGGGGGCGGCTTATGCTGTGGTAGTATTATAGTTTTAAAAAAATCGAAAAATTTAAGTTAATCAGTAAGATTTAAGCTTGTGAGAGTTTATAGAGAGTGGTGCCAAGAAGTTTTGCATGAGCATAAAAATCCTCGATTAAAACCCTCTCGTTTGGCGCGTGATAATTCTCTCCGCACCCAGAAAAACTCACCATTCTGCCACTGAATTTTCGTGAATAAGTGCCGCCGCCTATTGCAAACCTTTCCGGAACCGTCAACCCACATTCAACGCAAGCCTCATCTATAAGCTTAAACATCTTGTGAGAAGCTAGCTGGTATCCATCTAAAGATGAGCGGAAAGTTGTTTTTAATCGGTCTTTGTTTCCAGCGGTTTCAATCATGGCTTTTAAGTGATCACAGTTTTTAGTAGCGGGATACCTTACATCAACAGTGATTTCAATTTCATCACCCGAAAGCTCAATTGTTCCGATATTAAAGGTGAGCGGGCCTGTTGCCTCGTCGGTACATGCAATTCCGAGTCGCTTGCCGTCTGTATCGTGAGAGATATATCTATCGATAAATGATAGCAAGGTGCTTCCGCCAAATACCTCTTTGTCAAATGTCGCTAAAATTGCAGCGGCATTTTTCCCGTCCTGAGGGGTTGCGGCGTGTGCAGAAATACCTATAAAGGTGAGCTTTGCTGTGTTTTCTTCTATTGAAAGCTCAATCTCGTCACTGACAGAATTTTTTACGACTGCAAGTTGCTCTTCGCTTAAATTTAAAAGCGGTATTTCCGCCTCAATTTTCGAGAGTACAACATTTGGGGCGGTACCGCCCTTTATATAGGTGTAGGGAAAATTGTCACCTACTTGCTTTGAATACGAAAAGACCACCCTGCTCTTCTCGGCATTAATAATCCCGTGGGTTGCAATATCGGGAGAAATACCAAAATATGGCAGCGGTTCTTTCTTTAGGTAGTAATCAACATCTGCCATGCCGGTTTCTTCGTTGCAACCATAGATAATGCGGACTCTTTTTGTTGTTTTTATTTCGAGCTCTTTCATAGCACGAAGTAGATAAAGCCCAACTATATTTCCGGGCTTATCGTCTGATGCGCCTCTTGCATAGATATAACCGTCACTCTCGGTTGCAGAAAAAGGAGGGAAATCCCAACCTTCACCCTCTGGTACAACATCGAGATGGGCGAGAGAACATACATACTCATCCCCCTCGCCGTATTCGCTGTACCCGATGTAATTATCTAAGTTTACCGTAGTGAGCCCGAAATCTTTCGAGCGCTTTAGCATAAAGGCAAGCGCCTTGTGTGGTCCTTCTCCAAAGGGCATACCAGTTTTGCTTTTTCCCTGTTTACTCTCAATTTTTAAGAGCTCTTTAAAATCCTCTAGCATCTCTTCTTTATAGCTTAAAAGTTTTTGGGTAACATTCATTTTATTATCCTCCGTAAAAGCGATTATATCAGTTATTTTAAGTATAGTCAACGACGAAAAATCCCTGCACCAACTTATTGGCACAGGGTTTTAAGGTTGTTAAAGATAGCTTTTTGAAATATCGGCAAGACCCACATAAACTTCTGAAAATTGGTCGGTTAGGTAGTCGGCGGTAGTTGCGCCAAAGGTGAGAGTTTCAGAGGGGACATCTTCAGGGAGTGTTATTGTAACGACAGTACCCGCTTGCTCGCTTGTGACAACGCCTATATCGCCGTTCATCTGCTCGATTGCAAGTTTTGCCACAGATAACCCGAGTCCTAAGCGGTCGTGGGGGATACCATCTTCGCGATAGTGAAAATACGGTTCAAATATTTTTGAATATTCAGCTGGCGAAATACCTCTGCCGTTGTCAGCTATTTGAATTACAATTTTATTCTCTTCACACTTTGCAGTGATAGTTATACCCTTACTGTCGTTTGCGTAAACGGTGCAGTTATTTATAATGGCAATAATTGCCGGTGTGAAAAAGTTTAAATCAAGAGTTGTGTACATGCTCGATTCTATCGTATAGCGAAAATCATAGTTAGCATTTTTTAAAACAACTTCAACTGATGATAACAGCTCACGCAAATATACAGAAAAGTTAACTTTTTTGAGGATAAGCGGCATTGATTTTGTGTCAGATAGCATATTGAAACGGCTTAGATGCTGAATTTTATTGAGGAGCATAAAAACATTTTTCTCCATCCCCTTCAAATACGAAACAAGCTCAGGTGAAACATCTTCAATCTTTCTTGAGAGTGGAATAAGCTTTGATATTATAGAAGTTATATCATTTCCAAGAGATACGGAAATTGCAACAGAGTCTGCGCTAACAAACTTTTTCGTTGCTATAAATGCATAGTAGCTCTCATCTTGCCCGACATAGAATGACACCGAGCTGAAATTAATATAAGGAGTAGTTGCTCCTTTGGCGGCAAAAACTATCCTATCGCCACCGCGCAGTATCGATAAATCTTTTTCTGAGACATGTTGCAATAGAAAATTATCAGGTAAATCCCCAAAAGCTCTCTCCATATTTTTGTTTTTATAAATTGGCCGAAACTCGCTATCGGTTACAAAAGTGCAACCTGGTGTGCCTTTTAAACTCTCTATTAAAAAATCGAGCTTATTCATAATAGTACCTCGTTTTAGTTGTTATGCTCATTTTATCATCATATTCGACAAAATACAACAAATATCGACAACAATTTATTGCCGCTTTTTTATAAGTATTGTACAAATAAAATGTTTTATCTTAAAAGTCGATAGTTTGCTAAATATTGGAAACTTAATTGTTGCTCATTTTATCCAATAATATTGATAAATTATTAACAATTTATAATTATTTTTAGAAATTGCAATTTAACACTTGTTATTTGGCACAATATATTATAAAATAATTATAGAATTTTAAAGGAGGAATTTAAAATGGCAATTAAAATTGGTATTAACGGTTACGGACGTATAGGAAGACTTGTTTTCCGTGCGGCGATGGCACAGCCCGAGAAGTTTGAGGTTGTTGGTATAAACGATCCATTTATAGACCTCGATTACATGGTCTACATGACAAAGTATGACACAGTACACGGTAGATTTGACGGAACTGCTGAAGTTAAAGATGGTAAATTCACAGTTAACGGCAAAGCTATTGAAGTTTTCAATGAGAGAGATCCTGCAGCTATCGGCTGGGGAAAAGTTGGCGCTGATTATGTTGTTGAGTCAACAGGTGTCTTCACAACAACTGAGGCGTGTATGGCTCATATCAATGGCGGCGCTAAAAAAGTTGTTATCTCAGCTCCTGCAAAAGACGATACCCCTACATTTGTTATGGGTGTTAACAACGATAAATATACAAGCGATATGAAAGTTGTTTCAAACGCTTCTTGTACAACAAACTGTCTTGCTCCTCTAACAAAAGTTATCAACGATAACTTCGGTATAGTTGAGGGTCTTATGACTACAGTTCACGCTACAACAAACACACAGAAAACTGTTGACGCTCCTTCGAACAAAGACTGGAGAGGTGGACGTGCTGCTGCTGGCAACATCATCCCTTCATCAACAGGTGCTGCTAAAGCTTGTGCGCTTGTTATCCCTGAAGTTAAAGGCAAACTAACAGGTATGGCATTCAGAGTTCCAACTCTTGATGTTTCTGTTGTTGACCTAACTGTAAGACTTGAGAAAGCTACAACTTATGAAGAAATCTGTGCAAAAATCAAAGAGGCTTCAGAGGGTGAACTTGAGGGAATTCTAGGATACACAGATGAGCTTGTTGTTTCAAGCGACTTCTACACCGATCCAAGAACTTCGATATTCGATGCTAAAGCTGGAATTATGCTAAATCCAAACTTCGTGAAACTTGTTTCATGGTACGATAATGAGTGGGGCTATTCAAACAAAGTTCTAAACCTCATTGAGCATATGAACAAAGTAGACGCGTAAATTTAAAGCGTAAATATTAACCTGTAGTTTAGGGCAAGGCTTTTAAAGTTTATACTTCAAAACCTTGCCCTTATTTTATTTAAAGGAGAGAAAAAACATGTCATTTATGTCTTACGACCCATGGGCAGCGATTACAAGCAGAAACGGAATACCAGGAGATGAGCTGGTTGCAGGTCTTCAGAAATCTATTCGAAGAGCCGATACTGAAATAGCAGTTGATATCGCATATGAGATGTACATCACAAGTGAGGCCTTTGAGGATAAGCTATGGAGAAGGCTTACTATAATCGCCGCTGAGGATATAGGGTTTGGCAATGTTGATGCTATTACCGTTATAAATAATCTTGATGAAGCTCGCAAAAAATTTCCCTATAACGATGGCGATAGACCATTTTTCTTTATCCACGCTATAAGATTTTTAACTCGTCAGCCAAAAGAGCGCTCCTCCGACCATCTTAAAAATCTTGTTATCAAGAAGTTTGAGCAGGGCTATGTGCCGGAAATTCCCGATTACGCATACGACTGCCATACTGTCAAAGGCAGAGCAAAGGGCAGAGATGTTATCCACTTCCTCGATGAGGCAAGTAAAGTTACTCCGCTGATGGAGGGTTATGACGATTCGCTAAGACTTGAGCTCCGTGAAGTTGTCAAAAAAGAAATCGAAGAAGATATCAAGCCAAAAGAGGGGTCATTTACCTATAACGTTTGGCAGGCATAATTTTTGTTTTTAGATAAGATTAAAAAGAAAAAAACAAGTCGATAATTAATTGACTTGTTTTTCGTTTGTGGCACTTCTGGTTTGTGGCACTTCTGGTTTGTGGCACTTCTGGTTTGTGGGTTGCTCACTGTCTTGGTTTGTGGGTTGCCC
>CAYJJJ010000024.1:0-12469 GCA_964370465.1 uncultured Oscillospiraceae bacterium
GCATTCACCGCATCAAAAACAACTGCCGCAGGGTCACTTCCCTGTTGCTGTTTTATTATATCTACCCCTGCCCTATTGCACCAGACTTCAAGCTGTTCAATAGCCGCCGCACGAAAAGTATCAGCCGCCGCCACAATAACCTTCTTGCCCTCACTCTTATATTTTGAAGCGAGCTTTCCAATAGTTGTTGTTTTGCCAACACCATTAACTCCAATAACCAAAATAACAGCTGGGTTGCCCGATAAATTAAACTGTGTTTCAGGCTCCATAAGCTCTGCCAAAACCTCACTTAGTAGCAGTATGAAATCCTCTTTGCTCGAAACGTTTTTACCCTTTGCCGCCTCTTTTAGCTGTTTGCAGATAAACTCTGCCGTCTCCACTCCAACATCTGCCGCCACCAATAGGTCGGTGAGTTCTTCGAGCAGTTCCTCGTCTATTTTACCTGTGAAAACCTCAGCCACCGCTCCAAAAAATGACGATGTGGTTTTTTTTAGTCCCTCTTTTAGGTTACTCCATAATCCCATTAGCTACTCCTTAGTTAATTTTAAGCTCTTTTGCTATCTCTGCTATATCCATTTTTAGAAGCTTTGAAATACCTCTCTGTTGCATCGTAACACCATAGATAACATCGCTCTCCTCCATAGTGCCACGGCGGTGAGTAATGCAGATAAACTGTGTGTTATCGCTCATCTTGCGCAGTATATTTGCATATCTATAAACATTTATATCATCAAGCGGTGCATCCACCTCATCGTAGAGGCAGAACGGCGCCGGACGAGTTTTTAGCAGTGCGAAATATATTGAAGTTGCAATCAGCGCACGCTCACCACCCGATAACCCGAGAAGTCCACGCTCTTTTTTACCAGGAGGCGCTACCTCGAGGTCGATATCACAGTTTAGAACATCTGTATTATCTGTAAGTGTTAGTTTTGCCTTGCCACCCCCGAAAAGCTCTTTGAAAACCTCGGTGAAATTTTCGCTAATCTCATCAAAGGTGCTCTTAAAAATCTCCTCCATTTCAAGGGTCAGCTCTTTTATAAGGTCTAAAATCTTCTGCCTTGAGCTTATGCTATCGTCAACTTGAACTTTCATAAACTCATAGCGCGAATTCACTTCGATATACTCATCAATCGCCGCAACATTAACGTTTCCGAGCGATTTTATGCTCGATTTTAAACTGCGAAGCTCTCGCTCAAACTCAGGCTTATCAAACTCCGTTTCTGCAAACTCCTGCGCCTGCGCTTTGGTGAACTCATATCTCTCCCACAAGTCGAGAAGAACTTCTTCGTAGTTTGCAGTTATCGACTCAAGTCGCTCCGAAAGCCTTGCGGTTTCTGCTCCGAGCTCCTCTTTTTGCTGTTGCTCATCTTTAATAGTCGAGCGAAGCGTCGTCACCTTCTGCTCCCTTTGGTTTCTCTCCTCAATTATCTTTGAAATACCCGCTTTTATCTCCGAAATTTCCTGCACTCCCTGCTCACTTTGCGATGCTATCGATGCAATTTTCGCATTCAGCTCTTCGATTTCCGCTTTTTGCAAAACTATCTTCTCTTCGATTTTCGCCCTGTTCTCATCTTTATTTCGCTCACGCTCTTCGATTTGCACCAACTCATTTTGCGCAACCTCTAAGTCTTTTGAAATGGTAATTTTCTCAATATTAAGCTCCGACAAAGCATTTTTTTGCTCTTCAAGGCGCTTCGCTATCTCTCTCGATTGCCCCTCTTGTTTTGATAACAGCTCACGAAGCTCCTCTTCTTCCACTTTAGCGTCACTGATATACTTCTCTGCCGCCTCTATGACAGCTATGAGCTTTTCAATGCGCAGTGTGAGCTCTTCAATCGAGCGCTCTTTCTCCTGCACTGCGGCACTGCCGTTTTCAATAAGCTCTGACAGGCCTAAAAGCTCGGTATCGGCACGCAGTTTATTCTCCTCTGCCGCACGCTTTCTCGATAATAAACTCTCATGGTCCGCTTTCACACTGGCGCTATCATACTCCGCTTTATTTAGGCTTTCTAAAAGCCCATTTATCTTTTCATCAAATGCCGCAATATCGGATTTCAGCTTCTCTATCCTCTCGCCACGGCTTAAAACGCCCGCATTTTTAAATAGCGAACCACCTGTAAACGAGCCGCCGGCATTTACCGTCTGCCCATCGAGCGACACCACTTTAAATCTATACCCATATTTCTTTGCGATAAAAGCCGCTGCATCGATATCTGTTGCTATCACAGTGCGGGATAGGAAATTGGAAACAATCCCCCTATATTCTCCATTGCAATCGACAACATCAGCGGCAATCGCCTCAAATCCACGCTCTTTCGAAGGGTCATCTTGCAAGCTTCTACCGCCCTTTATCGAGGTTAGCGGTAAAAAAGTAGCTCGACCAGCCCTTGTTTCTTTAAGGTGCGCTATCGCCCCTTTTGCATACTCTTCACTCTCAACAACAACATTCTGCATAGCTGCACCGAGCGCCGTTTCAACTGCAACCGCAAACTTCGAGCCCGTTTTTATAAGACTTGAGAGCGTTCCACGAATACCGCGAAGTTTACCTGTAGCAGAAGCTTTTAGCACCTCTTTTATGCTTCCCGAATAGCCGTCCATGCTCTTTTCAAGGTCTACTAAAACTCGCATCTGCTGTTCTGTTTTAGTTCGCTCATAGCGCAGTTTATCAATTTCACTTGAAATTTCCGCCTGTTTTGCCTCTCTGTTTTGAAGTTTTTGCAAAAGCGCTGATTCAACATTTAAAAAGCTCGATAATTCATCATCCGCCTCTTCAGCAACCTCTTTGCTGCTATTGTATCTTTCATTCAATGTGCTCGCCTGAGATTTTGTAGTCGCAAGCTCTTCTTTTTCTGCTATTATTCTGTTTTCCGCATCCGTCTTCGCCGATTTTGCATTTTCAATTTCCGAAGCTTTAGTTGCAGTGTTAAGGGTTAGCTGTGCAAGTCTTGAAGCGGTGTTGTCCTTGTTGCTCTCCTCGGCAGATGCACCCTGCGAGATAGTTTCAACTGCGCTTAAAAGAGCATCATACTGCTCATTTAGCTGATTTAACTTCTCTTTTAATCCCGCTATCTTTTCAGTCTGCTCTGATTTTATCGCTTCAAGCTCCTGCGTAGTTTTTCCCTCGTCTAAAAGCTCTGCTGTCGCTTCTTCAATTACCTTTTCTCTGTGTGATATCTCATTTTCGACAACGGCAACATCTCGCTCGTTATCGCTTGTAAGGCTTATAATTTCACCCTCACGACGACGAAGCTCATCTATCTGCAAGGCAGCAGCTGAAATAAGGCTTGTTAGCTCATCTATTTCGCTCTCAGCCCCTGCGAGCTTGCCTTTTATCTCGCTGTATTGCTCTTTCGCTATGTACAATTTCGAGTCGATATCTCGCTCGTTTTTCTTAATATCGTCAAGTGAGCGGTTTATAAGTGTCACTTCAACGGTTTTCTGCCGCTCTGAATACTCCAAAAACTTTTTCGCCTTATCACTTTGTGTTTTAAGAGGCCCAACCCTTCCCTCAAGCTCGACTAAAATATCCCGTAGGCGGAGAAGATTCTCCTCTGCGAGATTAAGCCTTTTTTCAGCCTCGTGGCGACGGTGGCGGTATTTCGATATACCAGCTGCCTCCTCAAAAACCTTTCGCCTATCGTCGCTCTTATCGACGATATCGGAAATTTTCCCCTGAGAAACGATAGAATATCCGCCTTTACCAAGCCCTGTGTCCATCAAAAGCTCGTTTATATCTAGCAGACGGACAGGAATTTTGTTAATGAGATATTCACTCTCGCCCGAGCGGTAGTATTTTCTTGTGACAAGCACCTCGTCGGTATTTATATCAAGGCTTTTGTCTTTATTATCAATAACCAGGGTAACTGTCGCGTGCGACTGCGGGCCTCTCGTGTCGGTGCCATCAAATATAACACCCTCCGACTTTGAAACTCGCAAACTCTTGTTCGACTGCTCACCCATAACCCACTTAATAGCATCTGAAATATTGCTCTTGCCACTTCCGTTAGGCCCTACAATCGAGGTTAGCCCTTTGCCGAAACTGACAACTGTCTTTTCGGGAAAGGTTTTAAAACCCTGTATTTCAACCGACTTTAAAAACATATCCTAAAAGTCCTTTCTAATCTAATCTATAACTGTCAACATCTTCGGAAACAACCAAATTAAGGTTTATTCCGTCCGATGCAAATTTCTCTAAATTAACTTTTTTCTGCCCATAAAAATCACTTAACTTGCGAGGATTTGTATAAACAGTTCCGCTTTTTCTCCCACCGAGCATCTCTTTTATATCTTCGTACATTTCAAGGGAAGAAACAAGTTGTGAAAATGCGCTGTGATATGGTCCCGCCACTAAATTTTCCTCTATATCCGCCGACGCATGAAGCCCTAACTTCACTATCGGGATACCCGCTTTATCAAATATCCGCTTTAATTTCAGCGAGATAGAAACAGCACTATCAAGTGATAACGGTTTGTACACACCCTCTGTGTATAACCGCTCAAGCTCTGTACCACGAAGTGTCAAAACAGGATAAATGCGAACACCGTCAGGCTTTATCATAACCGTTTGCTCTGCTGTTTTTAAAATAGTTTCTTCGCTGTCTGAAAACAGACCACACATAAGCTGAAAAACAAGCGAAAATCCATATTTTTTTATAAGACCCGCAGCCTCTATGCTATCATTTGCTGTATGCCCTCTGTTGTTTTTTGTAAGTACTCTATCATCAAGCGACTGTATACCAAGCTCAATTGTGCGGACATTATATCTTTTGAGAAGCGTTAGTATCTCTTCGTCAATGCAGTCAGGCCTTGTTGAAATGCGCACTCCTAAAAAGCCGCCCTCGCCGATAAACTCACCGGCAACCTCTAAGAGCTCTCGCATATATCCTCTATCAATTGCGGTAAAACTGCCACCAAAAAAGGCAATCTCTGTGTTTTCACACCGCTCTTTTAGGTGATTTTTCGCATCTTCAAGCGTTTTGCGAACCTCACTTGCAGTCGGCGCGCTCTGCTCGCCTGAAATAACCCTTTGATTGCAAAAACTGCAAAGACAAGGACAGCCAAGGTGCGGAATGAAAATCGCTACTGCCCCCTGTTTCACTGCGCTAAACTAATGAGCGCTTCTCTTGCCGCCTCTTGCTCCGCCGATTTTTTGGTGGTTCCACTACCAAACCCTATTTTTTTGTCGCCAAGATAAACATCAATCCCAAACTCTTTTTGGTGATCAGGTCCGCTCTCGTAAGATAAACGGTAGTATATTTTATCATCAAAATTGCTCTGCGCAAACTCCTGAAGCTCGCTCTTAAAGTCCTTAAAACTCTCACGTGCCCTGCCTTCAAGCTCTTTTGCCATCGAGCGTAGAATAAATTTCTCGGCAAACTCATACCCTCCATCGAGGTAAATTGCCGCAATTAGCGCCTCAAAAGCATCGGCAAGAATTGATTTACGACTTCTGCCCCCAGCCTTTTCCTCGCCTTTCCCAAAAAACATAGCTTTCCCGAGATTTATTTTAAGCGCTTGCTCATATAACGAGTTTTCACAGACAAGCAACGAGCGAAGCCTTGTTAAATCGCCCTCAGGCAGGTCGGAAAAATTGAGGTATAAAAAGTCGCTAATAACAAGGGATAGAATCGAGTCGCCTAAAAATTCAAGTCGCTCGTTGCTTTTCGTACCCTCTTCATTTGCATATGAAGAATGGACAAGCGCCCTCTTAAAAAGGTTCTTATCCGAAAATTCATATCCTATTGTTTGCTCTAATTTCTCCATTTTACTCCTCGTTTTTTGAAAGTGCCGCTGTTATTTTTTCAACAACTCCGCCCTCTTTAAAATTCTTCGCCTGTCTTATTGCATTTTTAAAAGCTTTAGCGTTACTGCTCCCGTGCGCCTTTATAACAGGTGCTCGAAGTCCAAGAAGCGGAGCGCCACCTATCTCATCGTGGTCGAGCTTCTTTTTAAAGTCTGCAAGTCCACCTTTTAGCACTAAAGCACAAAGCTTTGTAAATATATTCTTTGTAAAAATGCTCTTTATATTCTTTGTGAGCATCATAGCAACGCCCTCTGTGAGCTTTAGGATGATATTTCCAACAAAACCGTCCGCCACAACAACATTAAAGTCGCCAGACGGAATGTATCTTGCCTCAGCATTCCCTACAAAGTTTATCTTCTCTTTTTTTAAAAGCTCGTGCGCCTCAACATAAAGAGTACTGCCCTTATTATCCTCAGCACCGATATTCGCAAGGCCAACAGTTGGGTTATCAATCCCCATATGTGCCGACATAAAAGCTGCACCCATAACGCCAAACTGCGCTAGCATCTCAGGTCTGCAATCGGCATTCGCACCGCTGTCAATCAGCATAAACGGTGCTTTGTCACCCGGCATAAGAGGCGCTATCGAGGGTCTGCGAACGCCCTTAATCCTGCCGACAATAAGCGCTCCACCCATAACACAAGCAGCGGTTGAGCCAGCTGTTACAAATGCATCGCCCTCGCTTTTTTTGAGCATCAAAAGCCCCTTGCCCATCGAGCAAGTCTCTTTTTTATCTACAACGTGTTTTGCATCCTCTTCAATTGTTATAACTTCAGGTGCATGCGCAATCAGGAAAGCATTTTCTGGAATAGATAGCTCCTTTAGCGCACTTTTAATCTTTTCTTCGTCACCCACAACTGTTATATCGACCGAAAGCTCATTTTTCGCATCAAAACACCCTTTTAATAGCTCGACATGTCCGTTATCCGAGCCAAAAACATCTGCAATTATCCTCATTTAACATCCCTCATTCTATTTAATGCACGCTCCGCCACTTTCGCATAGCGCTCTTCTTTTGATTTTATCCTCAGGGGCAGTGGGGGTAGTATCCCCATATTCGCCCCCATTGGTTGGAAATTTTTTCCCTCATAGCTTGTTACATATGAAATTAGCGCCCCTGTCATCGTTTCGGGCAGTAGTGGCAGAGGTTTTTCCCCTTTAAACTTCCGAGCCGCATTAATCCCCGCATATATCCCACAAGCCGCCGACTCGCAATACCCCTCAACTCCAGTTATCTGTCCCGCAAAGAATATATCGCTGTTTGTCTTTAGCGATAAATCAGAGCTTAGCAGAACTGGGGAATTTATAAAGCTGTTTCGGTGCATAACTCCATATCTTAAAATATCCATATTTTTAAGCGCTGGTATCAGTGAAAAGACCCTTTTCTGCTCTCCAAACTTCAAATTCGTCTGGAAACCAACCAGATTATACAGCGTTTTCTCACGGTTTTCCGCACGAAGTTGCACCACCGCATAAGGCCACCTACCTGTTTTCGGATCATCGAGCCCCACCGGTTTTAGCGGTCCGTAACGCAGAGTATCAACCCCTCGTTTCGCAAGAATTTCAACCGCCATGCACCCTTCATATACCATTCCACGCTCAAACTCTTTAAGTATAACAGTTTCCGCCTTTGTGAGTTCCTCGACAAAATGCAGATACTCCTCTTTGTTTAGCGGACAGTTTATATAATCAGCGTCCCCTCTATCATACCTCGCCGCTAAATAGGCGCTCTCCATATCGACCGATTCCGCCGTTATAATAGGTGCCGCCGCATCGTAAAACGAGAGATTTTCACCGCATAGCTTTGAAATTTCCTCTGCAAGGGCTCCATCGGTTAAAGGTCCTGTCGCAATAATAGTTATGCCACTCGGTATCCCTGTAACTTCACCCTCTACAACCTCGATATTTCTATCGTTTTTAATCATATCTGTGATTTCGCTCGAGAACAAAAGTCTATCAACTGCAAGTGCACCACCGGCTGAAACTTCGTGTTTTTTTGCCGCACTCACAACAGCCGAGCCTAGCAGCTCCATCTCCGTTTTTAAAAGACCCGCCGCAGAGTTCACCCTTTTTGCCTTTAGCGAGTTTGAGCAAACTAGCTCTGCAAAATTATCGCTCTCGTGCGCCGTGCTTTTGCGTTTTGGTTTCTGCTCAAAAAGCCGTACCGCAACACCTTCTCTTGAAATAGCAAGCGCCGCTTCACAGCCCGCAAGCCCCGCACCTATAACATTAATCATCGCTCACCTTTTTAGCGGTACTCTTTTTTGTGGTCGTCTTTTTTGCAGCTGTTTTTTTAGTCGTCGCTTTTTTTGTGGTCGTCTTTTTTGCAGCCGGTTTCTTTGTCGCAGTCTTTTTCTCTGTCGCAGTTGCCGGCGCTTTTTTCTCTTTAGTGAACCCACAACCATCTTTCAGACAGCTCACCGCACCGCCACGGAACCCTTTTTTAAACAAGGTACTACCGCACTCAGGGCAGTTTTCCTTTTGCGGCATATCCCAGGTCATAAAGTTGCATTCTGGGTAGTTTTTGCACCCGTAGAACTTCTTGCCCTTTTTGCTCTTATTCTCAACTAAATTGCCCTCGCACTGTGGGCATTTACCTGTTACCTCAATTATAAGTTTCTTTGTATTTGTGCATTCAGGGAACCCAGGACACGCTAAAAACTTGCCAAATCTCCCCTGTCTTATAATCATATTTTTACCGCAGAGCTCGCATATAATATCTGTTTCCTCCTCAGGTATCTTAAATCTCTTACCCTCGGTTTCAACCTCTGCTTTTTCAAATGTCTTTATAAAGTCGCCATAGAAAGATGATAAAATCTCTCTCCAGTCAACCGACCCCTCTTCTATCTTATCGAGGTTTTCCTCCATACCAGCGGTGAACTTTATATTGATAACACTATCAAAATAATCGT
The DNA here is from genome assembly GCA_964370465.1 of uncultured Oscillospiraceae bacterium. Classification (GTDB taxonomy): domain Bacteria; phylum Bacillota; class Clostridia; order Oscillospirales; family Ruminococcaceae; genus CAYJGN01. Next base: position 8,716 of record CAYJJJ010000024.1, read on the forward strand.
CCATAAGTTTGCTTGTAACTTCGCCGGCGGCAGTTGGCTTTAATGCTCTGCCCTCTCGCTCAACATAGTTTCGAGCTATAATCGTGCCGATTGTTGGCGCATAAGTAGACGGTCTACCAATACCATTCTCCTCAAGCAGACGTATAAGCGTTGCCTCTGTAAACCGTGGTGGTGGCTGGGTGAAATGCTGGTTTCCCTTAATATCTAAAAGCTTTAGTATCTCATCCTGTGAGAGCGGTGGGAGAGCGGTGTTTCCCTCGTCCTCCTCGTCTTTCTTCTCCTCATAAAGGGCTGTAAACCCATCAAACTGAACAGTATATCCCGATGCTTTAAAGATATTATCAGCGGCCCCGATATCAACCCGCACCGTCTGCAAAATGGCATTTTCCATCTGGCTTGCGACAAATCGCTCCCAAATAAGCCTATACACCTTGTATTGGTCGGTGGTAAGGCTGCTTTTGATACTCTCAGGAGTTAGGAAAACATCAGTAGGTCTTATCGCCTCGTGGGCATCTTGGCTGTTTTTCTTTTTGCTATAAAATTTCGGGCTCTCAGGCAGATATTTGCTGCCAAAAGTGCTCTCTATATAGCTGCGAGCGCCATTTAGCGCTTCCGGTGAAACACGAAGCGAGTCGGTTCTCATATATGTTATAAGACCTGTCGTTTCGCCCGATGGAAGCTTAACACCCTCATAGAGCGTCTGCGCTATTCTCATAGTGCGCACCGCATTGAAATACATACGTCTGCTCGCCTCTTGCTGTAGTGTTGATGTGATAAAAGGCGGTGCTGGGCGTTTTTCACGCTTGCCAAAGGTTATTTTATCTATCTTAAACTGCGCACCCTCAAGGCTTTTTAAGATAGCATCTGTTTCTTCTTTGTTGTTCAAATCTATCTTTTTGCCGTCTTTTTTGCTGTGGAATTTCGCTGTAAAGCTTTTGCCACTGCCTTCAAGTGAAGCTTCAATGCTCCAGTATTCAGTTGGTGTAAAGGCCTTTATCTCCTCTTCACGAGTAACGATAATATTCACAGCGACCGACTGCACACGGCCAGCCGATAATCCCCTCTTAACCTTACGCCACAAAAACGGCGATAGCTTATACCCAACTATCCTGTCGAGTATTCTTCTCGCCTGTTGCGCATTAAAAAGGTCTTTGTCAACGGCTCTCGGCTGCGCCATTCCGCTCTTAACGCCAGACTTTGTTATCTCATTAAATGTAACCCTATTTTCGTCTTCTAAATCAAGACCGAGTAGCGCCGCTAAATGAAAGGAAATAGCCTCTCCCTCACGGTCAGGGTCGGTTGCGAGATAAACTTTATCGGCTTTTTTCGCCTTCGCTTTAAGCTCTTTAATTATCTCTTCTTTGCCTTTAATATTCTTGTATTTCGGCTCAAAGTTATTCTCAACATCAACACCAAGGGTCGATTTTGGTAGATCTCTAATATGCCCCATTGAGGCTATAACATCAAATCCCCGACCGAGATATTTCTTTATCGTTGTTGCTTTTGCAGGCGACTCAACTATCACTAATTTCTGCACAAAAACATCCTCTCTTTTCTACTCGTTATATTTTCACTCTTTTTATAAAAAGTATTTATCTTCTAAATTCTTGACCACTCCACTCAGCTCAAGGGTGGTGAGCGCTATCAAAACATCCGACGGCGAAAGCGCCGTTTCCTCGATGATCTCATCGAGCGTTTTCATATCCCCTTTAAGTGATTGTAATATCAACTGCGTATCGTTGTCAAGAATAATACTGTCGCTTTTAGGACAAACACCAAGCGAAAGACTCTCTAAGAGCGCCCCTATATCGGTTATTATAAACGCCCCATCGGCTATTAAATCGTTACAACCGCTCTGCTCATAAATAGGATACGGAACACAATAAACATCTGCGCCTATTTTTGCCGCCAAACTACCGCTCATCAAAGCCCCGCTCTTTTTGCCAGCCTCTGTCACCACTAAACTACCCGATACCATCGAGAACAATCTGTTCCGAGCTCTGAAATTATATTTCTCCGCCCGTCTACCCACTGCAAACTCTGATATAACAAGCCCCTTTTGCTCAATCTCTTCGCGTAGTGCCGTATTTTCACTCGGATAATCAACGGTAAATCCATTTGGCATTATGCAAACTGAGCCTTTGTTTTCACCTACTGCCACTGTGTGCACCACACTGTCCACCCCAAGTGCAAGTCCGCTTACAACTGTAGCTCCCGCATCGCAAAGCGACGTCACAATATCTTTTGTTGCCCGTCTGCCATACTGCGAAATTTTTCTGCTTCCAACTACCGAAACTCTTCTCCCCTCATTTAGAAGGGATATATCTCCCTTTGCATAAAATAGTATCGGGCATTCTTCAAACTCTTTTAAATATTCGGGATAGTTTTGATTTTCGACAGTAATTATCTCAATTCCCTGTTTTTGCGCCATATGATACTCATCACGGTAATATGAAATATCTCGTTTTAAAAATATATCTGGGGAGAGTTTTCTGAAAAACTCATCATTAGAAAGGCTTTCTCTGTTTTTATAAATTTCCTTCGGAGAGCAAAATCTCTCTAAAATAGCCTTGTTATTTTGATAATTAAGATAGAGGGCATCGTTTAGCCAGAGATAATATTCAATCATCTTCTCATCTCCCAGATAAATATAGAGGCGGCAATCGCCGCATTGAGCGACTCACTCTCTTCACCCATAGGTATTATAACTCTCTTATCGCAAAGAGATAAAATTTCATCTGTAAGCCCTTGCCCCTCGTTTCCGATACAAACGCAACATCCGCCCAAAAACAGCTCACTCGATAGCTCTTCACTGTTATCGCCAAGCGCCGCACCGTACACTTTCACACCTTGCTCTTTTAGGCTTTTTATCGCATCTTTTTCATCTGCAATAATTGTCCGCACTTTAAAGATTGCGCCTCCACTGCTCCTTGCAACTTTCGGGGAATAATTGTCAACACAGCTGCAAAGATAAACGGCATTAATACCGAAAGCTGCGGCTGTCCTCAGAATTGTTCCCATATTTCCAGGGTCTTGCAGATTTTGAAGCAGTATCACTCTGCTATCTTTAGTTGGTGAAAAGTCAAACTTCGGCATCTTGCAAACGGCAAACACCCCTTGATGCGCGGCAGTGTCCGCTAATTTATCCGCAACTTCAAAGCTTACTTTATAGCTCTCTTTCGATTTATCTAAAACTGATGATAGCTCGTCTTTCAAGGCTACACTCTCTGTATAAAAAAGCGTTTCTATCTCGCCAAACTGCGAAGCCTCCCCGACGGGTTTTATCCCTTCAGTTACGAAAAGCCCCATTTCTATGCGGTATTTTTTCTTATCTCGAAGTTTTATATATTCTTTAATTTTCGGGTTTGTTTTGGAATTTATATCCATAAATAACCTCTCAATTATATAGCAATACGCCCGACATTAAGCTGACGGGCGCAAGATTTTTGTGATTATAATGCGGCTTTTGCTTTTTCGCAAAGCGCTGTAAATGCAGTTGCATCTGCAATAGCAATCTCTGATAGCATCTTTCTGTTTAGGTCGATGCCAGCTTTTTTAAGTCCGTTTATAAATGTTGAGTAGTTCATACCGTTCATTTTACATCCGGCTGATATTCTTGTTATCCAGAGTTTGCGGAAATCTCTCTTTTTATTTTTTCTTCCGATGTAAGCGTAGTTACCGCTCTTCATCACCTGCTGTTTGGCCATCTTAAAGCGAATGCTTTTTGCGCCATAGTAACCTTTTGCAAGTTTAA
>CAYJJJ010000024.1:12569-14312 GCA_964370465.1 uncultured Oscillospiraceae bacterium
TTTGTCTTCCTCCTTCTACTTTTTAATCTTCGATGTGACAACCGCTACCATGCTGCGACCTTCCATCTTCGACGGTTTATCGCTTGTTCCAAACTCAGATATTGAATCTAAAAATCTGCCCATAAGCTCAACGCCGATTTCAGGGTGCGCCATCTGACGACCGCGAAAACGAATAGAAACTTTAACTTTATCGCCGGCTTTCAAAAACTTTATTGCGTTTTTAACCTTAATATTAAAGTCGTTTACATCAATGCCGGGAGATAACCTAATCTCTTTGAGTTCAATTATCTTCTGATTTTTCCTTGCCTCTTTTTCCTTTTTCGCCTGCTCAAATCTGTATTTGCCGTAGTCCATAATTCTGCACACAGGCGGCGCTGCATTCGGAGCAATCATAACAAGATCAGTTCCTGCCTGAGTTGCAAGTTCCATAGCAGCAGACAGCGAAACAACTCCACGTTGCTCCCCTGCGGCGTCAATTAAACGGACTTCCTTTACACGAATTTGTTCGTTGATGAGCATATCTTTTGTAGCGATAGTTAAACACCTCCATAGATTTTAATTAAAAACGCAGACAGCAATAGCCGTCTGCGAATACTTCAAAAAAGAAACGCTTATTGACCGAGAGCTTAAAATGCCCTTTGGTGAGAACGGCTGTTCTGCTTTGTTTACTCTGGTATTCTACCATACATATTAAATCTTGTCAACCTCTGTTTGATATTCTTCCCACAAATCCATCGTTTTTGCGATTTCACCCTTAACTTCTTCGAGCTCTATGCATAGCTCTGCCTGTCTTTTGAAGTCAAAAGTGCTGTTAATTTCACTTTCAATCTCGCTCTCTTTTGCTTCAAGTATCTCTATCTTCTCTTCGCACTCTTTTATAAGTAGGCGCAGTTTCGCTTTTCTCTTTCGCACTTCCTTTTTATCGACCTGTTTTGTAGCGACACCATCATCTTCGCTATCCGCTTCCGATGAACTTTGTGCGCGCACAGCTGTTCCTTTTGTCTTGTATCTATCCTCAAAGCTCTCAAAACTGCGATAAATTTCAAAACCAGTCGGGGTTAGGACGGCGATTTTCGAGGGCACACGTGACAGGGTATACCTATCGTGCGACACCATCAAAACGCTACCTGTAAAGCTTTGTAGCGACTCATCAAGCATCTCTTTAGATTGCAAATCAAGGTGGTTCGTCGGCTCGTCAAATAAAAGCAGATTTCCCCGTGTAAGCATTGCAATGCAAAACTTAAGCCGTGCTTTCTCACCGCCCGAGAGCGTTCCCACCGAAGAAAAAACATCTTCTCCACGTATCCCCACCAAAGCCAGCGCATCTCTGCGCTCTTTATCGGTGAGCGATAAAAAGTTATCAGCAATTTCACCGAGCACCGAGTTGTGCGAGTTTAGCGCTGTGTCCTCCTGCTCAAAGTATGCAGATTTAACACCCTCGCCAAACCTCACCCTTGCATCAGCTCCGATAATAGCCTTTAAAAAGGTCGTCTTACCAACACCATTCGCCCCTACAACAGCTATCTTCTCCCCACGAATTAAATTAAGGTCGATATCTTTTGAGAGGAGCCTCTCACCACCGTAAAGCGATAACCCTTTAACTTGTAGTACATTCTCAAAAGGCTCCCTGTCATACTTAAACGACAGCTTTAACGGCCGCAAAAACTTACGTGGTTTTTTAACCTCTTCGAGCTTATCGAGCTCTTTTTGTCTGCTCTGCGCCATCTTCGCAGTTGATGCACG
>CAYJJJ010000024.1:14412-22166 GCA_964370465.1 uncultured Oscillospiraceae bacterium
TCCCATATTTTTTTGACAGTCCTATTTAGAAAATACCTATCGTGCGAAACAGTTATAAGTGCGCCCTTAAAACTGCTGAGATGATCCTCCAGCCAGTAGAGCATATTGAAGTCGAGATGGTTTGTCGGCTCGTCCAAAATCAGCAAATCGGGGTTTTGCAGAAGAATTTTCGCAAGGGAAAGCCTTGTCTTCTCGCCGCCCGACAAGCTCCCAACATTTCTATCCAAATCCTCTCTTAAAAAACCCATTCCTTGTATTACAGTTTGTATTTTTATGTCGATATTATACCCTTCGTTACTGTCGTAAAAGGTCTGAAGTTCTGATAAACGCTCGATTAGTTTGTTATCATTCGGATTTTGCTCGATTTTTGTGTTGAGCTCTTTTAGCTCCTCTTTCGCTTCTAAAATTTCAGAAAAAGCAAGGCGCAATTCCTCATTCAAACTATTTTGCGCCGACACTCCATGCTGTTGACGCAGATACCCGATGCGGGTATTTTGCGGCAGAACAACAACGCCCGACTGCGGATAAATTTCACCGGTCAGGATATTTAGCAGGGTCGATTTCCCAGCGCCGTTAATACCGACAAGCCCTATTTTGTCCCCTTTATTTATTGCAAAGGAGAGATCATTTAAAATATCGGTATCTAAAAAACCGTGGGTTATTCCCTCCGCTTTTACTAACAATTAACTACACCTCTAATACTTCATTTTTATAAACTGAAACTAAATATTTCTTCAAAACAGGTTTGCCAAAGTGGCTTTCAAGAGCTTTCGCATATAGCGATAGTTGCCTGTCATACCGCTCTCGGAGCAGCGAAATATCCGAAACCCTATCTGTCTTATAATCTATTATATACAATCCATCATTTGCAACAACTACCGCATCAACAACCCCTTGCAATATGGATTTATCACCAAAGTTCTGCTCTATTGCCGATAAAAACCGAAGCTCTCGCATAAGCTCTCCTCTGCCAATTATATCCGAAAGCGCCCCTTTAATCAACCTGTTTATCTGCTCTATGTCGATAAGCGCACCTTGCTCTTCGCTCAAAGTTCCGTCAGAGAGTAGCCTTTCCACCTCGTCTGAAACATTTTTTTCAAAGTCTATAAACTGCAATAGCTTATGCACCGCAGTACCCCTATCGGCGGCGGTGGGGCCTTTCGCAAACATCGGCTGTGCCATAAACGCAAACCCATCTTCCTTGTGGACAAGCTCGGTAACAGATAGCTTCGCTTCTGTTTTCGTACTGTCCAGAAAGCGGTACTCGCTCTCTATTTTCGATAGCAGTTTATCCGATACTACATCTGCCATATCGGCAATCACTTCTTTTGTCGGCAGTTCTATTACTCCCTCGTCAATCGGCTCTTTTGGCAGTGCACCGCTGATATTTTTAATAAAACTTAACAGACTGTTCCCCTTTGAAAGCTCATATGGAAGTGGCGGCGGACTTTTTTCACCCATTAAAACACTCTCCTCTATCGGCAAAAAGAGTTTCTGTTCCGCCCTTGTGAGCGCCACATATAGCACTCGGAGATACTCTTTTATCGTGTCATTTGTCTTTTTTAGCTTTATAATCTTAAACGCCAAACTGTCCGCCTGGAAATCACCGCCCGGAAGAATTCGCTTAACTCCACAGCAAAGCTCCCTGTCAAGCAAAACTCTCGCTGTGTTTTCATAGTTTAGCTGGTGTGCAAGGTCGCAGACAAAGCAGATTTTATATTCAAGCCCTTTGCTCTTGTGGATAGTTGTTATACCGACCTTATCGCCCGCACTAAGTGATGCCGCCGCCGGAGGATTTATCGATAACCTTCTCATATTATCAAGCTCAAAAACCACCGACGACAGGTATACGCTACCCCTATCCTGCATCTCCTGCAACATCTCAAAAAACAGCCTGATATTCTGCGTCACCACAGAATCCTTGTAGCGATAACGCATCGATTGGCTATACCCACACTCTGAAACTACCCCCTTTAGAAACTCCAAAATAGGCATTGTCGCACACTTAGTGCGCATCTCTTGAAAACTTTTCAAAAACTCTTTTATCTCGCTATCCTCAGAGCTAAACACCGATTTGCTAAAGCTTTTTCTATTTCCTTTTTTCATCAAGGTGAGTTTCTCCGCACTCAAAGCAAAAATTGGCGATAACATTGTCGCAAGTAGCGGAATATCGAGTGTTGGATTGTGGAGCGCTTGCAAAAACGAGATAAGCACCGATATTTCAGGCGCATCGAAAAGAAGCTTATCTTCTCTGACAACCGATGGTATCCCAAGCTCTTTTAGAGCGTGCGAGAACAAGCTATCGACCCCTTTGCATACCCTTAGCAGTATCGCAAAGTCGCCATACTTACAAGGGCGCTCCCCATCACCGTCAAGCACAGTAACCCCACTGTCTATCATATAGCGAATTCTCTTCGCAACCGCTACTGCTTCAGTCTCAACCGCTCTCTTGCCCTCTTGTTTTTGATATGTAAGTAGTTTCGCTTCACCCTTAGTTTCAAGCGGAGAAGTACATACAAGCCTCTCCTCGCTGTAATTTATCCCCGAAAAGTCCTCTATCATATTGTGCAAAAAAACGGTATTCACAAAGCTCACAACATTCTCTGCACTTCGGAAATTATTTTGAAGCCGTATCAGCTCACCTTTTGCACCGTCGGAAAACTCCCGCTGTTTATCGATAAAAAGCTTTGGCACAGCACCACGAAACCCATAGATACTCTGTTTTACATCGCCCACCATAAATATATTATTTTCATCGGTGGAAATGGCTTTGTAAATCATATCTTGAATATCATTTGCATCTTGATATTCATCTACATATATCTCATCAAACTGACCTTGCAGATACCTCGCCCTCTCGCTTATCTCGCCATTTTCATAGAGAAGTTTTATCGCTAAAAGCTCAAGGTCTGTATAGTCAAGCAGGCTTTTTTCCTCCTTGCTCTCGCTGTAAAAATGAAGATAGCTTTTTGCAAGTGAGAATAAATTTGTCACTATCCTTTTGTTATAGGCAAAATCCTCTTTTATATCGCTCTTTTCAGCTGATAGTTTCTTTGCAATCTCTATCGCTTTTTTCGCCGCATCAAAAAGCTCTCTGCCGCTCGCCGCATCTTCATCACTGCTACCACGAGGTTTCGCCTTAAGCTTCACTATTTCAAGCTCATTTAGCATACCAAACACCAAATAACCAGGCTCTTTGCAGCTTTCAATCACCTTTTGTGCCATCTGCGCATTCGACACAAGTCCCGGTACGCGAACTTCAAGAGCATCTGCGCAGTAGTCCTGTGCTCTCTCAAAACAGCTTTTCACATACAAAAAAAGCTCTGCAATATAATTCTTTAGATAATCAATACAGTTTTTCTCCACTGCATTTATGTCATCTAAAAAGAGTCGTTCACCGTCAAACCGAGCTCTTACCCCTTCTGCAAACTTAATAACAGCCGATTCAAAATCCCTATCGCTCCGACCACCGCTCACCACCAAAGCAAGCTCCGCCGCCTCTTCTTCATTCTCCTCGAAGTAGAGAGAAATCGCCTTGCTCGCCGCACCCTGTTTTAGAGAAACCAGCGTTTCATCTTTTCCCACACGCATATCAGGTGCAATCCCAAGTTTTGAAAAATTATTCCCTATCAAATCAAGACAGAAAGAATGGGTAGTGCCAATACTTGCGCTCTGCAATAAAAGCTGTTGACGCAGGAGATTTTTATTTTGCGGTTCTGCTAAAATCTGCTCTGCAAGCCTTTTTCCAATTTTCGCTTTCATGTCAGCTGCCGCCGCTGTTGTAAATGTAACGATTAGCAGTCTATCTATATCTATCGGATTTTCGCCCGTTATCCGCTTCATTATCCTCTCGACCAAAACCGCCGTCTTACCACTGCCAGCCGCCGCTGAAACAACCACCGACTTGCCGACGCTGTCTATAGCGCTCTGCTGACTTTTTGTGAAATTAATCGCCATAGTAAAACTCCTCTCGGTCATATTCGACAAACTCCCGCACCTCTTCATTATCCCGCCGTTTGCATGCCGCTTTGTACTCGCAGTATTCACATCGCAACCCGCTCTTCGTCTTTAGCGGTTTCGCTGAAAACTCACCTGAAATTATCCCTTTACCCATCTCTTTTACCTTTTCATGAATAATGCGCTCAATTTTCCCCATCTCTTCGAGAGTTGCAAGGCTGTTTTGAGTTTTTTGAGAACGCTTTGTAGTAACATCAATATAAAGCCCCTCTCTTTTGCGCTCCATCGCCACAAGTGAGTCTTCATCATCGAGAAAAAGTCCGTTTTTAACAAGGCTCTTTTTTATAGTTATATCTTCATCTTCCTTTTGAACCTTTGAGAGAATGTTTGCAAAAGACGGCTGATATAAAGCGCCCGCCGGTATAAACCCTTTGTACTTCCCACTTTTAAGCAGGGTAAAAAGATAGATAAACAGTTGCAAATTAACACCGTTTTTAATATCTGATAGGTTAAACACCTTACTTCCGCTCTTATAGTCGATAACACGCAGAAAATCGCCCTTTTCGCTCTTTAAACAGTCAACCCTGTCTACCGTTCCTCGAAGTGAAAGTCTGTACCCGTCACCTATATCAATATCATACGGCTTTGTTTCACCCTCGCCAATTGATAATTCAAGCTCTGATACACGAAAACTGCTCTCTTTGTATTCGTCTATTATATAGTTCACAACTTTAAACAAGCTCTTTTTAACCCGCCTTAGATTTGCCAAAAACCGACGCTCTGTCGAGATATACTCCGAAAACTGCTCTTTTAAATAGTCCGAAACTGTTTTATCAATAAACTGATTTATCTTAAATTCAGTCAGTGAAATTAGTTGTTCTTCGTCAAATGTACGCATCAGCTGCTCAAGGCAATAGTGGATAATGTTTCCTGAATAGAGCGGAGATAGCTCCTCTCTATCGAGTGTTTTCGCCGATAGAATATACCTGCAAAAATAACTAAACGGACAGGCGGCATACCTCTCAATAGTTGTTGGATAGACCGATAGATTTTTTCCAATCACACCATCAAGCGCCTCGTTTGATATCTGGTAATCGAATGTGCTGTTATCGAAAATCTCACCGAAACTCCCATCGCTCATCCGATATGCATCTTTTGCAATCGCCTCTTTTAAATCAGACTTTGAATTAATATAATACTGCGCATCTTTTTTCTGCAGAAAAATATCATCGCCCGCCACCGCCTGCACCTTTGTTATAAACGACGACAGATAAAGCTCTTCACCTAAAAGGCTTAACTGCGGATATGTGATATATAGTTTTTCTTTTGAGAGTTTTAGGGCGCTGTAAATGTTATAAATATCAAAACGGTAGTTATAGAGTGCATTGTCAAGCACCTCAATCCCGCTTTTCCCGAGCAGTCGGCGCTCAAATGACCCAAAAATCGAACTCTCTTTTGCGATAAGAGGGTAAACTCCCTCGTTTGCCCCTATTATAAACACTGTTTTTTTGAGAGTTCTTGGAATGGTTGATAAATTTGTCACAACAACTTCATCTATCATCCTCTCAACACTTCCATACTCACAAGATGAAAGCATCCTTGAAAACAGCTCAAAATACTCTCTCTTCGTGAGTGATACATCGAGCGTCGCCGCATATATCTCATCGAGCAGACCGATAAGCTCATCATACTGACGACGAAGCAGACGAATACTATAGCTATCTTTGTTTTTTGAGTATTCTTTCAGATTTTCTGCATAGTTTACCCTCTCTAAAAGCTCCCATATCGCCTTTGTTTTATCGCCGTTTTTAAGTTTTTCATTGAAAGCTATAAGCGGCTCTACTATCACTTTGCGCACCGCTTCAATCTCTTCAAAAATAAATATATCCTTTGTTGCGACAAAGGGGCTTTTAAGCTCTCTTGCCTTTATATTAAACACTTCCAAATAGCTCAAAAAAGCTGAGAATTTATCATCGTCAATCTTTATAAGCGCCGCTTTTGCAAAGCCCACCGCATCGCTTACATCTCCACCAAATGTGCAAAACCTCAGCGCAAATAAGCAGACTGCCGCAGGAGAAGATGTGGCGAGAGAGCTTTTTCTGTCGATATAAAAAGGCACTTCCGACCCTTTAAAAACTTCACTTATCGGATTTCGATAAACAGATACATCGCGCGCAATAACCAAAAAATCGCTAAACCGCGCACCGTCACTATACACAGCGTTTTTTATAATCGCCGCTATTTCAGCTATCTCATCATACCTGTTTGTACTGCTTATTATTTTAACATTCGCATCTGTTACCCGCTCTTCTCTATTTGAAAAAAGAGCTGTTGCAAATTTCTTTTGAGGGTTTCCCGCACTATCTTTTATGTATTTTATCTCGCACTCAACACCGCAATTTCTCGCAGTGCGCTCTATTCTATCTATAACCTCTTTTATAATTAAAAAAGCTTCATCTTCAATATTATCAGCAAGGAAACTAAATGTGAGTCTGCAACCGCTCTCTATGAGCGCCTTTATTAGCTGTTGCTGTGGCGCTTTAAACCCCGAATACCCATGAAAATAAACATCACGACTCTTAAAAAACTCCAAACTTTCGCTGTTATCACAAAGTTTTTTTATTTTTTCATTTGTGTCGTGAAAGTGAAGCAAACATTCTTCCCTGTATTTCGAAAGCAGAAGCGAAATATCATGCAGTTTATCGCAAAGACTGCCATTTTCGTTGTTTTTAGACAACTCCTCTATCTCCAAAAGAGAAACTCCGCCGTTTATAAACTCGTTATCGAGATTTAAGAGCTTTGAAACAAATGCAAACTTTGAATTTTTACCTTTAAAAAACCGAAGCTTGTCCTCGTTTTCTATAATAATACGTCGCATTAAAATCTCTGCCGCCGCCGAGGTGAGTGGCGGACGATTATCGCTTTTTTTACAGAGCTCTGCGGCTATTTTCGATATCGTTGTTACTTCTATCTTCTGTATGCTCTTTGCGTCGTACTCAAGAGTTAGCAGACTCTCGCCCTCAAATGAATACTGTTCAGGCAAAATTATAAGAGCACCGCTCTCTTTTTCGCTCTCTCTTCCAGCACCAAAAATCTCATCTGCAAGCAGTTTATGGCAGTCACCAAGTATAAAAGTTATCATAAAATCACCTCGTATACTTCATTATAACAACTCTTGTATCCTTTTAAAAGTACTTTCTAAAAAATCAACTATCGCAAACCTTATCTCTATTTCATCGTCGTCCAAAACCTCGAGTTCTTCCTCTGAAAAAACCTCGTCTGCCCCAGTTGAAATAGAGCTACAAAGCGATGGAAAAGCTATACACCAGTAGTTCCGGCCAGCCCCCTCCCCAAGCGTTACTACAAATGCGGTGTATTCACCCTGTGGCAGTGTTATATCAGAATAAACTCTGCTGTTAAAATACTCATCTTTAACCTCAACCTTTGCGGTGTAATCACAGATATCAGAGAGGTAGCTGTTTATTTCACCCTCCAAAAACGATATCTTGCTATTCGCCACTAAAACCGCCTCTTCTTTTGTAAAAACACCGCAGAAAAAGTTCGCTGTATGCTCTGCCACAAGGTCACGCACCTCCATTTTTATCTCGATATCACGGGCGCTATCTGAGTTCGCCAGAAAATGAAAGCGCAAAATATCATCTGTTAAACTTTGCTTTTGCACTGCCGCTGAAACGATGGGGGATAAAAGAAGTGCCAATAGAAGAGAAATAAGTAGTTTGTAAAAATTTTTGTTGTTCATAATAAAAAACCTCCGTGTGGTAAATATTGGTAACACG
>CAYJJJ010000025.1:0-18682 GCA_964370465.1 uncultured Oscillospiraceae bacterium
AAAAGGACGATGCAGATTTTCTGCATCGTCCTTTAATATTAACCTACTCCATTTCTATCGTTGAAGGCGGCTTTCCAGTTATGTCATAAAGAATTCTGTTGATACCTCGAACTTCGTTAACAATTCTCGTTGAGATTTTGTCGAGTAGCTCATACGGAATTTTGGCGAATTCCGCAGTCATAAAGTCGGTGGTTGTAACTGCTCTGAGTGCAAGTGCATAGTCGTATGTTCTAAAGTCGCCCATAACGCCAACGCTTCGCATATTTGTAATCGCCGCGAAATACTGTCCGAGTTCTTTTGCTATACCATCAGCCTCGAGCTCGCTTCTGAAGATGAAATCGGCTTCACGCACGATATCAAGCTTTTCTTTTGTAACTTCGCCGACAACACGAATTCCAAGACCAGGTCCTGGGAATGGCTGGCGATTTACAAGGTTTTCAGGAAGGCCGAGCTCTGTTCCGAGTCTGCGAACTTCGTCTTTGAATAGAAGTCTTAATGGCTCAACGATATCCTTAAAATCAACAACATCTGGAAGCCCTCCAACATTGTGGTGGCTCTTTATAACATGGGCGTCCCCTGCACCGCTCTCGATAACGTCAGGGTAGATTGTGCCCTGAGCAAGGAAATCAACAGCGCCAATTTTTTGCGCTTCTCTCTCGAAAACTCGAATAAATTCCTCGCCGATAATCTTTCTTTTCTGCTCAGGCTCTGAAACTCCTGCGAGTTTCGAGAGGAAGATATCCTCAGCGTCAACCCTTATGAAGTTAAGGTCGGTACTGCCAAAAATAGCCTCGATATCGTCACCCTCGTTTTTGCGCATAAGACCATTATCTACAAAGATGCAGAAAAGGTTTTTACCACATGCACGCTCAAGTAGTTTTGCACAAACAGAGCTGTCAACGCCACCTGATAGAGCGAGAATAACCTTGCCGCCGCCGATTTTTGCTTTGAGATCCTCGACTGCAGTTTTCGCATAGCTCTCCATCGACCAGTCGCGCACACAACCACATACGTTTACAAGGAAGTTTAGTAGCATCTCTTTGCCAAACTCTGTGTGGTTTACTTCAGGGTGGTACTGCATAGCGTATAGTTTGCGCTCTGCATTCTCCATTGCCGCAACAGGGCAGCTATCTGTAGTAGCGGTTATCTTAAAGCCATCGGGCAACTCTTTTATATAGTCGGTATGGCTCATCCAAACGGTTGAGGTTTTATCGACACCACTAAACACAAGGCTGTCCGCTTTTATATCCATAGCAGTTCTGCCAAATTCACGCATATCGGCAGTTGCCACTTCGCCGCCGAGCGTTTGCGCCATAAGCTGTGCGCCATAACATAGCCCAAGCACCGGAATGCCGAGAGCGAAAATTTCAGGGTCACACTTCGGTGAGTTCTCAAGGTAGACGCTATTCGGTCCCCCTGTGAAGATAATTCCAATGGGGTTTGCCGCTTTTATCTTTTCAATAGATGTTGAATAGGGCATAACCTCACAGTATACGCCGTGGTCACGTACCCTTCTTGCGATTAACTGATTATACTGTCCGCCGAAATCGAGGACAACTATAAGCTGACGATTCATAAAATCCTCCCAAAATATTTATACTATAATTTTATCATCTTTTGTCGAATGTTGAAATTGACTTTTCTTCTGATTTTTTCCCTTTTTATCTTTGCATTTTAGTTATTTGTAAGTTTTACTATTCGATTTGTGTAGTTTTGTGACCTTGGGGTTTGCGTCTTGCAGAGCAATGAGAAAAGGTCACAAGCAATGCTTTCGTATCGGTAGTTTGCATCGAGCTCTTCGAGCACTTTTGCAGAAGAGGTGAGAGTGAAGTTTTTGTCAGCGGCTTTTAAAATTTCCTCGCCGCCTTTGCCGATAGCTAAAATTCGTGCACCGCACTGCTCATTTTCATACACTCCCTTTTTAATTCCAATAAGAATATACAGCAGTATCCGCCTTATTCGAGAGAGGGTGTATCTTTTTGTTTTTATGGCGAAAATCAAGTCGTCATAGCTCTCTGCACGCTTGCAAGCATCTATTATTCTGTATTCAATTCCCTCAGAAATATCTAAAATCTCACGAAGTTCGGCAGGTGTTTTTGTGAGTACAGCGGTGGTAATAGCTATAAAGAGCGCTTTTTTATCGATAATTCTGCCGTTTTCGGTTTCTTCACTTAGTATACTAAAACTGCCTCTCGGCATAAAACTGCCAAAATCCTCTTCGCTATCAGCAAGCAAGCGGATATTTGATGCAGATGAAAAATCGCCAGATGTCATAGAACTGTCGTGCGAAACAGCAACCCGCTTTATAGGGTGCGGTATAATTCTGCTACCCTGATTTTTTATTGCAGCTATATAATTTGTGGCAAGGATATCGTTTGGGGGGAGATTGTAAAGCGTGCCGACTGCTTTTGCATAGCTAGCACCACTCTCTAAAATCCCTCTGAGTTCTGTATTTTCATCATCTAGTACAATTTTATCAGAAACCTCGTTTAACAGCGAAATGTCGCCGCTCTCGCTGCCAAAAGAAAGGGCATTAACACATCCCATTTTACTTAGAATTTCTATTGCACCACCTGCAAAATAAGGAGCGGCGGCGCAAGAATATATAGCAGGGAGCTCAATTACCAAATCAACCCCACGCTCTATTGCCATCTTTGCCCTTGCCCATTTTGAAATATAGGAAAATTCGCCTCGCTGAACTAAAGCGCCACTCAATACAGCGACGGTTAAATCAGCGCCCGCAGCCCTTGTTTTGTCTATTAAGTAGGTATGCCCATTGTGAAGAGGGTTGAATTCTACTATAATCCCGAAAATTCTCAAAAAAGTGCTCCTAACTATTGATATTTATCTCTTTATACTATATTATAGTATTTGGACTTGAAAAAGCAAGTAAAAAGAAAGATTAAGGAGAGAAAATAATTGAAGGTATTAGTAATTAATGCGGGCAGTTCGTCGCTTAAATATCAGCTGATAAATATGGACGGCGAAACACTAATAGCAAAAGGTAACTGCGAGAGAATTGGAATTGATGGCAAAATAGGCCATACATCTGTCGGCGGAGCGTCGGTAGAAATCGAGAAAAAAATGGACACACATAAAGAGGCTTTCTTAAACGTAGTTGAGCTTCTAACAACTGGTGAAACAAAAGTTATCGACAGTGTTGATGAAATTTCAGCAGTGGGACACAGAATTCTTCACGGTGCTGAGGAGTACAAAGAGTCTGTTCTTCTAACAGATGAAGTACTATCAACTCTTGACACAATGACCGAGCTCGGCCCTCTTCACATTCCGCCACAGCTAGCGGCAGTAAGAGCGAGTATAGATGTTTTCGGCAAAGAGAAACCAATGGTTGGTGTATTTGATACATCATTCCACCAGACTATGCCAAAAAAAGCATACATGTTTGGTCTTCCTTATGAGTACTATGAGAAATACCATATCCGTCGTTACGGTTTCCACGGAACAAGCCATAAATTCGTAATGCGCAGATACTATAAAGTTACAGAAAAAGCAAGAGAGGGCTCAAAGCTTATCGTATGTCATCTTGGAAACGGTAGCTCACTTGCAGCTATTAAAGACGGTAAAGTCTACGATACTTCAATGGGATTCACCCCACTTGACGGTTTCCTTATGGGAACAAGAAGTGGTGGAATTGACCCTTCAGTTGTAACATTTATCGCAAACAAAGAGGGCAAAACTCCAGACGAGATGAGCGACATGATGAATAAGCAGTCGGGCGTTCTCGGTATTTCAGGTGTTTCAAGCGACTTTAGAGATTTAACAAAAGCTAAAAACGAAGGCAACAAGAGAGCTGAACTTGCAATAGATATGTTTGTGTATCAGATAAAGAAATTTATCGGAAGCTACGCAGCTGCTATGGGTGGTGTTGATGCTATCTGCTTCACAGGCGGAATCGGTGAGAACGACAACAGAATAAGAAGAGCAATCTGTGAGGAGTTTGAGTTCCTAGGCCTTAAAATTACAGATGAACTCTGCAAAGAGGCAAACGGCAAAATAGCGAAATTCTCAACAGAAGACTCAAAGGTTGATGCTTATGTAATCCCTACAAACGAAGAGATTATGATAGCGAGAGACACAGTCGAAAAAATGTAATAATTAATAAAGAAAAGCTTCCTTTTTTGGGAGCTTTTTTTGTTGCGGAAAAATTATTATAAGGTTATAATAACAGAGAACAGGGTTCAGAAATCAAAATTAGAGAACAAACGCAGGGACAGTCCTTGCGGCTGTCCGCCATAAAAGCGGCAGAACAACAAAGGAGCGGAAAATGAAATCAATATTTGTGTCGAGCACATTTCGGGATATGCAAAGCGAGCGTGATATATTAGCGCAGCAGGTGATACCGAGTCTTAATATATATGCAAGGGAATATGGTGAAAATATCCGATTTATCGACCTTCGCTGGGGAGTTAACACCGCAGAGCTCGGTAGCGTTGAGGGCAATAAAAAGGTGCTTTCCGTCTGCCTTGATGAGATTGATAATACAAGACCATATATGATAGTTCTTGTCGGCGAGAGATATGGATGGATACCTCCGGCAGACCTGCTCCAAACAGCGGCAGACAGCAAAAGCCACCCGCTATACGACTATGAAAAGAGCGTGACCGAGCTTGAGATAGAGTATGGCGCACTTGGTGAAAATGCGAACTTGTCCCACTGTCTATTCTATTTCAGAGAACCTCTCAAAATAGAAGATATACCCGATGAGTTTAAGGGTGCATATCTAGAACTAAATCCAGCTATCGAGATGAAGCTGCTCGCACTCAAAGAAAAAATCAAAAAGTCAGGCGCTTTGATAAAGAGCTATTCTTGTGAGTGGGACAATCAGAGTTTTGGGCTATCAGTCCCTTTGAGCTTTGCAAAAACAGTCGAAGAAGATGTTAAGAACTTGTTTGCACGTGACTTCGAGAAACTGAAGGGTTTATCTTGGCAACAGCGAGAGGAAATATCAGGGGCGCTATTTGCGCAGCAGAAAGCAGCGCAGTTTTCAGCGAGATACAGTGTTCTTGAAGCGATAGAAACTGAGATTAAAAAGTCCGAAACAAACCTTTTTTTAATGCAGGGTGTTGCGGGGAGCGGCAAGAGCACGGTCATGGCAAAGCTTCGTGAGCGGTTATCAGACGAAAATGAAACCTTCTTTTTTGCCTGCGGAAACTCGGCACGCTCACAAACAGCATTTGATCTATTAAAACAGATAGTCTACAAACTCGAAATGCTTACAGATGCAGAAGAGCATTTTGGTGATGAGGACACAACTTACAATAGTGGGAACGAAGCCGGTGAGAGCAGAGCCCGAGAGAGCCTATCAGAAGATGGCAAAGCGAAGAAAAAAACACTCGAAGAGTGGCGAGATAAATTCTCGGAGCTTGCAGTAAGCTATACTAAAAAAACAAATAAACCGCTCTACATAATAGCAGATGCGCTCGACCAGCTGGCAGAGGACGAAACAGCAAAAACCTTTAGTTGGCTATCACCGTTTTTACCTGAGGGTGTAACTGTTATCGCTTCAATGCTTGATAGCTTTGAGATACCAATCTTCTACCCTCTGCAATCAAGCAGTAAACAGTATCTGCTCGAAAAACTATCAAAAGAGGAGATACCGCAGATAATCGGGAGTATTGTAAAATCAAACGGAAAAGAGCTCTCAGAGGTGGTCACAGAAAGATTATCTGCGCTTCTGGGCGCCGAAAACCCTCTCTACATCTCCCTTGCACTACAAAGACTATTAATGCTCGACTCAGAAGACTTTGCAAAAATAGCAGAGGGCGGAAACGACATGAATGCAATAAACGCATTTATGCTCTCTTTAATCGAGAGTTTCCCAAAAACTCCTGAAGAGATGGCGGTAATGCTTATCGAAGAGGCGGGGAGCAGAATTGATGAGAGTTTTTGCAAAGAGGTTGCAAGTTTGCTCTCAGTTTCACGCAGAGGTCTTCGCATAACCGATTTACAGGGGATATTTTTGTCAGAAAACAAAAACTTTAAAAATATCGACTTCTCGCTTTTCACAAAATATCTCTCAAACTTCTTTTTAGAGCGAAGTGACGGCCGAATTGATTTCACCCACCGAGTTATCCGGCAGGGTCTATTGAGTGTCGCCGATTTCGAGGGTGAAAATAAGAAGATATTAAATCATCTAAAAGAGCTTGATGCAAACGATGAGGTGAGAATATCAGAGATAGTTTATCATTCATACAAGGCGGATGACAAGGAGTTTTTGGCAGAGTATATAGATGGTTATACCGATGATAATAGAGATGCTATCGCAGAAGAACTTCACAATATTGCACTTTATGATGAAAGCTGGATTATAGATTTAGTTGAGTTTGCTGTGCTCCAAAAAGAATACGATAGTTTTGCGCAGTTTATAAACTTTGATTTTTTCTACAGGTTTAAAGGTTCTTTGGCAGAGTATAAAATACTGTACGAAATAATGAAAAAGCTTTCCTCAAACTTAGAAACTCTCAATTTAAAAAATCCTACTGTAATAAGGCATAGAGCAGTGGCGATGGCCTATAGTAATTTAGGTGATATTTTAACAGCTCAAGGTGAATATGATGAAGCACGGTCGTATTATCAAAAGATGTTAGAGATATCAGAGGATTTATCAAAGCAGATAGAAACTACCGAGGCCATGCGAGATTTGTCGGTAAGCTATAATAGCGTAGGCGGTATTTTGGAGATTGGCGGGGAATATGAAGAAGCTTATGTATATTATAAAAAAGCGTTTGAAATCAACAAAAGTCTATCAGAGCAATTAAAAACACAAGAGTCACAAAAAGATTTATCGGCAATCTATGATAAACTAGGCGGTATTTTAGTTGCTTTGGGGGATTACAAAGAGGCGGTTTCGTGCTATCAAAAATGTCTTGAAATATCGAAAAGTTTATTTGAAGAGCAAAAAAATACTGATACTATGCGAAATTTGTTGATAGGTTATGAAAGAGTAGGGTCTGTTTATGTCTATCAAGGGGAATATAAAGAGGCACTTCCCTTTTATCAAGAGAGCCTTGAAATAGCAAAAAGTTTAGCAGAAAAGTTGGGTACGCCGGAGGTTATGCTGAGTTTATCGGTAGACTATAATTGCATAGGTAATATTTTACAGAATTTAGGGGAATATGAAGAGGCGCGCTCTTTTTATCACAGGGATTTAGAGATAGCAGAAAAATTGTCAGAGCAGCTGGGTACACCGCAGTCGATGAAAAATTTAGCATCAAGTTATAATGGTTTGGGACTTGTTTTGCAAAATCAAGGAGAATATGAGGAGGCACTTTCTTTTTATCATAAGGATTTAGAAATAACAGAAAGATTGTCAGAGCAGCTAAAAACGCCACAGTCGATGAGCGATTTATCAGGAAGCTATAACAGTATCGGCAATATTTTAGAACTTCAAGGAGAATACAAGGAGGCGCTTTCGTTTTATCAAAAGAACCTTGAATTAGCGGAGGAATTAGCAGAGCAGCTAAAAACGCCGCAATCGATGAAAGAGTTGGCTGGAAGTTATAATAACGTCGGCAATATTTTAGATAAAGAGGGCGAATACGAAGAGGCGCTTTCGCTTTATCAAAAAGGCTTTGAAATAGCAGAGGATTTAGCGGAGCAGATTGGGTCGCCGCAGTTGATGAGGGATTTATTTGTTTCTTATTATAACATCGGAAATATCTATAATGCAGAAGGTGACTATGATAATGCTCTAAAGATGCATGAGAGAGGGCTTGAGATAAGCAGAAATTTAGATGAGCAACTTCAAACGCCACAGTCGATGAGAGATTTATTCGCATCTTATTATAGTATTGGCGATATCTATAATAATCAAGGGGACTATGATAATGCTCTAAATATGTATCAAGAAGTATTAGAAATAAGTGAGAATCTATTCGAGCAGATGGGAAGCCCTGAGGCGATGAGAGATTTATCTATAAGCAATAGGCAAATAGGCAGAGTGTATTACAATATGGACGAGGATGAAAAGGCGCTTAGCTATTATGAGGTTTCTGCTAATATATGTGAAAGCTTATTTGAGTGGACAGAAACAACTTTTGCTTGTCAGGAGCTAATATCTGCATATAATAACTGTGCATTAGCTTGCAAATATTCAAACTTAGCGGAAAAACAAAAAGAATATGAGCAGAAAGCGGCAAGACTAAAAGAGGAGTATTCGTTGTAGTTTTAATAATGGTGTAGTGATATATAAGCGTTAATTTGAACTTTTTGTGATATATCTCGTTTTTCCTTTTATTTTGCAACTTTTTTTGGTATAATGTATACACACTAAAACGGAGTTGTTTTTTATGGAAACTAAAAGTAAAATCCTTGTGGTGGAAGATGAAGCCGCTATAAGAGAATTTATTGTGCTAAACTTAAACCGAGCAGGCTTTGATACCATTGAAGCTGAGGACGGAAAAGACGGATATAACAAATATTTGGAAAACGAAGACATAGAACTTGCGGTCCTCGATGTGGCGATGCCCGAGATGGACGGTATGGAGCTGTGTCTGCGTTTGCGTGCCCGCAGTGAGCGACTTGGAATTATTTTGCTCACAGCAAAAAGCCAAGAGGAAGATAAACTAACAGGCTTTACTAACGGCGCCGATGATTATGTAACAAAGCCGTTTTCACCCTCTGAGCTCGTTATGCGAATAATGGCGCTTTACCGCAAGATAAACACTATAAAAGAGCTCAGTGGTGAGCGCAGTGTTATCGAGAGCGGGCCGTTTGTTATCGATGCTGTAAAAAGAGAAGTAAGCAAAGATGGGCAGAGAATAGATTTAACCCAGATAGAGTATGCGCTGATGGTGCATTTTTGTAGTTCTGGCGGAAAAGCTATGAGGCGCAGTGATATATTGAAGTCGGTTTGGAAAAATGAGCCAGACATTGAGGAAAAAGCGGTTGATGTCAATATTAGAAGGCTTCGGATGAAAATTGAGGAAAATCCGAGAGAACCCGTCTATATTGAAACGATTTGGGGATTTGGGTATAGATGGAAGGTTTAAAGAAAAAAAGAATAGCGCCAGATAAGAGCATTATATCGAGGTTTCAAAAATATGGAACGATATTTGTAATAGTCGCAGTTGTTGTTATTGGCGGTATATTTGGTTATACAACAAGAAGTAACTACTACGAGGAGGTTAAAGGCCTCTTAAATTCAAAGGTGCAGTCGTTTATAACTGCTTCATCGAACAGGGTTTCAGCAGAGGATGAAGATGTTATCGGTGAGCTTGTAACAATCTGCAACCAGCTTATTGCGAACGAGAATATCTACTATGAGCTGCTGGATATTGATAACCAAACAAAGTATAACGATGGTGCGGCAATATCTTTTTCAGAAGATGATATAAGCGACTTAGATGCAGTAAATAACCAGTATAACGGGCGGTTTGAGAGTACTTATATCGAAGACAATATTAGTCTTATGGAAGTTTTCTCAACCCATTATATCGATGGTGTTGGTTGGTTTGGAATTAGGTTTACTACCGACCTCACAGAGGTTAACGGACTTGTTTTCACAAATGTATTGATGGTTGTGGCGATAAGTGCTTTTGTTTCGATTGGAATAATTGCAGTGACGATTTTCTTGCTCAAAAGCATAATTGTGCCGATAAAAGCGGTTTCGCAGTCGGCGTCAAAAATAGCATCGGGCGACTTTTCAGTAAGGGTTGTTAAAGAGCGTGACGATGAAGTTGGTAAACTCTGCGACTCTGTAAACAAGATGGCGGAGGAACTCTCAAAGATAGAACAGCTCAAAAATGAGTTTATCTCTTCGGTATCACACGAGCTTCGCACCCCGCTCACCGCTATTAAAGGTTGGGGAGAAACTATAATTTCCCTTGATATAGGCAACGAAACAGCGGAAAAAGGGCTTTCAATTATCTCAAACGAGGTAACTCGACTATCTGAGATGGTTGAGGAATTGCTCGACTTCTCAAGGATAACCCAGAACAGATTCTCGCTAAACTGCGATGTTATAGATATCGTCGCAGAGGTTAGTGAAGGTGTTATGATGTATCGTGAGCGTGCGAATGCAGAAAACAAAAAGCTCTCGTTTCACGAACCGCAAACGCCTGTTATGGTGTATGCCGATAGAAACAGGATTTTACAGGTTATAAACAATATTTTAGATAATGCGCTAAAATTCACCGACGAGGGTGGAATTGTTGATGTTTCGCTGAATTTTGATGCGGAAATCGTCATGCTCGCCATTACCGATAACGGATGTGGAATTCCAGAGGGCGAGCTATTTAAAGTTAAGGATATGTTTTACAAAACTTCAAAAAACAACCTTCGCGGCACAGGAATAGGTCTTGCTATTGCCGATGAAATAATACTGATGCACGGTGGAGAGATGCAGATTCAAAGTGAGGTAGACCGTGGAACTAAAGTAATTATTTCACTTCCGCACTACAAAGAGGAGGAATATATTGAAAACTAAACAGAGTATCGGCGGCGCTGCTGTTATAAACGGAATAGAGATGAAGAGCAACAGCAAAAAAGCGCTTGCCGTGCGTGATAATAATGGTAGTATTTATACCGAGGTGAAACCGCTAAAAAAGAGGGGATTTATCTATAAAATTCCAATAGTACGAGGAATTTTTGCATTCGGTAGCAGTATAAACGACAGCTACAAGGCGCTTATGAAAAGTGCTGATATATCGCTTGAAGATGAAGAGCCAGATAAGCTTGATAAATGGATTGAGGAGAAGTTTGGCGACAAAGGACTTTCGGTTTTAGGCCCTATTATAGCTATTATAGCGGCGGTTATCTCAATAACTATGCTTGTCTTTTTACCGTCACTCATAGCAGATTTGCTCGGCATCCCAACACAATATGGGCTTCGCGCTCTTTTTGAGGGATTATTTAAAATTGCCATAATGATAATTTATATGTATTTTGTAAGCAAACTCGATGATATTAAAACTACGTTTATGTATCACGGTGCAGAGCATAAAACAATTAGCTGTTACGAGAGTGGAAAACAGCTTACTGTCGAGAATGTGCGAGGTTGCACAAGGTTTCATAAAAGATGCGGAACGAGCTTTCTTGTTTTCATCTTAATAATAAGCGTGCCGATTTTCTCTTTGGTAACAGCTGAGAACATTTTCTTGCGCTCCGCCTTAAAAATATCACTTTTACCTCTTATCATGGGGATAAGTTATGAGATTATTAAGCTTGCCGGGAAATATCAAAACCCTGTTGTATCTGTCTTATCGGCGCCTGGTGTTTGGCTGCAGAGAATAACAACAAAGGAACCAACCGATAAGATGATTGAAGTTGCAATTGCGGCAGTCGAGCTTGTGTTGCCAAAGGGCGACCCTGCTATCGTTATAAAAGAAGAGCCGGCGGAAGAAATTTCGCCTGTTGCCTCAGATGGCGATGAGCCAGAAGAAGCCGATATAGTTTTAGGTGAAGAGAGCGAAAAAACAACTGATGATATTTTAGAAGATGAGCAGAGCTTAGTTTCTGATGCATACGAGGAAAAAGAAACAGCTTTTGCGATTGAAACCGATGAAAGTGGCGATGAGGTGGCGGTTTGATAGCCGAGGGGCTTTTTAATTTAGGAGTTCAGTATCTCTCGAAAAACGAAGAGATAACAAATCCCCGTTTTGAAACAGGTGTTTTGCTCGACTTTGTTTTAAGTGAAGATAGAGGTCTTGCGCACGCGGTTTCAGCGAGGGTCTGCTCAGATAGCGAGATAGAAAAAGCAAAAGAGCTACTTTCAAAAAGAGCGGGCGGATATCCGCTACAATATATTTTGGGCGAGTGGGAGTTTTATGGTCTTCGTCTTTATGTCGGCGAGGGTGTTTTAATTCCCCGAGCAGACAGCGAATGGCTATGTGAATTGCTGATAGAAAAAACAAAAAACGGCGGCAGAGGTATCGACCTTTGCAGCGGCAGTGGCGCTATTGCGATAGCGGCGGCTGTTCAGAATAAAGATAGCGAGTTTGTTGCGGTTGAGTTTTCTGATGTGGCATTTAGCTACCTTTTAAAAAACAAAGAACTACATAAAGCGGACAATTTAGAAGCGGTTTTAGCCGATGTCAATGAGTTTGTACCGAGTGGGCAGTTTGATATAATCGTTGCAAATCCGCCGTATCTCACAGCGAGAGATATGGAGGAAATATCAAAAGAAGTTGCAACTGAGCCTGAAATGGCGCTCTTTGGTGGCGATGACGGTCTGCTCTTTTACCGCAGTATTGCAAAGCGCTATAAAGACTATATAAAACCCAGTGGCAGTATCGCTTTTGAAATAGGTATTTCTATGGAGAGCGATGTTTCGGATATTCTTTTAACTGAAGGGTATAGTGAACTGTCCTATATATCGGACATAAACGGCATAATACGTGTTGTTACCGCTAAAAAGTATTGAAACAAACATTTGTTTGTTGTATAATATCATTAGTGTAAAAGAGGGGCAGAGGGGTTATTGCCCAAATCTTTGAAAGATTTTGGAGGAAGTATAATGGATAAAAGTAAAGCACTCGAAACGGCACTTGCCCAGATAGAAAAACAGTTTGGCAAAGGTGCTGTTATGAAGCTCGGTCAGGATAGCATATTAAACGTTGAAGCTATAAAAACAGGCTCATTAGCGCTTGATACAGCGCTTGGAATAGGCGGTGTGCCGAGGGGGAGAATTGTTGAGATTTATGGCCCTGAGTCGAGCGGTAAAACAACCGTTGCCCTCCATATAATTGCCGAAGCGCAGAAAGCTGGCGGCGAGGTTGCGTTTATAGACGTTGAGCATGCGCTCGACCCTGTCTATGCTCAAAATTTAGGCGTTAATATCGACAGTATGCTTGTTTCACAGCCAGACACCGGTGAGCAGGCTCTTGAGATAACAGAGGCGCTCGTTCGAAGCGGTGCGCTTGACGTTATAGTTATCGACTCTGTTGCGGCGATGGTGCCAAAAGCGGAAATAGAAGGACTTATGGGAGATAGCCATGTAGGTCTTCAGGCAAGACTTATGTCGCAAGCGCTTCGTAAGCTAACTGGTGTTATCTCAAAGGGCAATACCGTCTGCATATTTATAAATCAGCTCCGTGAAAAGGTTGGCGTTATCTATGGTAGCCCAGAAGTTACCCCTGGTGGACGTGCCCTAAAATTCTATGCGTCAGTTCGTATTGATATCAGAAGAGTTGAGGCTATAAAGCAGGGTACTGATATAATCGGAAACAAAACAAGGTGTAAAGTTGTTAAAAATAAAGTGGCACCGCCATTCAAAGAGGCGATTTTCGATATCATGTATGGCACTGGTATTAGCAAAGAGGGCGAAGTGCTTGATTTTGCGGTGAACAAAGGTATTATCGAGAGAAGTGGCGCTTGGTTTAGCTTTGGCGAGCGCAGACTCGGTCAAGGTAGGGATAACGTTAAAGAGCTTATCAAAAACGACGAAGAGCTATTTAACACCCTTATGAACGAGATTTTAAACAGCAAAGAGCCTGAGATTGAAGTAGCTGTCAAGAAGAGTCCGAAAAAAGCGGCGGTGGTAGCCGATAAAAAGGCTTCTGTTGAAGTGAGCGTTGAGGACGGCGACGAGGTATAGTAAGTGGTCGAGATAATAAAGATTGAAAAGACCAAAAAAGGATTTTATGCCCTCTTTTCAAAAGAGGGCTTTCTCTTTTCTGTCGACGATGAAACATTAGTTTCAAAAGGGATAAAAATAGGTAGCCTATTTGATGAAAGTCAAATTTCTGATATAATGGAAACAAGAGAGTGGCGAGCTTGCTTTGGAAGTGCGCTAAACTACCTCTCATTTAAAAGCCAATCTGCAAAAACACTATATGATAAACTCACAAAGAAATATAGCAAAGAAGTTTGCGCAGAGGTTATCTCAAAGCTAATTGAAGAGCGACTGCTCGATGATAGCGAGTATGCCAAAAACCTATGTGAATACTATGTTCAAAAGGGTTTTGGCAAAAAGAGAATAGAAAATGAGCTCTATAAAAAAGGTATTTCAAGGGAGATTTCAAAAGAGGTTTTAGCGGATATAGTGCTCGATGAACGCTCGGCGATAAGAGAGCTTGTGGAGCGAAAATACAAAGCAAAGCTCTGCGAAAAAAACGGCAGAGCGAAAGTGTTTGCCGCCCTTGCGAGAGCGGGATACTCATACAGCGAAATAAACAGTGTACTTATGGAGAATTTTGATGATTAATGTTTTAGTGGTGGGGCTTGGATGTCCCAAAAATACAGTCGATACCGAAATAATGATAAACAAACTGCGCCCGCCTGCGTTTGCCTTAACGTATGAAGAGGAGCTTGCAGATGTTGTGCTTATTAACACATGCGGTTTTATTGAGCCTGCGAAAATCGAAGCTATAGATAATATCCTCTATTATTTAGAGCTGCGCAAAACAACCTCAATTAAAGCAGTGGTGGTGACTGGCTGTCTTGCTCAAAGATATAAAGAGGAACTACTGCAAGATATCCCAGAGATTACAGCGATAGTAGGTCTTACCCATCAAGGGGATATTGCCGACATTATTGAAGATGCATACTATGGTATTTCAAGGATAGAGGTTTCAGATTTTGATAGAAACGTAAACTCAGGTGAGCGAGTTTTAACCACACTGCCGCACGTTGCATATCTCAAAATTGCAGATGGGTGCGATAATAGGTGTTCATACTGTGCGATTCCTCTAATTCGAGGCGGGTTTATAAGCCGTGACTTAGATGATTTAGTTTTGGAAGCAAAGAAGCTTGTATCAGAGGGTGTTTCTGAGCTTGTTCTTATCTCTCAAGATAGCACGAGATTTGGTGAGGACACAACAGGAAAACCTCTTTTACCAGAGCTTATGCAAAGATTATCAGAGATAGAGGGGCTTGCTTGGATTAGGGTTATGTACCTATACCCTGAGAGGATAACAGATGATATAATAAGGGCAATGAAAGAAACGCCAAAGGTGCTCCCGTATTTCGAGATGCCAATTCAGCACGGAAGCAAAAAGATATTAAATGCGATGAACAGAAAAATGGGTGGCGAAGAGCTTCTCCAGATTATCGGCAAAATTAAGAGTGAGATACCAGACGCTGAGCTTCGCTCAACTATAATGGTCGGGTTTCCCGGTGAAACAGAAGATGATTTTGAATATCTGTTAGAATTCCTTAAAAGAGCGGAGTTTTCAAAAGTTGGATGTTTTGCATTCTCGCCAGAAGAGGATACTAAAGCCGCTTTAATGGATGGGCAGATAGCCGATGAAATAAAAACAGAGCGGTATAATAAAGTTATGGCGCTCTCAGCACAGATAACAAAATCACAGCGATTAAAGCGGATTGATACCGAGTGCATAGCGGTGGTTGAGTATCAAACCGATGATAGCTATATTCTGCGTGCTTCGTTTGAAGCCCCTGAAATAGACTACGACATATATCTCAAAACCGATAAGATATTAAATGAAGGCGCATTTGTTCGGGTTAAAATAACAAAACTGCTTGAAACAATGGATTTTGTGGCTGAGCTGTGCGAGGTGTAAAATGAATTTAGCAAACAAACTGACAGTTGTGCGGATTATATTAATCCCGTTCTTTCTATTTTTCTTCTTTATGGAGTTTTATCTTTTTGCGCTAATTATCTACTGTGCAGCGGCAATAACTGACGCAATTGACGGTAAAATCGCAAGAAGTAGAAATTTAATAACCGATTTTGGTAAGTTTTTAGACCCACTTGCAGATAAAATTCTTGTTATGTCGGCGCTTGTCGCTATTATGGACAGGTTTGAAATTTCAGCTGTTGCAGTCATTATAATTCTTGCACGTGAGTTTGTCGTCACTTCTGTTCGGCTTTTAGCTTCACACCAGAATATCGTCATTGCGGCAGATAATTTTGGCAAGATAAAAACAGTTATGCAGCTAAGCTACACCATTTTTATGTTAACGGTTGCAACACTTATCGAGTTTGATATAGCGATTGTACCTATGGAAGTGCTTGCAGCAGTTGCGATTTTCGGTCTTTGGGCTGTTGTTTTGATGACGGTTATTTCAGGGGCAAACTATATCTTAAAGCATAAAGATTTGATAGTTCACGATAAGTGAGTTGCATTTTTTGAAGTTTTGTGTATAATAAAAGTATAAAAGCTATGACCGAGAAGAGTATGATGGTTTTGGGCATAAAGAGAGGGAGGATAGGTGAGAGCCTCCTTGTTCAGATTATCAGAAGTGCGCTCGTGAGCTGTTTTTTTGAAATGTAGGAAAAACCGTACCTCTGCGTTAAAGGGTGAAAAGTTACAAATCGAAGTGGAACCGCGCTTATGCGCCTTCGGCATTTTTGCCGTAGGTGCTTTTTTATATTTTGAGGTGATTATATTGAAAATAGCAAAAGACTTCAAAGCAATTAAACTGCGAGATCCGGCGGCAGGTGGTTTTTTCACAACTCTCCTGCTCTACAATGGGTTTCACGCTATTGCTTTTTATAGGCTCGCTCATTTTTTCTGGAAGATAAAGTTGCGATTTATTGCAAGGCTTATTTCGAGCTTTGCAAAGTTTATCACAGCTATAGATATTCATCCAGGAGCCGAAATTGAAGGAGGATTATTTATCGACCACGGAACTGGGGTTGTAATCGGTGAAACAGCAATAATCGGCAAAAACTGTACTTTATATCAAGGGGTAACGCTCGGCGGTACCGGCAAAGATAAGGGCAAGCGCCACCCAACCCTTGAAGATGATGTTTTAGTGGGTGCTGGGGCGAAAATTTTAGGGCCGTTTACCGTCGGTCGAGGTAGCAAGATAGCGGCAAATGCAGTGCTACTGCAAGAGATTCCACCATTTTCAACAGCAGTTGGTGTTCCCGCAAGGGTTGTGAAACAGGCGGTTTTCAAGGGGGAGGATATCCTCGATATGGTGCATATCCCAGACCCTGTTGCACAGGAGATATGTATGCTCCGTGTAGAGATAGATAAGCTTAAAAAGAAGATAAAAAAACTTGAGGGAGAGAAAAATGAAGATATATAACACTCAGACAAGACAAAAAGAAGAACTCAAAACAATAAAGGAGGGCGCTGTTGGCATTTATGCCTGCGGCCCCACCGTCTATAACTATATTCATATCGGAAACGCGCGCCCTATCTGCGTTTTTGATAGCTTGCGCCGTTTCTTTGAGTATATAGACTATAAAGTAACCTTTGTGCAAAACTTCACAGACGTTGATGATAAGATAATAAAAAAGGCAAATGAAGAGGGGACAACTTCAAAAGAAGTTGCAGAGAGATTTATCTTAGAATATAAAACTGATGCAGAGGGTCTGTCTGTACTCCCTGCTCACCACCACCCAAAAGCTACAGAGTATATAGGCGGTATGATTGATATAATAGATACCCTAATAGAAAAAGGACACGCCTATGTGAGCGAGGGAGATGTTTATTTTAGAACAAAAAGCTTTAAGGATTACGGCAAACTATCGGGGCAACCGCTTGAGGAACTTGAGGCTGGGGCTCGAATAGATGTTGATGATATAAAGGAAAATCCTATGGACTTCGCCCTTTGGAAAAAAGCAAAACCGGGCGAGCCGCACTGGGAGTCCCCTTATTCAGAAGGCAGACCGGGCTGGCATATCGAGTGTAGCGCTATGAGCCGTGAATATCTCGGCACAACAGTTGATATCCACTGCGGTGGACAGGATTTAATATTCCCACACCATGAGAACGAAATTGCTCAGAGTGAATGTGCAAACGGCACACCTTTTGCAAACTATTGGATGCACAACGGTTATATAAATGTTGATAACAAGAAGATGAGCAAGAGTTTAAACAACTTCTTTACCGTCCGTGAGATATCAGAGGTTTACGGTTACGAGCCTATCCGTTATATGATGGTATCTGCCCATTATCGCAGTCCAATAAACTACAGTGTAGAGATAATCGAGCAGTGCAAACAGAGCCTTGCTCGCCTTTATAACTGTAAAGAAAATCTTGAGTTTGCAATAGAGAATGGGGTTTCTGGCGATATTTCAAAAGAAGTTTTAGATATGACAGAGGCGGTTAATCGCAAATTCATAGAAGCGCTGTCAGATGATTTCAACACGGCAGACGGTCTATCGCATATCTTCGATTTCGTCCGTGCTATAAACAGCTTTATTGCAGAAAACAACTACACAAAAGAAGAGCTTGAAGCGCTAAAAGAGAGATTTTTAGAGCTTTGCAATATTTTAGGACTACTCTGCAAAACCGAAAGCAAAAGTATTGATACGGAAGTTGAAGAGCTTATAGAGAAAAGACAAAGCGCACGTGCAAACAAAGACTTTAAAACTGCCGATGAGATAAGGGATAAACTAAAAGATATGGGCATTATCCTTGAAGATACCCCTATGGGAATAAAATGGAAAAGGGGATAGACAAATCACGGGTTGTTTTGGTTTGCCTCTCACCTGCAATAGATGTTGTGAATGGGGTTAAAACTGCCGGAGGTAAAGCTGTTAATATTGCGAAAATTCTTTGCAATTTCGGACTTTCTCTGCCAACTTTAACCGTTTTGTGAAAAGGCAATTATAAAGAATAGCTATCTTTAATAGTGAATATAAAAAATCACCGACTTAACGGTGATTTTTTATTGTATCGAGTTTCTGGTTATTTTTGATTACAAACTTCAAATAGTATTTACAAGTGTCTTTAAACCGCCCCTATCTCCACTAAATAGCTATCATACCCAGGTGGGAGATAGTCATAGTCTGTATCCCAAA
>CAYJJJ010000025.1:18782-21771 GCA_964370465.1 uncultured Oscillospiraceae bacterium
TCCACTAAATAGCTATCATACCCAGGTGGGAGATAGTCATAGTCTGTATCCCAAAGTGAGCCGTACTCACGGAAACCAAATGCAACTTCAAAGCTCTCTACTTCACTTTCAAAACTCTCGCTCAAAAAGATAAATCCATTATCGAGATAAGCAGAGTATCCAAAATAATCATCTTCTGTTAAGTACTCACCGAACGAGTATGCGTATTCATCGATTATTGGGATGAAATAATCATCGTATAAGTCGATATAATATGAAGTTATCGGATAACTATCAGGAGATGCGTCGAGATAAATCTCAAAATAATCAAAATAACCGTCATTGTCTATCACAGCATAAACATCATATGTACCACTAAAATCATCAGGACCCTCGTAGTTCATAATATCCATATACCCATACCAAACCGTGCCTAATTCAAGCGAGGTGGTGTCGCTTATAAAGCCGTTTTCGTCGGGGTTCTGGGAATCTTCTAATTCAGCGTAGTAGTCTTCAAGGCTTTTCTCAGGTAAATCAGAGTCGGTATCGGGGAGATCAAAATCAAAGTCTAAATCGATATCGGGGCTGTCTAAATCGGTATCAAAATTATAGTCAAAACCAAAACCAGAACCACCAAATAAATCGCCAAGACCTAAAAGATCGTCAAAAGAGCCGTCGTCCTCTGCTAAAATATCATCCCAAAGCGGGCTATCCTCTTTGACGAAATCCACTTTGAACTCCATCATTTCTGTGTCATCATATGCGCTGATTGTCAATACATCAAAATTCTCAGAAAATTCAAAAGCGGTGTTATTTTCAGAGTCGAGCGGGTCTATTAACATATTTGAACTAAGGTCTATTTCGAATGTTGTTTCCTCTTCACCCATGATAGAGCCGACTGCTGTTTGTCCATCGATAGAGATATAGGAATTTTCCAGTCCAGCGGCGGCAATAATTGGATATCGAAGCTCTAAACCCTCCATATACATAGACGACATGTTATAACGACCATCAAGAGCGGTGCCATCACCACAGGCAAAAAGAGTGAGTGCGAGACAGATAGATAATATTGCTACTATAATTTTCTTCATAAAGTCAAATCCTCTCACTGTTTTAGATAGGTTATATTAATTATTGTATCACAAATATATAATATTTAAAAGGAAAATCAAAAAAGAACGGAAGTTTTTCCGTCCTTTTCGTTTATCTATTCTTCTGTAACTTTATTCTCATCAGAGAAGCGCTTTATCTTCTGGGTTGTTGTTTTGTCAAACTCTTTATCTCGTATTACAAAATCACGAATTGACTTATAGTTTGGCAGTTTTGCATTGATATTATGAATAAGGTCGGAAACTACCTTTTTAGCCTCTTCGGCTATTTTTTGAGGGTCGAAAACGCCGTCCTTTTCAAGCTTTGACTGGATATTCTCATCATCGATAATAATCTGTGCAAAAATCTTTGTGTCGCCACCTGTATTCTCAGTGCCGAGCACGAGTGACTCACGGACAAACGGACTTTGATTTATATAGTATTCAAGCTCTTCGGGGTAGATGTTTTTGCCTGTTTTGGTGACAATAACATTCTTAATTCGCCCGACGATTTTATAGTATCCTTTTGAAGTGAGGGTGGCGAGGTCGCCTGATTTAAAGTATCCATCTTCAAAAACAGCGTCGGTAGCCGCTTTATCGTTATAATATCCCTGCATAACAATAGGCCCTTTTATAGCGATTTCGCCAACTCCGAGCTCATTTTTATTTAGAAGCTTTATAGAAACTCCTGGGAGCGGAAGCCCTACACTATCTTTTGTTATATGTGCATCGTTGTTGCCGATAGCGAGAGGTGAAGTTTCGGTGAGTCCATAGCCGAGGTAGAGCTTGAAGCCGAAATCGTGGTAATCTTTTACTATTTCGGGCGACATTGCAGCGGCGCCGACAAATATCTTTCTGATTTTTCCGCCAAAGTTCTGGTGGATTTCATCGAAAATCTGGCGTCTTACATGTGCAAGACCTATAAAATCAGCAACAGTTGAGATAGTTTTTCCAGCGGCGATAGTTGCGGACCCTCTCTTTTTAGCGGCAACTTTTTTCATGATTTTAGCATGAACATTCTCAAGCAGTAGCGGTACTGTTACCATAACAGTCGGTGCGTACTGCTTAAAGTCGTTTGCAAGGGTGCGAAGACCGCCCGAAAAACAGATAGATGCGCCACAGTAAATCATTGCGAGGAAACCGAGAGAGCACTCATATGTGTGATGAAGTGGCAGAATTGAAATAGCCTTGTCGTCATCTCGTATCTCAACACTTCCAATAGTTGCCATAATATCGTAGCAGATATTATAGTGCGAGAGGACAACCCCTTTCATAACTCCAGTTGTGCCCGAGGTATAGACAATTGCCGCAATATCGTCTCGCTTTTTCTTTGTATCGAGATAGCGATTATCGCCGTTTTCAATTAAAGTAGCGCCGTTGTTTACGAGAATATCATATGAGAGAATATCGCCACTGCTCTCTTTTTTATCCATATCAATAAAGGTTACATTAGGGAACTTCGGTGCAACTATATCTATTTTATCGCTATATTTTCCACTGAAAATCAACACTTTCGCGTCCGATGAGCGAAGAATATTCTCGATATCACCGGTCTGCAAATCCTTATCAATAGGTACTGCAAGACCTACAAAGCAGGTTGCCGCAAGATAGCTTGTAGCCCACTCGAATCGATTTTCACCCATAACTGCGATAGGGGCATCTAAAAAGCCTTTCTCGATAAGTGCCGCCGACAGAGCCGCTACACGGTTATTGAGCTCATTATAGCTCACAGGGTAGATGTTGCCATCGGCATCTTTTAGATGAAATGCGGCATTTTCGCCGTATTTCAGGGCTGAGTTTTGTAGTAGCTCTGCAATGCTATTGATTTCATCGACGTTGTATAGTCCAAGTTTCATATAAATCTCCATTCTGTGCACAGCACAAATAGTTTTTTGTAATCTCCGTACAGAATGGAGATTAAT
>CAYJJJ010000026.1:0-15491 GCA_964370465.1 uncultured Oscillospiraceae bacterium
TTGATATTTAGTTTTGGTTACACCTCTTTTTTAAAAGAGAGATGAATTGCATAAACTCCATTTTTTGCGATACCGTCGGTATACCCAGGAATGGAATTTATCGATAAAACACCCTTGTCAAAATCGTTTGTGCTCGAGAGGGTATACTCTGTGCCCTCTACTGTCAAGAGCTCTTCAATGCTTTTATACCAAACATTTTTCAAAACTTCGCACTCGATTATAAGTCCGCTTGATAAACTCTCAAATATCAAAGTATCACCGCTGTTTATCAACTTGTGAGAAAAGTTGCTGTCTAGCGTATCAACACGGATTTCAACCCTTTTGCTACCAACTTTTATAGCATTCCATGCTCGGTCGTTTAGCGTTAATTCATACCTCATTTTATCATTCCTTATCTTTCGACATTTTTCTACTATTCGTATATTACGTTATTATTAAACACTATGTTATCATATGCGAAGTAGCTTAGTAGCCCATCATACAGTCCCTGTGCAAAAAGCATCTGGTCATTCTCTAGTTTTTTTGCATCTTCTTCATTTGTGATATAGGCAAGCTCTGCGAGAACTGCAGGCATCTTTGTTTTGCGCAAAACATAAAAAGATGGGTTTAAGCGAACACCGTTGTCCTCAGTGCCCACAACTGCGGTGACACTATTTAATAGGTGTCTGGCAAGCCAATAAGCTTCACTGCCCTCCTCGTAGACATACATCTCAGTACCATCGATATTTACGTTTTCGTTTGCGTTTGCGTGGATACTTAGAAAGTAGTCGGCGGGCCAGTGGTTTGCAGCGGATACTCGCACTTGAAGACTTGTAGAGTTTGAAGTTCCGAGAATCTGCTCAGGCGAGGTGCGTGAGAGGCGGACTTCAAAGCGTGGGTCTGCCTCTAAAAGCTCTGCGAGATAAACGCCAACGTTATATGTAATATCCTGTTCACGAAGTCCGTTTCCGAGTGCTCCTGTGTTCCATTTTTCGGGGTTGTGCCCCTGGTCGATAAATATTCTAACAGCCATATAAACATCTCCTTTTATACATATTATGAAAAAAGGGGATAGATGTGAGAAGTATGGGTTGTTTTCGATAAAATTCGACAATGGTGGGTTGTTTTTGAAGGTGGGGGTTTATAATTAGCTGGAGTGAGGATAGGTGGTTTTTTTGGGGGGTAAGTATAATAGGTTGTAGTGTTTTGTGTGTCTGGAGCTCGCTCGCCTGTGAGATTAGCTGTGGCTGTTTGTCCTGCCCGCCCGCCGCACCAGAGCCGTGAGGCTCTGGTGCAAAACCGCAACGCTCTAAGCGTTGCGGTTTTGCGAGGGCGAAGCCCTCGTGCGGCGGGCGGGCGACCCTCCGACTAAACTCTCCGTGCACCAAAAAACAAAACTCGGGTTTTGTATTAAAACCCGAGCAAAAAAACAAAAAACTACTTCTCACCAATAGAAGTTAAAATCCAAGAACTGCTGAAATCCTTTATAATCTCGCTTCCGCAATAAGGGCAGTTTATATAATCTTTTCCTACAAGAGGCGCTGCGCAGTTTGGACAAGCGGCAGATACAACACCTTCCATATTGAAATTACTGTGATCAAGAATATGCACCCACTGCGTTTCAATACGAAGTTGCACTTTTTTCGGCGTTTTTTGCTCGCTATCAACCCGACTTTGCATTAAAGCCGCCTGAATTTTTATAGTTGCGGTGTCGCTGTTTTTGCGATAACTGCTGACAACCTGTCTGTGAAAGGTAGTGCTTTGAACTTCCACTCCTGTAGAAACCCAGAAATCGTGTGTAGCAACTATCTTATCATTAACGCTTTTCTTATCTTCATAATGGGTGAAATCACCGGTTTTAAGAGCTGTGTAGTAGGCAAAAATTTCATCTTTGTTTTTTGCAAGTAGCTCGTCGAGCGAGAAGTTTGGAAAATCCTCTAAAATCTGCGGACGCACAAGCGACTCTACCCCGGAGAGAGATTTTGGGTTTTCCAGGAGTTCAAGCTCACCCTTTTTAGCCATATCTAAAATATCGGTGTTGCCGAAATATTTGCGCTTTATAGAGCGAAGTTTAAAGTATAAAAACAATCCGCCAAAAACAATAAAGGCGAGTAAAGATAATAAAATTATCGAAACGATATCAAACATAAACTACCTCTAAAGTTGCTCTTTTGCAACTGCAAGCATAAGCTTAATGCGATTTTCCTGATTAACCTTTGTGGCACTCGGGTCGTAATCTATCGAGACGATATTCGCATCTTCATAGAGGGTGCGTATTTTTCTTATCATACCTTTTCCGACAATATGGTTAGGCAAACAGCCAAAAGGTTGCGCACAGACAACATTTCCATATCCTTGCTCAATAAGCTCTAAAATCTCGGCGGTCAAAAGCCAACCCTCGCCCATTTTACAGCCGTATCCGATAACGGGTTCCACAAGTTCTTTTAGGTGGTGGTAGGGGGTTGGTGCTGTAAACCTTGAGCCCTTTAAAGCTTCCAAAACGTGTTTTTCAAACGAGAGGAAAAACTTCATCGCCTTCTCAACAACTGCTTTTTTAATACCGTTTCCGCCATAAAGCTTTATATCTTCAAGCCTGTTATCGCACTTGAAAATCATAAACCCGATAAGACCCGGCACCATAACTTCACAATCCTGCGACTCTAAAAACTCCTCTAAGTTGTTATTTGCAAGAGCTGAGTATTTAACATAGATCTCACCGACGACGCCAACACGTACCTTTTTAATATCAAGCACCGGAATTTTCTCAAAATCAGCGACAATCTCCTTTGTGTATTTCGCAATATCACGGCCACTGACCCCTTTGTTATTCAAAAAGACTTCGCAGATATGGTCAACCCACTTTATGACTTTCTCCATAGTTTCGCCCTTGTTTTTTTCATAAGGCTGAATTTGGTTTTTAAGTAGCATTAAAAGGTCGCCATAGACTATTGCCGCGAGTCCTTGACGGAGCAGGGAGAGCGATATTTTAAATCCGCTGTTTTTTTCAAGTCCTGATATATTTAGCGAAATAACAGGTACCTGTGAAAGCCCTGCATTTTCAAGCCCTTTGCGCAGTAGGTGAATATAGTTTGAAGCACGGCATCCACCGCCAGTTTGTGTCATAAGAAGAGCTGTTTTGTCAACGTCGTACTTGCCGCTTTTAAGGGCTGAAATCATCTGCCCAATTGTTAAAAGGGCGGGGTAGCAGGTATCGTTGTGAACATAACGAAGCCCCTCGTTTATAACCGATGAGTCGGTGTTTGTCAGAAGCTCTATATCATAGCCGTTTCTCGTAAAAATTCTCTGCAACATTCTAAAATGGATGTCGAGCATATTCGGAAAAAGAATTTTATAGTTCTTTTTCATCTCTTTTGTAAATTCGATTCTCTCCATCTTAAACTCCTCTTGTTGCGGCAAAAAGACTGCGAAGTCGTATTTTAACAACTCCGAGGTTTGTTATCTCATCAATCTTCAGCTGGGTATATATCTTGTTTTTGCGCTCTAAAATCTCTCTGGTTTCGTCAGTGGTAATAGCATCGAGCCCACAGCCGAACGAAACAAGTTGCACAAGGTTTATATCTTTATAGCTCTCGTTTGCAACATAGTTTGCCGCCGCATATAGCCTTGAATGATAGCTCCACTGGTTTAAAACTCGAGTGGGCTCTTTGTTCATAAGGTAGCTAACCGCCTCTTCGCTGACGACAACAGCCCCCTGTTCGCAGATAAGCTTATCGATTCCGTGGTTAATCTCGGGGTCGAGGTGGTAAGGTCTGCCGGCAAGAACGATAATCGGCATATTATCTCGCTTTGCAATTTCTAAATACTTAGCGCCCTCTTTGCGAACATCCGATAGATATTTTTCGTATTCAGCGTATGCTTTCTCAGTAGCTTGCAAAACTTCCTTTTTAACGATACCATGAAAATGCTTCGATATAAGCTCATACATCTTTTTCGGAAAATCTTTTTTGCGGTGGATACCGACATAGTCCTTGATAAAGCGAGTTCCAACAAGTGCCTCAACGTTTGCACCAATTACCTCAGGGTAGTATGCAACGACAGGGCAGTTGTAGTTGTTATCGCCTAAATTCTCATCGATATTGTAACTCATACAGGGGTAGAAAATGGTATCTACCTTAGCTTCAATAAGCTGTTCTATATGTCCATGTGCTATCTTTGCAGGGTAGCAGACGGTATCAGAAGGGATGGTATGCTGACCTTTTAGGTAAACTGCCCTAGTGGATGGTTTTGTGAAAACAACTGAGAAATCGAGTTCTTTCCAGAATGTGTGCCAGAAGGGGAGGAGCTCATAGTTGTTAAGCACAAGTGGTAAGCCAATACTTCCACGACTGCCCTTTGTTTCCTTGTAACTTAGAAGAAGTTGGCGTTTGTATTTATATAAATTGTATTTTTTATCTGGATTTTTAAGGTTTAGTGGCTTTTCACAGCGGTTACCACCGATAAACTGCCTACCGTCGTCAAAGATATTGACAGTCAGCTTACATCGATTCTGACAGATTTTACATGTGACAGCCTCAGCTCTGTGGGTGAAATTGCGTAGGGCGTTGTGAGAGAGGATAGTGCTATTGCCGTTTCCGTTTTGCTTGACAAAAAGCGCCGCCCCAAAAGCTCCCATAAGTTCCGCAACAGGTGGGCGCACAACCTCGCCGCCAATTTCACGCTCAAAGGTGCGAAGTACCGCATCGTTTAGAAATGTTCCGCCCTGAACGGTGATGTGCTTGCCCAAACTCTTAGCGTCGGTTGCACGAATAACCTTGTATAGCGCGTTTTTAACAACGCTAATCGATAGGCCAGCGGATATATTCTCAACGGTAGCGCCATCTTTTTGAGCCTGTTTTACTGAAGAGTTCATAAAAACAGTGCAGCGAGAACCGAGATCAACTGGGTGTTGTGCCATTATGCCGAGGTTTGCAAAGTCCTTGATACTGTATCCCAGTGTCTCTGCAAAGGTCTGTAAAAACGAGCCACAACCAGAAGAGCAGGCCTCATTTAAAAATATATTATCAATGCTTCCGTTTCGTATCTTAAAGCACTTTATATCCTGACCGCCGATATCTATAATGAAATCGACATCGGGGTTGTATTTTTTAGCAGCGGTAAAATGGGCGATAGTTTCAACTATGCCGATATCGCCGTGAAAAGCGTTTTTAATTATCTCCTCACCGTATCCTGTTGAGGCAAATCCAGCAATATGTATACCTGGAAACCTCTCGTAAACGTCGAGCAGAAAATCACGAACAAGCGGAATTGGATTTCCGCCGTTTTGCATATATTTTGAGTAGACTATTTCCTCATCGCAGTTGAGAACAACTGCTTTAAGGGTGGTAGAGCCTGCATCAACGCCTATGTAACAATCTCCCTTGACATCTGCAAAACTGAGCTCTTCACCCGAGCGGTGCCTTTTTCTGAAAGCTAAAAGCTCATCTTCGTTTTCAAATAGAGCGGGACAGCTCTCATAATTATTGTTTCCATGGAAATTACGGAGTTTCTCTTCAAACTCTGCAATACTAACTTGTGATTCTTCAGATGAAAATGCGGTGCCAAGCGCCACATAGTAAAGCGAATTTTCAGGCCATACACCTTTTAGGTCGAGAGTTTTATCAAAAGCTGCTCGAAGCTCTGAGAAGAATGAAAGAGGCCCTCCAAGATAGACGACATTGCCCTTTATCTCACGGCCTTGTGCAAGTCCCGCAATAGTTTGATTGACGACCGAGTAAAATATCGAAGCGGAAATATCTTTTTTTGCGGCACCTTGATTTAGTAGTGGCTGGATATCGCTCTTTGCAAAAACTCCACACCTCGAAGCTATCGAATAAATCTTTTCAAACTCTTTAGCCTCTTCGTTAAGCTCTGTCGGAGTTATCTTCAAAAGAGTTGCCATCTGGTCGATAAAAGCACCGGTTCCACCAGCGCAACTACCATTCATGCGTACCTCAAAAAGCCCCGAAACAAAGATGATTTTCGCATCTTCGCCCCCGAGCTCAATAACTACATCAGTATTAGGTAAAAGCTTCTTCACAGAGAGATTTGTAGCGTATACCTCTTGAACAAAAGGTATACCCATATCAACTGCAAAGCCCATACCGGCACTGCCTGAAATCTTTATATTAAAGTTTTTTTCATCTGGAAACTCTTTTTCTATCTCTTGCAAAAGCTCTAAAACTTTTTCGCCTATTTTGGAAAAATGTCTTCCGTAGTTTTTCTTTATGATTTTGTCTTGCTCATCGACTACAACATATTTAAGTGTAGTTGAGCCGATATCTATTCCCAGTCTTAGCATTAAGGGGTAGTCCTCCAATAACATTTGGTTTTTTGTGGGAAATTAAGTAGTTGAATTTATGGCGCTACAAACAATCTCTACCCACAACAATAAGTATATGATAAATTTGTGTTTATTATTTGAACATATTGTAATAAACTTTTTTACAAAAGGTGTGCTATTTCTTGTGTCTTATAATATATGCTTTAAATGACCCCGACCATAAAACCTCTTTGCAGTAGATTTCATCGTCTTCATACATACCGCCAGTAGCCATAGCTTTTTTTAGCGGGCATTCGTGGCATTCACCGTCACCCTCTTTAAAGCAGGAGCGACCGTGCAGCTTAATATCCGCATCTCTTGCTGCATTGTTCATAAATAGTGGCTTGAAGTTGTCTTTGGTTGCAACGTATACAGGCTCTTCAATACTGTCGAGCACAACTGCTAAATTATCTTTTTGGCGCATTGTGTTCTCAATTAAAAACTGATTTGTTACAACAGTTGATAGTTGCTGGCAGACATCAATCAAAGATTTTTTAAGTTTTGGATTTAAAACTTCTTCGGTGTTATTTTTGGTGAAAACAATATGCCCAAGTAGGATTTTCTTGTTTTTTAGCGCAAAACAGTAACTAACAGAGCCGTCCTCGCTACCTGTTTCAAGGATAGCGAAATTCGGGGTTTCCGCTGAAACAAGAAGGTTGTTTTTCAAGAACAGATTGTATATATCTGTGAACTGTGCAAGAGGGAGGTCTGAAGATGTTGCTTTGTCTGACGCTTCAGCGCTCATCCAACTTTTAATGTGTTTTATATATCCCTCTTGATAATCAAACTTTGAAATGGATGCTGTGTCGAAGTTGAAATGGGAGGAAATCATCTTCAAAATGGATTGAATAGTGTGCTCGGCAACTTTTGTTTCCTCGACTAAATTAAATACATATTCCTTTAAATTCTCTTTGAAGATAGAAATACTGTCCATAGGGTCTTCGCTTGAAGCTTCGCTCTCGATAGAGGTGCGCTCTGATTTGTATCGAAGCTTTTCCTGACCGGTATAGAGATTAAAGCCGTTTTTACCCGCAGCTTTAGTGTTATAAAGAGCGATATCGGCATATTTATACATTGTTTCGAAATCTTTTGAGTCATAAGTTGTTGCAATTCCAACGCTCGCAGATATATTTATAGTCTGGCCGTTTTGCTCATAGCTTCGAGCGAAATTCTCGCAAACATCTCGTGCTTTTGCTTCGAGAACTGCTTTGTCTTTATAGTTGCGAAGGAAAACAAAAAACTCATCTCCGCCAACTCTGCCCAAAACATCGCTCTTTTGAAATATCTCTCGCAGTGCAGTGCCGAGATGCTTTAATACAGCATCCCCATAGAGGTGACCGAAGTTATCGTTAATTGATTTGAAATTATCGACATCAATTATCATAAGTGCCCCATCTTTAAGCGATGAGTTTTCATCTAAGTGTTTTTTAATAACCTTTTCGGTCATATTTTTATTGTAAAGACCTGTCAAACCGTCATTTTGACCGAGTATCTCTGTCTGGCGGATAAATTCGTACAGCTGAATATACGAGCGAATTCTCGCTGTAACAACCTTATCTTTAAAAGGTTTTGTGATATAGTCGATAGCGCCGAGAGCAAACCCTTTTTCCTCGGTTGCATCGTCTGCGATACCAGTTATGAAAATTACCGGAATTTTGCTGTAATCCTCGCTCACTTTAAGTTTTTCAATAACTTCAAAACCATCAAGCCCTGGCATGATAATATCAAGTAGTATAAGTTTTGGATCGGTTTCTTCGAGTTTTTCAAACATCTCTTTACCGCTCGATACACAAACAACATCATACTCATCTTGTAACATTTGGGTAAGTATAACTTGGTTTAATTTGCTGTCATCAACTACTAATATCTGTTTCAATAGCATCTCAACTTTCTTGTTAATTTAAAAACAAAGCATCTACTTTTATTCTAATAAATTTTTGGCGAATAATCAAGGTTTTTATTCAAAAAAACGCTTTTTATTAAGCTTTTAAACTTAATGTTGCAAAATAGAGTGTATAGGTATATAGTGGAGATATGGAGGTGAGGTTATATGTGGCTTCAAAATAGCATTTTCTATCAGATTTACCCACTCGGTTTTTGTGGAGTACGCCCGGGTGAAAACATCGGGCAAGAGAGCATTTTAAAGGTGTTGGACTTTATTCCCCATCTTAAAAATCTCTCGGTAAACACCCTTATATTAAACCCTGTTTTCGAGTCGGATAATCACGGGTATGACACACGGGACTTTAGCATAATAGATAAAAGGCTCGGCACAAACGAGCAGTTTGCGCAGGTTTGCGAAGGACTGCACCAAAACGGGATAAAAATTGTTCTCGATGGGGTTTTTAACCATGTTGGGCGAAACTTTATGCAGTTTCTCGATGTTAAAGAGCACAGACACAACTCGAGATATAAAGATTGGTTTATAATAAACTTTGATGGCAACTCAAACTACAACGACGGTTTTTGGTATGAGGGCTGGGAGGGGCATTTTGAGCTTGTAAAACTAAATCTCAAAAACCCAGAGGTTTGCGATTTTCTGCTATCACAGATGAAAAACTGGATAAAAGACTTTGATATTGACGGTCTGCGGCTCGATGTTGCATATAGTCTTGATTTTGATTTCATGAAAAGAATGAGAAGGGAGCTCTGTGAAATAAAGCCGGATTTTGCCCTTATCGGAGAGGTGCTTTTCGGAGATTATAATTTAATAGTAAACGAGCAGATGCTCCACAGCTGTACAAATTACGAGTGTTACAAAGGTCTTTTCTCATCCTGTAACGACTACAACCTCTATGAGATAGCCCACTCGCTAAATAGGCAGTATGGCGGAGAGGATTGGTGCTTGTATCGAGGGAAACAACTTATGACCTTTGTCGATAACCACGATGTATCAAGGGTCGCATCGATTTTAAATGATAAAAACCATCTACCGCTAATCTATTCGCTTTTATTTGCAATGCCTGGAATTCCCTGTATTTATTATGGCAGTGAGTGGGGTGAAGAGGGTGATAAGCAAAAGGGTGGCGACTGGAATCTTCGTCCCTACTTTGAAAAACCAAAGGAAAATGGCTTAACCGCTCTATTGTCAAAGCTGTGCGATTTGAGAAAGGTGAGTTTACCGCTCGAGGTAGGAAGCTTTAAAAATATTGTGATAGATAACAAGGCGCTCCTCTTCAAAAGAGAATGGCAAGGGGAGAGCGTTTACGCAGCGGTGAATATTGGAAGTGAAGAAAAAAGATTTGACAACGGCGAGCTTAATGGTGAGTTTGAAATACTTGTTTCCTATGAAAATAGTGGGCAAAATATCACTGATACAGCTTTCGATAAAGATGTTTCCACGGAAAGGAACAAATCAATTGCTAATCTAAACGGCAGCCTGTCATTAAAGGGGTATAGCTTTATATATTTGAGAAGAGTTTAGTTGTCGCTTTTATATTTTATGCGCTATCTAAAAATAGTGCGAGGGAAGTAGAATACTTGCAAGTCAGATGAAAAACATTTAAGCTACTTTAAATTATATTATCAGATTTTTGCAAAAGGAGCAGACCGCATATGGTCGCTCCTTTTTTTGTATGCTATTTTAATTTTATTGTTGCACTTTGTTATGGTTTTTGCAATGTGCTTGCATGTTGCTTGTCTAAAAAACTGTCATTTTTTATAGAGTTTTCAGATGCTCATAAAGCTCCGGGAAGCTTTTTACATGTTCACCTGTATAATCGGGAAATCTTCTGCCAAATACAACC
The DNA here is from genome assembly GCA_964370465.1 of uncultured Oscillospiraceae bacterium. Lineage (GTDB taxonomy): Bacteria > Bacillota > Clostridia > Oscillospirales > Ruminococcaceae > CAYJGN01. The sequence goes on from CAYJJJ010000026.1 coordinate 10,045, forward strand.
GCATTCATATCGAGATTTTCCGCCGCCAAAACGTTAGTCGGGCGGTCATCGACAAATAGGCAATTTTCGGCTTTTTCGCCGAGCTTTTTAAGGGTATGCAGAAAAATTTCGGGGTCTGGCTTTTTGCAGCCTACATCGCCACTTATAGTTATAACATCGAAGTATCTGTTAAGGTCAAATTTCTCCCGCACAAATGCAGACCACTCAGACGGGTCGTTTGATAGGATAGCGAGGCGATAGTTTTTGTCTATTTTGTCGGCAAACTCAAAAAACTCGTCATTTATCTCAACTGTTTCAAGATAAGTTCTCTCAATTTGGGCGATATCGCCTTTGAAACCATAACTTTTGAAGATTTCAAGAGAGGGAAGCTCGCCGATACTTGCCTTTGAAACAGCAGGGAACATCTCTTGATGGGTAAGTGCTGGGAAATAGCGGTTTACAAAATCGTAAAATCCGCCATCAGGGAGTTTCATTATAACTCCATACATATCTAAAATAACAGTAGTAACGCTCATATTATCCCCCTAAAGTCTAAAAAAATTTTAAATTTCGAAAAAACACTTAAATATAAAAACGACCGATTTGTGATAAATGCTAAAAGTCGGTCGTTTGTTTTTTGTTATGATTTATTGTTCTCTATTAAAAACTTTGCGAATTCATCTTTTAATAGCGGTTTTGTGAATACGTATCCTTGAATATAATCGCAACCACAACTTATTAGATAATCAAGAAGTTCGCGCTCTTCAACCCCCTCCATGACAACCTGTATACCCATCTCTTTTATGGCTTTTATGAGATGCAAGAAAAAGGCTCTTCGGGTATCGTCTGAGGTAGTTGCATACACCAAGCTGCGGTCAAACTTGATTATTTTAACTGGAATATTAAAGAACATAGAGAGGTTTGAATACTCAACGCCAAAATCATCGAGCTCAAACTCAAATCCACGGCTTAAGAAATCGTCCATAATATCTTTAGTAGCGCCTGTGTCTGAAACGAGTGTGCGCTCAGTTAGCTCTAATTTAACCATGTCGGGCGATATATTATGCCTGCTTAAAATCTCACAAACTTCATCAGCTGTATTTCTCTTTAAAAAGTGGACATATGGGAAGTTTATCGAGATAGATTTAAGCGGAAGTGAATCGCCATATGTATCAATAAGGCTTCTGAAATCGCGACAAAGCTTTTCAAGAACGATATATGTAAGCTTGCTCACAAGCCCGACTTCCTCAGCGATAGGGATAAATTCTCCAGGGGATAGAAAAGGATCATCTGATGGTTTTAGGCGGATTAGCGCCTCTGCCATAGCGAAACTACCACTCGTGCTGTTGTAAATCGGCTGATAGTGAACATCAAAGCCGTCGTTAGCCTCTGCGTCTTTTAGCCTGTCGATAATATAGTGGCGGCGCTTCATCTTGTCACGCACAGCTGGGTCATAGAAAAAGTCTGTTTCGCCTGAGTTCTTCTTAAGAGTGGAAATTGAATAGTCGATAGCTGATACAATCTCCTTGACGTTCTCGCCAAAAAGCGGATAATCAACCCTTGCATATATAGTATCAAGGGTGAGCGTGCCATCAGGTATGTCAAAAGGTTCTGCTAGTTTTTTGTTTATATCAAAAAGAAGTTCGTTGAAATTTTCCTCTTTCGCATCGGTGCAAAGATATGCAAACTCATCACCTGAGTAGCGATATAGTCTTTTGCTTGGTAAAATATCGTGCAACCTCTGCGTGATATCTTTGAGTATTCTGTCTCCCACATCAAGGCCGTATCGCTCATTGACGCTCTTAAAGTTTCGAATACTAAATACAGCGAGGGAGTAATGGGTTTTATTTTTCTTTAGCTGTACTAGATGATTTGTTAGCGTTTGGCGGTTGTTAATCTCAGTTAAGGGGTCCGATGATTTAGATACGCTGAGCACATAAAAATGCACGATTAGAAGTCCTGTTAAACAAGAGAGACTTGATAGCTGAACAAATGGGAAAAATATCTGGAAACTGAATATTGCTGTTGAAAGTGAAAAATTGAGCAAAACTATAAAGAGGATATTTTTCCTTGGAGATTTTCTGTGTTTAAGTATAAATATAATAAGTATAACTAAATAGAAAAATGCAATAAAATATGAGATGCGGTTGAGCGGTTGCTTTATATATCCAAATTCAGCGCTGATTTCAAAAACTAAATTGTGAATAGGGTTTGTTGCGATAACTAAAGTGTAAAGCAGATACGGGATGAAAACCCAAAAGTATGTTTTGAAAAATATATGATAGTCCATAGTGTCGTAGACAATTGATATTGAAAAGACAAAATAAAAAAGAGCTAACATTGGGGAGAGAACGAAGTAGTTTGCTTTAAAGAAGTTTGTAACCGAAACGGGAAAAAACTGGTAGTAGTTTGTAGTTATAAGCGAGAGGATAGTGAATATATTCGAGATAAGTGCAAGAAAATACATCTGCTTAAGGCCTTTGTAACGCGCAGAAATTATGCTATTATCGGTGAGCAAACCGGTAATAGCAATTATGAAAATAATCAAAGATGCATATTCCGCAACTAAATTATATATGATTGTACCCTCCCTTTTTTAAAGTAAAAGATAAATCCATTTAAATCAAGATATTTCTATATAAGTATATTACTACGTTTTTCGGCGAAAGTAAATGAAAATATCTGCATATTGTCGAAATTTGGCAGATATTTTGCGGATTTTATTTTATTTCATCATTATCGCCGCAAAAACAGAGCAAAACCACGCACTCACAGTGTGAGGTTCTTGGAAAAAGGTCGTGCGGTGCCGCCTTTTTTGCGAAGTAACCATGTTGCTCGAAAATTATAAGGTCACGGGCAAGGGTGTTTGGGTTGCAGGAGATGTATACGATATTTTTTGCTTTAAAACTCGCAGCCAGAGCGATTAGCTCAGGGGTGAGTCCACTTCGAGGTGGATCGAGGGTTATAGCGTCGGGGATTATATTTTGTGCGTGTAATTTTTTTGCAACAACTGCAGCGTCTTCCGCTATAAACTCTGCGTTTTCAATGCCGTTTAGTTTTGCGTTCTGCTTTGCGTTTTGCACAGCTGACTTGTTTATCTCAACCCCAATTATACGACTAAATTTATCCGACAGGCAAAGACCGATTGTTCCTGTGCCGCAGAATAAGTCAACTAAAAGCTCACCCGTAACATCTTCCAAAAACTCCGACACGCGGTTGTATAAAAGCTCTGTTGCAGCGGTGTTTACCTGGAAAAAAGATAGGGGTGAGATATTAAACTCCCTGTCGCAGAGTTTTGCGGTGAGATAATCATCGCCTGTGAGTTTCTCAATTTTCTCGCTTAAAAGGACGTTATCTCGCCTGTTATTAATATTTATATGAACACTCACGACAGAAGAAAACCTCTCGCAAAGCAAATCTTTGTATTTTAAAAAGCGCTCATCTTTTTTGGTGGCAACTATGCAAACTGCTATACTGCCCTGCATCTCCCTTAAAAATAGGTGGCGGAATATCCCTTTGCCGCTAGTTTCGTCATAGGTTGTGATACCGGTTTGTGTGAGGAAATCAGCGGTGAAATTCGCGATATCGGAAAAACTGCTCGGGTGGAGAATGCAGTTCTCACAAGGGATAACCCGGTGGCTTCTTCTGCCGTAAAAACCCCAAACAACTTTGCCGTTTTCTGTTGAAAAGGGGAATATTCCTTTGTTGCGGTAGGCTGTTGTGGCGGGTGCCTTCGTTATAGGAAGAAATTCTAAAGAAGATTTTAGCTTGTGTGAAACAACGCGTTTTACATAGTTTTCTTTTATTTTAAGTTCTTCACTGTATTTTAAATGGGCGAATACACAGCTCCCGCAACGCCCAAAATAAGGGCAGTCGGGATTTTCTCGCCCGATGCCCGGAGTTTCAATATTCAAAGCTTTACCGTAGCAGAAATTTTTCCGAACGGAAACTACTATACCATCTACAACATCGCCTACAGCGGTAAATGGGACAAAGCATATAACATCATCAATCTTGCAGACACCGAGCCCCTCGTTTGTGACATCAAAGATTTCTGCTTTGAATGCTCTGTTTTTTGTGATAAGAGTTTTCATTTATTACCCATCAACTCCTTTAGTTAAATTATAGGGGATATAGTTGGTATTTGCAATAAACTGTGGCAAAAAAGATTGAAAAAGATAAAAAAATACTGTAATATGTATATATTAATTAGTTGGGGGCGAAAATTGAAAACGCTTATAATTATCCCTGCATATAACGAGGAAGCGTCGATACTTAGAGTTATCGAGCGAATAGAAGAAGTGACCGACTGCGACTATCTTGTTGTAAACGACGGCAGTACAGACAATACAAAAAAAGTTCTTTTGGAGAACAATAAAAATTTTATCGACCTACCTATTAATTTAGGGATCGGCGGTGCTGTTGGGACGGGGTATAAATATGCCCATAACAACGGCTATGATTTTGTTGTGCAGATTGACGGCGATGGTCAGCACGACCCTGCATTTATAAAAACTATGCGCGATATAATTATCGATGGAAAAGCCGATATGGTAATTGGTTCAAGATTTATCGAGAAACAGGGGTTTCAAACTTCAGCTATGAGAAGAGCTGGAATAAAATTTCTAAAGTTTCTCATTAAAATCCTCTGTGGCAAAACCATAACAGATGCAACAAGCGGTTTTCGTGTTACAAATAAAGAGGTGACTGCGATGTTTGCGTCCTACTACCCAGATGATTACCCAGAACCCGAAACTACCGTTATGGCGCTAAAGAGAGGGTATAGAATTTTGGAGCATCCGGTTGTTATGCACGATAGGACGGGTGGCGTGAGTTCTATTAACGCTTTGCGCAGTATATACTTTATGATAAAAGTTTCGCTCGCGATGATTCTTATGACTCTAAAACCAAAACCGAAGGTGAAGAAATAATGGATATTAGACTGCAAATTATACTTATAGTGGCAACGGTCGGATTTTTTGGACTTATCCTCTATATGCTAAGACGAGATGAGCTAAAACTACGATACTCTCTGCTTTGGCTTGCCTCCGCTTTTATTGCGCTGATTATAGCGATAAAGCCCGAGATAATTATCCTGCTATCGCAAGTAGCGAATATCGAAATGCCATCAAACCTTGTTTTTACGATGGTAATAGCTTTTTTAGTGCTTATTGTTTTGAGCTTGACGGTCGCGATTTCAAAGCTCAGCAAAAGAATTACCGAGCTCACCCAAAAGGTGGCGCTTTTTGAAAAGGCGGTTTTGGAGAGGGATAAAACCGAGGAATAAAGTGAGCGTTGCTCTGTATAGGAGCTTTATGTGGGAAATTAAATGTTTTGTAAGTGATGGTTGAATGGATAGTTGTACAGCCGCCGCCCGCGCAAAACGCACACGGTGCGTTTTATCGAGCTTCGCTCGACTTGTGAAAAGCCCCCTGGCTTTTCACCGCGGGCGGCGGGGCTGGCAGAGC
>CAYJJJ010000026.1:15591-20357 GCA_964370465.1 uncultured Oscillospiraceae bacterium
CAGATAGTCAGAGTCCAGAGCTCAGATAACCAGAGGGTAGAATTCAGATAATATAAAAGAGGAGTGCCGAAATTTCGGTGCTCCTCTTAAACTTTATAAAGTTTTTTAGATTATTCAGATAACTACCTAAAAAAGTTCCAAAACTCTCGTTTTTTTGTCTTTAGGAAATCTTCGCGCTGTTTTTCAAAGTATTCAAAAAAGTATAGCTGGCTGTTTAGTGGGAAATTCTCATTTTCAAAATACCTATATACGCCGTCAGGACCCAAAAGGCGGCTTTTGACGTTGTCGCTATCCATAAGGTCGAGCATTTCACAGAGAATTTGCTTTATTTTCTTATCAAATACCGGTACCCCGAGTTCAACCCTTCTCTCGGTATTTCTCGTCATAATATCAGCGGAGCTTAGGAAAATCTTGGTATCATCGCCCCGTCCGAATCGATAGATACGAGAGTGCTCTAAAAACTGTCCGACAATGCTCTTGACTTTAATGTTGTGAGATATTTCAGGAAGTCCCGGAACAAGACAGCAGATGCCTCGAATAAGCAGTTTGACAGTGACGCCCGCCTTTGACGCTTCAAAAAGAGCGTCTATAACATCTTTGTCGGTGGCGCTGTTGCACTTTATCTCGATGTAGCCGTCAGCACCTTTTTTAGTCTGCTCTTCGATATGATGGATAAGATTAGGCTTGAATCCAAGAGGTGCTGCCCAAATATGGGTGAGTGGTGGAGTGGGCTCGCCCTTTAGAAGGTGCTCGTAAACAATACAAGCTTCTTTGCCGATTTCCTCATTTGAGGTGATTATCGAGAGGTCGGTGTATAGTTTGCTTGTTTTCTCGTTGTAGTTTCCTGTTCCAAACTGTGTTATATATTCAGTTTTAGATGAGAGGAATTTTTTTCGCTCGATAATAAGCAGTTTACAGTGCACTTTATAGTTATTAAGACCATAGATAACAGTGCATCCTGCGTCCTCGAGCTGTTGAGCCCAGTTTATGTTGTTCTCCTCGTCAAAACGGGCACGTAGCTCAAACATGGCGGTGACCTGTATCCCATTCTCACGGGCGCGAAGTAGCGAAGATATTATCTTGCTGTTTGAAGCTATTCGATAGAGGGTGATTTTTATTGAAACAGTCCGACTATCCCTGCTCGCCTCGTCGAGTAGTTTTAGAAATGGAGTTATCGTATTATACGGGTACGAGAGCAGTACATCTCTTTTGCGAACTTGAGGAATTGTCTTTTTACTAGCCTCTAAGTTGAATGGAAGTGATGGTTTGATTTTTGGGAAGAAAAACTGCGAGTGTCTGTCCTCAACGAGATTTAGAAGAGGAAAGACAAATGATAAATCGAGCGGTGAGCTCTCAATGTAAAAGGCGGAGGGGTGAGCATCTATATGCGTATTTAATATATTTTTGACACTGCCCTTTAGCGTTTGTTTGCTTTGAAGTCTTACTGGGCGCAGTTTTTTTCTTTTCTGCATAAGAGCGGACATAACCTTTATCCAGTCGATATCATGGTCAAAGTAAGCCTCATCGAGAGAGATGTCGGCATTCCTTGTAACTCTTATTATATTTTTGCTTTTCAGATTATACTTGCTAAAAATCTCGTCTGCAAACTGATAGATAACATCTTCAATAAGGGTGAAGCGAATACCTTTTTCTGAACTTATAACAACAATTCTATTTTGTTTTGTTGGCATTGGGCAGAAAGCTAAGAGGTCGCCGTCTTTTTGATCTATATTTGAGATAAAATAGGTGCCTTTTCCCTCTAAAAACGGAAAGGGAAGATGGTTGCTAAGTATCTGTGGCGAGAGGACTGGTAGTATCGAGTGCTCAAAGATATCACGCAGTCTTTGCAGATCATCTTTTGTATACTCACCGCTGTTTAAAAAGTGAATACCCTTTTGATTTAGCTCTGCCTTCAAGCTGTTATAAACTTCATCTTTGCGCTTTAAGAGCGCTGGCAGTTTTTCATATATCTTAAGTAGCTGTTCCTCGGCAATATCTCCACTCTTGTTGTCTTTAGTTTTTGGGTCGAGAATCATCTGCTCTGATAGACTCCCGACACGAACCATAAAAAACTCATCAAGATTTGAGCAGAAAATAGATAGGTATTTAAACCGCTCAAGCAGCGGGTTTGACATATCAAAAGCCTCATCTAAAACACGCTCGTTAAAAGCAAGCCACGAAAGTTCTCTATTAATATATTTAAAACTCAAAACATACCTCCTAAAAAACACATTTTCAATATATACTCGAATACAAGTGATAAATGGATTTACCACAAAGTAGGATTTTTCTTTAATAATAATTTTACCATAAAAGTAGAAAAATAAATAGTCTACATTAAATTTTACATTGAATTTTTCGCTATTTTGCTATAAAATATAGATAGAGGCTATTTAAAAAGAGGTGAATTATTATGAAGCGAATAGGTATTTTAACCGCAGGCGGCGACTGTCCAGGTCTTAACGCTACAATCAGAGGTGTTGCAAAGGGTCTTTATGAAATTTTCGATGATGTTGAGATAATCGGAATTGAAGGCGGATTTCGAGGTCTTATAAACGGCGAGTATCACACGATGAAAAAGAGGGAATTTTCAGGTATTTTAACGACTGGTGGAACTATCCTCGGCACTGCAAGAACTCCTTATAGCAAGATGCATATTATTGAAGATGATATCGATAAAGTTGGCATGATGAAAAAGCACTATAAAGAGGCGAAACTCGATTGCATCTTAACTCTCGGAGGAAACGGAACTCACAAAACAGCAAATCTTCTATCAAGTGAGGGACTCAATGTAATAGGGCTTCCCAAAACAATTGATAACGATATCTATGGCACCGATGTAACATTCGGGTTTCATACTGCTGTCGATATAGCGACTGATGTAATCGATAAAATTCATACGACTGCGAGTAGTCATGAGCGTGTTATGATTATCGAGATAATGGGTAATAAAGCTGGTTGGCTAACCCTTTATAGCGGTGTTGCGGGCGGTGCGGATATTGTTCTGCTCCCAGAAATTCCGTTCACCTACGAAAAAGTTGTGAAAGCTATAAAAGAGCGTGCGAAAGATGGGCACAGATTCTCAATTGTCGCGATAGCGGAAGGTGCTATGACAAAAGATGAATCAAAGCTCAAAAAGAAAGAGAGAGCAGCACTTCGTGCTTCAAATGGACATGTAACTCTATCGTCAACGCTGACAAAGTATATATCTGAGAACACTGGTTTTGATACGAGAATGGTGCTCCCAGGGCATATAGTTCGTGGTGGCGGCCCCTCAGCTTATGATAGGGCGCTCGCAACCCAGTTTGGCGTTGAGGCGGCAAGGCTTGTCAAAGATGGTGTTTTCGGAGTAACAGTTGCTCTTCGCAAAAACAATATAGGATACAACAAGCTCGCAGATATAGCGGGGATAACGAAATTTGTCCCATCTGACCACAATATGGTCGAAACAGCAAGAAATATAGGAGTATCATTCGGAGATTAAAATGATTTAACCCTCGGTATAATCCGAGGGTTTTATACGGAATGGAGATGTTCAAAATAGAGGTTTTATTAAGTATTGGAAGTGTGTTATTAGTGGTGGCAACCGCTTTGGTGGTTGGAAATTTAATAACTAAAATTAAACTGCCGGCAATTTTAGGCTGGCTTTTAGTAGGGATGGTAATGGGCCCGTATGCCCTTAACATATTGAGCTTTGAAACGCTTGAAAACGAAGCTTATCACAATGTTTCAAGGTTTTTGGAGTCAGCTATCGGCGTTATGTTTGCAAAGGATTTGATTATTAAAAATCTAAAAAAATACGGTAAACAGATTTTCACAATAACTCTATTTCAGTCGCTTGGAACATTTGCCCTTGTCACCCTAACCTTTGGAACTATATTCTATTTTATAGATGTTCCGCTCTATGTAGCGCCACTATTTGGCGGAATAGCAATGGCAACAGCGCCAGCACCCGCACTCTCAATAGTCACACAGTTTAACACAGAAGGACCTGTAACAAGAACGCTTATACCGATGGCAATGCTTGACGATATAGTGGCTATTGCAGTTTTCTTTACAGTGAATTCAGCAGTTGGTGCACTCGGCTCAGAGGTTTCGAGCTCAGTTCCATTAACTCTTTTAATATCGATAGTACTACCGATTGTATTTGGTATAGTACTCGGGTTTATAGCTACTCCTATAATAAAGATGGCAAAGGATAATAGGGGATATCTGATACTTGGAGTGGTGGTAGTGGTGATAGTCTATATTGCGACATACATAGTCGATAATTTTGTGCTACCAGCACCAGCGCTAAACTACATGCTTGTTGGAATGGCGACCTTCTCGACAATTGCAAATAGGGTAGAAGAAGAGGTTATATTAAAGCTATCAAAGTCGCTCGCGCCGGTTCTTGGAATAGGGCTTACTGTTATGATAATTAACCTCGGTGCCCCACTTGATTACAGGCTAATTCTCGGTGCAGGACTGTTCACTGCAATATATATTGTGGCACGTGCGCTCGGTAAATACCTATTTTGTTTTGTCGGTGGAAAAGTTTCAAAAGCAGAACCTACTGTCCGCAAATTTTTAGGTTTTACACTGCTACCACACTCGGGGGTTTCACTTGTATTCACAGGGCTTGCAACAACAAGCTTATCGTCATTCGACAACGAATCAGCAACACTAATTAAAGGAACAATTGCAGCGGCGGCTGTTATAAATGAGCTTATTGCAGTAGTACTTGCGAAAAAGGCGTTTGAATGGGCAGGGGAAGTGCCAAAAGA
>CAYJJJ010000027.1:0-20137 GCA_964370465.1 uncultured Oscillospiraceae bacterium
GAGCATTTGACTTTTAATCAAAGGGTCCGGAGTTCGAGTCTCCGATGGCTCACCAAAAAACCTTGTAGTGTAAGCTGCAAGGTTTTTTATTTATTCCTTCTTCGCTATTCACTCTTCCCAAACTTCGCTACAAGGTTTTTGGAAAGTAATAGTGAATAGATGTTATTTTTTAGCATAGAGGTGCAACCCACTCTTTGTAAACTACGCCTTTTTTGCGACGATTTTTTTGCGAATTTATAAGTTTTTCAAACGCACAACGCACCGCAGTGCGAGTCAGAGTTAGTAACCGCTATAAAATTTCATATAAAATAATATGTAAAACTTTAACCCTAATTTCATGAAATGTGTTATACAAGTTGAACCTTATCATAATGCACTTAATAAATAGCGTATAAAAAACAAAATATCGGCAAAAAGCATTTAACATGAAGCTTTTACTTTTCTGCTATATTGATTAATCTTAATTAAATTGTTATAATATGTGGAGAAATGAAAAAGGAGTGATAAAACAATGGAAAAGGTTTTTACAAGAAAGAAACTTCTCTGCATGATAAGTCTTATTTTTGCGCTGGGAGTGGTATTTATAGTTGTGCCTACGATGCCGGTTAGTGCGGCGGTAGGTGGCACATTTGTGGTAAATTCAGGCACTGACGCATTAGGCGCTCCGGTGTCTATTAATGCAAATATGACATTTAAAATATTGACAGAGCCAGCCACAGCCGGGGCTCTCGGCACAGTTCAGGTTGGGAACGGCGAAAAGTCGGTAGCTGACTCAACAGCTGGCACAGTAGTAATACCCACCATTGTTTCCAGTGGAGGAAAAAGCTACACTGTTACGAGTATAGGTGAGTCTTCGTTTAATCAATGCGAGCATATAACCGAGGTGATTATTCCTAACACTGTCACCAGTATAGGTTATTCTGCATTTTATAGCTGCGAGGCGTTAGGTACTATAACTATACCGGATAGCGTCACGATAATAGGAAACCGAGCTTTTGAAGAATGCACGGCACTAACAACTATAACCATACCGGAAAATGTCACAACCATAGAGGCAAGCGCTTTTGAAGAATGCACGGCACTAACAACTGTAAATATACCAAAAAGTGTCACATCGATTGGTGAGCGTGCATTTATGAGCTGTACTAAGCTGACAGCAATAACAGTAAACACAGATAATCCAAATTTTTTAGCCGTCGATGGTGTACTATTTGACAAAAATATAACAAAACTAATTTCCTACCCTAATTCTAAAGGGAGCTCTTACATTGTTCCAAGCACAGTCAAAACCATAGGCAGTTATGCTTTCTACTATTGTCAGAATCTGACCTCAATTACATTAAGCGATGCTGTAACCACTATAGAAAAATTTGCATTTGATGGTTCTGCCTTGGCTTCAATTGATTTAAAAAATGTTGAAACCATAGGGGACGAAGCCTTTGAGGGTACCCCCTTAAGTTCAATCACATTACCAAGCTCTTTAAATTCGATAGGAAAAAATGTATTTCGCAATACAAACTTAACATCATTAACGGTGGACGCAGGCAATACGAATTTTTCAGCGGTAGACAACGTGCTGTTTGACGAAACAAATAAAACACTTATCTACTATCCTAAATCTAATCCTGCTACATATATTGTTCCGGATAGAATCACGAGCATAGGTAGCAGTGCTTTTTACAACAATACTACTCTATCCTCTATAGACCTAAATAATGTCACTGACATAGGAGACTATGCTTTTTATGGAAACAGCGCCCTAACCACGATTGACCTACAAAACGTCACAAATAGTATAGGTGTTTTTGCTTTTCGTGGTGCTGGATTAACCGAGGTTGAAATTGCTGAGGGAATCGAGACTATTGCAACTTCTACATTCCATAGTTGTACTAATTTAGCCAAGGTTACTCTCCCGGATAGCGTCACAAACATAGGTCTTTATGCATTTTTTAATAACAGCTCATTAACAACTATCGACCTAAAGAATGTTGAAACAATTGATAGAGAGGCGTTTGCGAGCAGCGGTTTAACCGCAATCGATCTAAAAAACGTCACAACAGTAGGTTTTGGTGCATTTATGAACTGCGCCGAATTAGCTTCGGTTGACCTAAGAAACGTCACAACGATAGACAATAATGCATTTTATAACTGCGATAGAATAGAGTCTTTTGCCATACCAAGAACTGTGACTACTATAAACAATTCTGCTTTTTTCCGTTGCGATGCTTTAAATTCGGTCTACTTTGACGGAAATAATGGCGCCGGTTTGACAGCGGGGATAGAGACTATACCAAATAATACAGGTATGGTCATCTATTACAACGCCGATGCAAGCGGATGGGAAAGTCCTGTTCAAATAATCAGTGCGAGCATCACCCCAATTCCTATTAAGTTTAGCTATGACACAACACAGTTCACTTATGATGGCAGTATGAAAACGGTCGAGGTCACAGGGGTTTCGATAAATAATGGCCCGTCACTGTCAGCAGCTGAATACATTGTATCCAACAACACGGCAACAGCAGCTGGTACACATATGTTTACCGTGTCAAATGTACCCGCCGTTGACGTGCATTTTGTGCATTCTAACTATTTTACAATAGAAGATATTACTAGCACAACCCCGCCTCTGGATGTGGTTTCTCCACTTACAGGTGTGTATAACAAATAATATTGGTTTTACTTATTAATTTATAAATTTTGTGCAAAATAAGTTTGACTTCCAAATTGCAACTAAGACACAGCATCAAAACGCTGTGCCCAATTCACCCTCTAGTATCTGCTAGAGGGTGTTTTTTTATTCTGAGTTTTAGCGGTATCTATTTTGTGCAACCCAAACACGTCGTCGCAAGCTACTTTTAGTTTGCGGAGATTTTTTTGTTCACGAAAATCATTGCTTGTCTTAATTTTATCTGTTTGAAACCGAAAGTAAAAAAGCAGATAGGATTTCAACTTGTTTTTCTTTGTAGAGTTATCTGTCTTTCTGTTACTAAAGCTCATTTTTGATATAAATTTGTTACAGATGCTTTGATATTCAAATTGAATTTACATATAGATTATAAGCTTTTGCATAATATTACTGTTTTATAAATTAGAATACAGCGGAAATCCTTTATATTTTTAAGGCTAGAAATGTGGCATTTCTGACACACTTCATCAAATGTGACAAAAGATAGTACAAAATGAAAACAACTTAGTATGTATCTATAGCAATAATACACTAATAATTGAAAAAACACTGTAAAAACGTGATAAAACGATTGCTTTTGCATTAAGTTATGATATAATGTTTTTAGATTGTGCTTTAGCGGATAAGTTAAAAAAATTTAGTTAAAATATATGAACAATTTAATCGGCAACAATTATATCTAATGGACTGATAATGTACTGTGATTGATTTGTTTAGTTTAATACGGCGAAGTGGAGTGCAAAACGTCGTTTAAATGATAAATAAGCGTATAACCAAATCTGTACAAATAATAGGAGGTTTTAAGTGCAGTATTATTCTTTTAAAGCTCGTAACAAAGACGGCTCAATTGAAAAAGGCGTTATTGAAGCTGCGAGTACAAGTGAGTTTTTCAAGCTCATAGATGATAGGGGACTCACCTGTATTGATTACAGCGCTACCGATTCGATAAGTCAAGATGATGTGAAGACGATTGCAAAGATAGGCAGCAAAGAGCTGATACTCTTTTGTAAGAAAATGGGTACTATGATAGGTGCCGGTATGAGTATCACAAAAAGCCTTGATGTCTTGATTGAAGCTTCCAACAACAAAAAATATGCAGACATCTATCGAAGTGTCTATGAAGCGGTACGCGGTGGTGCCGCTCTTTCGCAAGCTATGAACGCTCAGGGAAAAGCGTTCCCAACCCTTCTTTGCTATATGGTAGAGAGTGGTGAGGAGAGCGGTAATATCGAGAAGATATTCACACGTATGTCCGATTATTACGACAAACAGCTTAAGATGAAGCGAAAGGTTGACAGCGCTTCTGCATATCCGAAGATGCTACTATTTGTTTCGGTTATTGTTGTATTTGCTCTTTTCGGATTTGTTTTGCCTGACCTATTTAAAATGTTTGAGGGCACAGAGATACCTCCGCTCACCCAGTTCTTTATGGGCTTTTCGGATTTTGTGCGTCAATACTGGCTGTTCTTAGCAGTTGCGCTTGTAATCTTATACTTATTATTCGCATCTATATTTAAAATAAGAAAGATTCGAAGAGTTATAGATGAAATGAAGCTGAAGGTACCTATTGTCGGCAAGCTTATGAATATGATTTATTCAGGTAGATTTAGCCAAACGCTCTCTATGTTATATGCGGCAGGACTTCCGCTACTTGAAACGATAAGACTTTCGACGAATGTTGTTGATAACCTTTATATAGAAGAAAAGCTTGAGTCGGCAACTGCGGCGATAGGCGGCGGTACTTCACTCTCAGAGGCTATCGAAGATATAGAAGTGTTTGATAGAATGCTTCCAAATATGATAGCTATCGGCGAAGAGACCGGTGACCTCGATGGGCTACTCACTACTACTGCTGAGTACTACGAAGGTGAATCGGACACTGCTATTGAGTCGTTTCTATCAATGCTCGGACCGGCACTTCTAATTATACTTGCAATATTGATAGCGCTTATTCTTGTAGCAGTTATGGTACCTGTTTACAACAGTTACGATACTGTGGGATTATAAAAAATTAAAGATAAGGTAGGGGAGTATTTTGATCTGTATAGATTTTTCCGGCGAATACATTGATATTGTAGTTGCTCAAGGAACAAAAAAGAGGGTAACTGTTGAAAGCAACGTTACACTAAAAGCACCGGCAGATATATTTTTAGCGAACGGTGATATTGATTTTAACGTATTAGAAGAGTGTTTAAGACCTGTTCTTGCGAGAATTTCAGACAAGCGAGTTGCTATGTCGTTTTCTTGCTTGCCAACGGTTTACTCTGTCTTAAATCTGCACAAGGAGAAAAATCGTCAGCAACAGAGAATAGCTGTTGAGTCGCAGGTGTTTGCAAACATATCACCTGATGAGTATTATGTCGACTTTTTCGAAACAGTAGATAAGGCGCCCGCTGATGACAAACAAACTTATGTTTCATATGCTATGTCAAAGAGGGTAGCTGACGAGAGCTTTGAAATGATTAGAAGACTTGATAAGTCACCTATTGCACTTGTTCCATCGCAGTATGCGGCAGAGAACTTCATCTCAACCTACTTTGAGAATGAAACTGTTGCACTTGCAAAACTCGGTGACTCGAGCATAGCACTTCATCTTTTAAACCCACCTGATAATATGATAACTCGTGATGTAGTTGTTGATTCAGCAGCTGGTTCACTTGATGTTGTTGCGAGTATAGGTGGTTCTGTTTCAGCGCAAACGCTGTTTATACAGAATATCGAAAAACTCAATTCGTACCAGAATATTAAATTCCCAGGTAAACCGATAGATAAAGTTTGTGTGTTTGGGCCGAAAGCCGATAGCTCACTTGTTTCATTAATCGGAAGCACAGTTGGACTTAAGTGTGAGCTGTTATCTGATGTAGCGGCTGAGTTTGCAAAAGGTTGTGCAGTTTATACTCTTGGTGCTATGCTTTCGCTTGGTACAAACGAGATAAACTTCTTTAACAAAAATAAAATTGCAAAGGCAGCTACAAAGAAGACTAAAACCAAAGCAAATAAATTCATCTGGGTTGCATCTGCTCTCATTATATTAAACGTTTTGGCAACAGTTGGAATAGTTGTGTTTGATATTAGAAGCCAAAATGCAGTTGATGATCGCAAAGCGGAGCTTACCTCTCCTGAAACTTTAGCTTTGATTGAAGAGTATGGAAGTTTGAGAGAAGATCTCGTATCGATGCTAAAAGGAACTATTGCCCTTGAAGCACTCTCAGTAGAGCTTGAACTGGCTGGTGAATTTAACAGAGAGATATTATTTGACAGTGTTGATGAATCTCCAGATGGTGTTGAAGTGACGTCGGCATCATATTCAGACAAAACATATAGTTTTATATGTAACGGTCAGAATGAACAACAGGCAGCTGATTATGTTGAAGCACTCACAAACAGAGGACTATTTAGCTTTGTTGAGTATTACGGTTACAGCGAATCAGGCAATGAAGTGTCGTTCACTGTTGTCGGCAAACTATAAACAAAAAATTACCGGAAAGGGATGTTAAATATGAGCAAAAGCGAACAGAGCACCTTAATTTTAGCGGTTACAATTTTAATATTGTTTGTATTAAATTATTTTGTCACCCTCCCCACTGTACAAAGCTACAATGAGAATGTTTTAGAAGCGGCAGAGCTTGACATCGAGATAGAAGAGCTCGAGAGAACTATTGCACAGGGTGCAGAACTCGAAGCGGCTATTGAAGATGCAAGTAGAGCGATTTCAACTATCGGGATAGATGAGTATTTTGATGAGAACTACAGTGTCCACAACTTTTATGTCGATACAGCTGAGGATTTTGATTTAGAGGTTACTTCGCTTTCGATGAGCGAGCCCGGCGAAGTGCAAAGCACTCTAACAGAAGCTGGAATTGCAACGATAGCATCACACGAGCTAATTTCAGGACATATGCAAACCGAAGAGATAAATGTAATACCTGCATACTATGAGATAATCTCACAAAATGCTTCTCTCTCAGTAGAGGGTACAATTGAAGATATCCTCGATTATGCTGATTTCCTCGCAAAAGAGAACATCTATATGGTGTTCCCATCCTTAACTCTTACAGATTTTATCGACAATAATGGCGAAGTGACTATGTCTATTTCATTTGTCGAGTATTCTTACAGAGTTGCATCGATTGATGATAGTGCACAGATAGTATTTAATTAATCGATGAAGATGCTTAATAAGTCGTAAAGAAAGGATTGGCAGATAGTTATGACAGTAAAGAAACGTTTAGGAGATATGCTTGTCGAAGGTGGTCTGATTACAGAATCCCAGCTGCAAAGCGCTCTTGCATATCAGAAAAACTCCGGAGGAAAAAAACTCGGAGATATATTGGTCGATAACGGTATAGTTTCGGAGGACGAGGTTCTAAATGTCCTTAAAAATGCACTTCATATGGAATATGTAACGCTATCGGATATAATTATTCCGCAGAGTGTTATTTCAGCGCTTCCCCGTGACATTGCAAATCAATACAATGTCATACCATACAAATTAAAGAAAAATGAGCTCGTTCTCGCAACAGCAGACCCGCTTGATTACGATATGCTAAGTGATGTCGGAACAGCGGCAGGTATGATTATAACCCCTTGTCTTGCTACAAAAAGCGATATTGCGGGCAGTATTATAAGACACTATGAAAGAAACAGGATAGGTACATCAGCTGAAAATCTAAATGCGACAAGCTCGGTTGTCGATGAAGCTGAAAGACTTGAAATCAGCGAGCTTGAAGCAGTTGAGGACAGACTAGGTAACGCTCCTGTTGTTCAGTTTGTAAACAACCTTATAATTCAAGCGCACAATAGCAACACAAGTGATATACATATAGAGCCTACAGCCGACGATGTTCGTATTCGTTTCAGGATAGACGGTATTCTCTCAGAGATTGTCCGTATGCATGTTAGAACTCTACCTGTTATCACAACACGTATTAAAATTATGTCGGATATGGATATAGCGGAGAAGAGAATTCCGCTCGATGGTCGTTTCTCGATGAACATCAACGGTAGAGAAATTTCTGCCCGTGTTGCGAGCATGCCAACAGTATTCGGTGAAAAGATAGTTATAAGGCTTCTTGCTGACAGTTCACTCGGTATCCAATCGCTTGAAGAGCTCGGATTTTCCGATGAAGATGCAAAAAGAATGCGAAAAGCTATCTCGCTACCAAATGGCCTTGTCCTAATGACAGGTCCTACTGGTTCTGGTAAAACAACAACTCTATATTCACTGCTTGCAGAGTTATCAGAGGTCAGCACAAACGTGCTAACAGTTGAAGATCCTGTCGAGAAATATGTCGATGGTGTTAACCAAACTCAGGTAAACAACAGAGCGGGACTAACCTTCGCAAATGGTCTTCGTGCTATCCTTCGTCAGGACCCTGACAAGATAATGATAGGTGAGATTCGTGATACTGAAACTGCAGATATAGCAGCGCGTGCCGCTATAACAGGACACCTTGTTTTAGCTTCAATGCATACAAACAGTGCGGCTTCTGCATTTATGCGTATCGTTGATATGGGAGTTGAGCCGTATATTGCAGCATCTTCAATCGTTGCAACAGCATCTCAGCGTCTTGTTCGTAACCTCTGCCCACACTGTAAAGAGGAGTATACACCAAACGATGCGGAGCTTGCGTTCCTCAATAGATTTGGTGTTGATAATGTAACAAAGCTACACCGCAGCCCAGGTTGTGCAAGGTGCGATGGACTAGGTCACCTTGGAAGACGTGCTGTTGTTGAGATTATAGCAACTGACGAAACAATTAGAAACATGATAGTTGCAAGAAGAAATACAGCGGATATCGCAGACTATCTTCGCCAAACAAAAAATCAAACATTCTTTATAGATGAGGCTATTGACCTTGTCAAAAAAGGAATAATCGGAATAAAAGAAGCGATGACCTTAAGTGAGCATATTCAGTAGTTTGATTATTGATAAGGGGGGCGACTTATGGACATAAACAGCTTGATAACCACAACGAGGGACATGGGCGGAAGCGATTTGCATTTAGTTGTCGGTGACCCGCCGTCGATAAGGGTCGATGGTAAAATTGAGAGGCTTCAAATGCCACAACTCACAGCAGAAGATACCGACCGCCTTGCAAAAGAGCTTGTCAGTTCGACAAAAATGCAGTACACAGCGGATGCAGGGGATTATGATTTCTGCTATGTTCTGCCAAATGGCGCAAGGCAGCGTGTTAATATCTTTATGCAAAAAGGAGCGCGGGGCGCTGTCTTGAGAATGCTCAACGACAAACTCCCAAGCTTTGATGCACTGGGGCTGCCGCAGATATTTAAGAATATCGCGAGTGAACCAAGGGGACTTGTCCTTGTGACAGGGCCTACAGGTAGCGGTAAAACAACAACACTTGCCGCTATGGTCGACTATATAAACGAATCGAGGCGTGATCATATTCTAACAATTGAAGATCCTGTTGAGTATCTTCACAAATCGAAAAACTGCATTGTCAATCAGCGTGAAGTTGGAGTTGATACCGATAACTTTGCCTCCGCACTTCGCTCGGCTCTTCGTGAAGACCCCGATGTTATCCTTGTTGGAGAGATGCGTGACCTTGAAACGATAAGTGCCGCAATAACTGCCGCAGAAACAGGACATCTTGTCTTTGGAACACTGCATACAGTTGGAACGGCAAAGACTATTGACAGACTAATTGATGTTTTCCCAACAGATGGGCAACAGCAGATAAGAACACAGCTTGCAACGGTACTTCGTGCCGTTATAACACAGCAACTACTCCCGAAAAAAGATGGCTTTGGTCGTCTGCCGGCATTTGAAATAATGACGGTTAATGATGCTATCGCAAACCTTATTCGCGAAAATAAGGCTTTCCAGATAAATTCTATTATCCAGAGCAACTCGAAAAACGGTATGATTCTGCTGGACTCATATCTCGCGGCACTGGTAAGGCAAGGAGCGATAGATAGGGAGGTGGCGCTTGATAGGGCAGCAGATAAGCAAACTCTTGAAAAACTGCTTGATTAAAGAGTATCCCGGAATTTCGCGCAAAAAAAGTTTAGTGGGTTTTCATATGCTACATATAGGAGATAAAAGCGGTAACAGATGAAAATTTGCAAATAAAAGCAAGACCTATGTCGAGCAAAAAATATTATTAAATGATGAAAGGAAAAAATCTATGCAAAAGCTCAAGGAATTAAAGAACAAAAAAGGATTTACCCTAATTGAGATGTTGATAGTCATTTTGATTGTCGTCATACTCATCGCAATCGCGGTTCCCGCAGTTGCAGGCTATCGTCGTGATGCACAGAGAACACAGGACGAAGGAGCTATCGAAACAATAAGAACAGCAATCGAATCAGCGCTTGTTCGTGAAAGACCAGGTACTGTATCAGGTGGTGTTGATAGGTATACATCAGGTAACCTCGATTATGATGAAATCGTTGCTATATCAGAGGACACCTCAGGTACCTATAACGCAAACACTAAAGAGTTTTACGGATTATTAGCAGACTATCTAGGCCCAAATTTCCAAGGTAACTTTAAATTTAGTTATACATTTGGAAGCACCTATTCAACAGGTACGGGTATGCATTTATATTGGCTATCATACTGGCCATCAGATAGTTTAACAAGCGATGAATCGGTAATGCTCTACCACTATCACTTCTTAAACTCAAATACTGCACTCAGAGAGCCAGCTTATTTATCAGAAGCAGTTGAAAGACTTTTAGAAGAGAACCCAGCAGGTGGGTACACGTCTGCAAATTTGGAAACTTACAGACCATAATTAAACGTGCATAAAATTTAAAAAATAAGATGAGAAAGGATTAAAATATGCAAAAACTTATGCAACTAAAAAACAAAAAGGGTTTTACCCTTATTGAGATGCTGATAGTCATTTTGATTGTCGTCATCCTTATAGCAATAGCAGTTCCTGCAGTTAATTCATACAGAGAAAATGCGACTGAAACAGCCGATGAAGGTGCTGCAAAAACTCTTTATACATCGATAGAAGCTGTCCTAACCGAGCACGAATATTTTTCAGCTGGTGGATTTTTGGGATCATACACCGATCCTGATGATGCAACCAGGAACCTTCTTGCAACAAATCAGGTAATGGATCCAGCAGCTGGATATGCTGATCCAGTGATGGGCGGAATTTTGTCAGCTATTGGTGGCAGTGAGTTCCCAGGTAAATTTAAATTTGGTTATGATATAGACAATAATAGTGTTATCTGGGTTTCATACCACGATAATGACAATAGTCTCAACGGCGGCAGAACTGCTCATACACATAGAGTTTATGTCTATGATATCGAGAACGGCATTTCAGGATATGCAGATGAGCTCGGCGCTCCTTATAATGCGTCACCATATATACACAACTATTAAATAAAACTCGGTCAATTAATTTATCCAAATACTAAAAAAATAGAAAGGGCAGATTTATGCAAAAACTAATGAATTTAAAAAACAAAAAAGGTTTTACGCTTATAGAGATGATAGTAGTTATACTAATAATCGTGATACTTATAGCAATTGCGGTTCCTGCTGTAAGCGGATATCGTAACGATGCAAATGAAACAGCAGATAAAGGCGCTGCTGAAACACTATTTAACGCTCTCGAAGCGGCGACAACTACTCATAATCCGGCAGAGCCCGCAAACAGAGCAGGAGCTGATATTGGCACAGCTCCAGCAACAGACCAGCTATATTCGACAGCAGTCTTAACAAGAGCTGACCTAACTGGTCCTTACCTTGAAGCTGTTGATGAATTCCTTGGTTCAAATTGGGATGGTTCATTCACCTTCCATGTAACTCTATCAACCGGTAGTGTAAACTGGGTTTCATACAGACCTGCTGGTGTCGAGGCAACTCCTGCGAACATAATGCTCTACCATGCGGCAGATGGCGTTACAGGATATCTCGATGAGGTTATAAATCCAAATTCGGATGCTCTGTATGTAGATGCTCGTATGCTTCAAACAATTTAAGGTTTTATTACTTTAGATAAATCCGGCGCAAAGCGTCGGATTTACGGCTAAAACTTATAAGAATTACAGACTTGTTTTAGTTGTAAATGCGACGCTTTGATTTAAAGTTTGCAAAAAGGCAGTTTTAATAAAGCAAAACTTCAACAGTAAGAAAAAGGATAAGTTTTTAATGACAGCATATATAACATCACTATTTGCCCTGTTTGGGCTAATAATCGGCAGTTTTTTAAATGTATGTATCTACCGCTTGCCAAAAGGTATTTCAGTTGCAAAAGGTCGAAGCTACTGCCCGAACTGCGAAAAAACGCTGACTCCGCTTATGCTTATCCCCGTTTTATCCTATATTTTTCTTCGAGGTAAATGCGGACACTGCGGCGAGAGGATATCGCCAAGGTATGCGGCAGTTGAGCTTTTAACGGCTTTTCTATTCGCAATATCAGCTTATTGGTTTGGTATTATCTACCTCGAGATTGCAGTTATCTATGCAATATTTTTCGCGGTCTTAGTGGTTATAGCCTTTATAGATATAGACACTATGGAAATCCCCGACAGACTACATATAATCATCGCGATACTCGCACTTCCAAAGATGATTATCTACCCAGAAGAGATAGTCACAATGATTATTGGCGCTTTTGCAGTGAGCATACCGATGGCTATTTTAGCTCTTATAACAGGTGGTTTTGGCGGCGCTGATATCAAGCTTATGGCAGCAGCAGGACTGTTGCTCGGTGTAGAGAGTATAGTTATAGCATTCCTATTAGCGATTCTAATAATGGGCTCGCTCGGGATGATATTAGTTATAAGAAAACTTTTATTTAAAAGGCAGTACACAAGCAAAGTTCCATTTTGTCCGGCGCTCGCAGTAGGTCTTGTTGGCGGTGCATTATTCGCAGAAAGCATAGTAAACTGGTATTTAAGTTTAATAATATTTTAATAGAGAGTGGTTTAATGAGGAAAAAAGGTTTTACATTAATAGAAATGATAGTTGTGCTTACAATGATTGTAATCACAGCTTTAATAGCTGTGCCATCTTTACTTCAATATGTGGCACGAGCTGATCAGGTCACAAAGACCGAAACAGCGAAGCTTATCTATCTCACAGCGCAAAATCAGCTGACGCAGATAAGGGCACAGGGTAACTTGAAGTCAGCTTACGGTGCTGAGATTTCAGGTACCTACTTTGAAACTGACCTCGCTGGTGACTACACAGACGAGCTCGACCCAGCGCTTACAGATGTAAATAACGTTTATAATCTGCTAACAGATGTTTATTATCCTGCCGCAGACCTTGAAAACGGACAGGATGATTATGTGCGTTACTTATCAAAGTCCGCTGGTGAGGATTTAAACCACCCTGTGAGCATGCTTCTTATGCCTGGAATTCATGATAGCAACATTCTCGAGGGCACAATTTTAATAGAATACAATATCCTAACAGGTAAAATATTATCTGTCTTTTATACCGATGACGAAGAAGTTGCGCAGTTTACCTATTCTTCAGATGACTCGAACTCAGATATAATGGGACCTCGTGCCGAGCTCTATGATGATATAGCGATTGATAGAAGACAGGGTTATTACGGCGTTGACTACACAGGTGAAGTTGCACCTGACCAGACTTTCCAGATAGCTATTAATATCTACGACGGTTACGACGACGGTCAGGACGATACAGCAATACTGCCTGGAATTAGCCAGTTTAACAAGAACTTAATAGGTAGTGCAGTTAACGATAGAAACAACGATGCAAACCTTGAGAATGTTCTCTATGCAGAGATTTTTATAGAAAAGGCACTGCTTGAAAAAACACCAACACCGACATTTGATTTATCTCTATCGGGCTTTGGAAATCTGATAGCCGACGATATAGAGTTATCTGGATATGCTGAAAACGAAACACTTGAAGATGCGCTTCTGGCTTTTGACGACGGTAGCAGAGAGCTTATACTATACAGAAACGACAGCCTAACAGGCGATCCTGATTTCGCAAGATTTATCTGGGTGCTTGACTATGTCGGCGGTGATATGTCGGGCGAGAACGATGAGCGATATAAATACTCGATAGTTAATATGCAAGATATAGACGGCAATACACTTGATTTCAACGGCGTTTCAGAAATAACTGCAACTATTGTTGAAAGCAGTAATTTAGCGGCGTTACCTGTAGTGTCGAACCCGAAACACCCGCTATTTGCAGATAATTCAAACCTTGCAGTTTCTGCAAACCCAGAGGCGTTTATTGCAACTTCAAGGCACCTTTCTAATATCCGCCATATCGATGACGATGCAGACTACACCTATTCGCAGATAGCAGATATAGACTTTGCACACGATAACGGCTTTATTGAAATAGATAGCGACTTTGCAAACAGCAATACAGATGAGGAGTGGAACCTCAAGATGTCCCCAATTCCGCCACTGCTTGGAACTTACAGCGGACTTTATACAGAGGGCACAAACACAGGTGTTCACACTATTCAAAACCTATTTGTATTCGATGTCAATTTCGATACAGACCCTGCAGATTATACAGAATTCCCCACCGACGTTATAAACCGCTCGGTAGGTTTATTTGAGGCGATAGAGGCTACAGGTGAAGTTTCTCGTCTAACCTTTATAAACCCTTATGTTGAGGTTAAAAATACCCCTGCTTATTATCCAGGACCAAACCCCGACGATGGCAAATACGCAGGAGTTGTTACAGGGTTTTCAAACGGTGGAATTAGCCACATAACAATTCTTTCGGATAGCGATGTTGCTCCAATTTACGACCTTGATAACGGAACAAACAGCGAAGCTGACTACGGTCGGAGTGAGAGTGACTTTATCGGCGGAGTTGTTGGCCTTGTGGGCGACAGCGTTTCTGAAAACGCAATAAACCATATCCTCTATCTCGCGGTAGCCCCTTATGAAGAGAAGGGAAGCGCTTATAGCAATAGAGTTCGATATGATTACCCTATTATCGGTGAGAATCTCTCAGGTAACGACACGATAGAAGAAAACGTAGCACGAGCTATAGACGAAAATAGCTGTTACTATCTTGTGGGCGACGCAGTTAGACCAACATCATATACACTCACACCACAAGTTGGCAACACCACCGACCCAACAAGTACAACAAATCTAAATAGCAATACATTAACCTATGGATATGGTAAAGCTATCAGCACAAACGAAATCTATACAGATATGCAAAACCCGGATAGCGATTTCTATAAAAACTTTATGGTAGCGGCAGACGGTACAACAAGACTGTATAACTTCGATACAACTGTCACAGATCCAGCAGATGGAACAACTGTAAGCAGTTTGCAGTACCCATACCCATATTACGGCAATATTCTGCCAAACAACGAGAGTATAGACACCTCTACAGTTGACAGGGATATGAACTTTGCATGGCCTGTTGCAACGCTCGAGCCGTTTAAAGCTGAGTTTATCTACTATGAAATATACGGAAATGAGTTAGCATCAACGAGCCCTGAAATAGGTATTTATCAGATTGATTCAACGGGCAACATATTGACAAATACCCTTAAGGATATAACAGTTGATTCGCCATACAGAATTCTAAACGATGGTTATGCAATTAATGTTAATCGTCCATATTCAATGCTAAATCCTAATGATATAACCTTTACAGTGAATGGCGTGACTATTTCTGCAGCATCCACAACAAGCTGGCTAAATTATTACAATGAGAATTTAATCTACGATGAGTTTACAGATAGTTTTAGAGTAACGAATTCGGGTGAAATTTCATCTTTCCTATCTATAAATAATAGTACGTTTAGCAGTGCTGTTAGCAATGCAACTTATAACGATACTACCGATGTGCTTGCACTGCAACTATCAGACGGTAGGGGCACTCCAGAAACTTGGTATATTAACCCACTCTTTGCAAAAGCAATCTACACAGAAGATGCAACTGATGCGGCCGCTATGGTTTATAGTGTGCGTTCAGCAAGACATTTAAACAATATAGGTTACTATGCAAATTCAGAGTCTGCAAGCTCTAATTTCTATCAAGAGGTAGATATTAATCTTGCAAACTTTGGCGCAGTCATATCGCCATACCCAACATCATGGTCATACACTATTGCAAACCCATGGATAACCTATAACTGCTTGAAATATGGAGGCAGTTCAGGCTCATGGTCAAATCTTCATAACGCTGGTTCTGCTTCAGCTATAAACTATCCGCTTGAGGGCGATTATGATGGTAACGGCAAAACTATAGAAAACCTAAGCAGGAGTGCAACTTCAAGTCATGTTGGACTATTTGAAGTTATAGGCGAGGGCGGAAGAGTATATGATTTGAACTTGGTAAACTTCAATATGACATCGCAAGGTCTTGCGATCTCAGGTGCACTTGCTGCTGAAAATAGGGGCACTATAAGCAATGTAACAATATCAAACTCAACTGTTCTTGGTACTTTCTGGAATTACAGCACAGGAATTAACCGCCCGTCAGAAGTTGGTGGAGTTGTTGCGCGGAATAGCGGTACAATCGAAGATACAGTAGTTGAGAACACAACTATTATCCGTCATGAGGTTGGTTCAGCACTCACTTATGGTAAACGCTCGCACGGTGTTGGCGGAATTGCCGGCAACAACAGCGGAGAAGTTCTAAACTCAGCGGTTATCAACACAACCATAACAGCATACGACAACTTTATCGGTGGTATAGTTGGCGTTGCGCTCGATGGAAGTGTTATAGATAACAACCTTGTTGTATATAATGGAGTAGATGACACTGGAAATCCTGTATCTCCTATAAGCTACGATCCTGCAGCGGTGCTCACCAGTGAAAACCCACGCTATTCAATCGGCGGTATCGTTGGCGGTATAGTGCATGATGAGTTTATTGCTACAGGGGTCTATGTGGACAATGAGGGCGTTATAAACGACAATATATATCTAGCCCTTGCTCCAAGTATGGATACCACAGGCGATGATATAGCTGATACAATTTATCCAATATTCGGCAGTTTTGACGGTGGATTTACAAGTTCAAGTAACGTATTCCTCAAAGGTTTGAGCTATTCAGATGACAATGTCACCTATATGCCGTTTGACTATAACTCGCTCGCTATCGGTGGCACACCGTCAGGGGTAGAGGTTATTGGTTATGAGAGTGCATTAATAAATTTAAGATTCCTTGCTGGTGGAACTAATACAAGTCACGAAAATTGGTTTAACCAAACATCGAATGACTACCCAGTTCCAATAGAGGGGCTTGAAATAGCAAATGTTCCGTATGCTCGCAACCGTGCAAGACAGCACACAGAGTTTGAGGGCGATGGAGTAGCGACAATCGATGATGTTATGAGCGTTGAAATGCTCTTTAACGGAGAGAGAAATAATGTTGTAGCGGCTGGAAGTGATGTTGCAGTTGCACTCGATATCACAAATCTCGGCATACTTGATTTCACAGCAGATGCAATTGAAACTCTTGAGATAACATTGTCAAGCTATTCGGATTATCTCGATGTATCATCGCTTGTCGATGGTAGCAAGGATATACTGCTTCTTGATAATACAGGTGCTACTGTAAGTACTGGACTTAGCTATACCTATGATGAAACAGAAAATAAAATAGTTATAGATATGTCAGGGCTTAGCTATATAACAGTAGCTGCAAACGAAAAGCTGACAGTGAGCTTTGATTTAAGGGCTAAAACAGAGTTTACAACAGCTGAATTCACAACTCCAACAGCGACCGACTACTTCTATATAGCGATGAAGACAAATATTACTCTCAACGCAGCGTCGCTTGTAAGTCCTCTTGAGATGGTGAGTGATAAGATGTTTATCGCACCGGCAACTGCTATTACAACAACTATAAACGGCGGAACAACTCCGATAGATAATACAGGAGCCGAGATAGTTATTCCAATAGAAACAACACTAACATCGACAGATAAAGCGGGCTTCACAAGAGATGGCAATATAGTTTTAGCTCTACCGAGTGGATTTAGCTTAGTTGACAGTACACTCGCGATAGAGGTTGACGGAACTGCAAAAACTCCACTTGTAGATGGTGATGACTACTCAGTTTCGACAAACGACAACGCAACAGCGGATACTCTTGATGATTATATCGAGATTACTATTCTAAACCTAACCCAGACAAGTTCGGTTAAAGTGAGCTATCAGATAAGCTATACAGGGGCAGACGGTGAATTTGTAATCAGTACAGGATACAGTAGCGATATAATAGAAAATGGAAGCATTTATAGCAATATCTATATCGATAGATTCAGTAAATTCGAGATAGTAACCCCATAGATGGATAATAATTATTTAGAAAGGGAGGTGTGCAGGTGAATAGAATAAAAAAACTAATCAAAGAGAAAAAAGGCGCATCGCTTTTGATTGTTCTTGCTTGCATGCTCTTTTTGGTAACAATAGGTGCAGTTACCTTATCAAGTGCACTGAGTGCTGCATCGGTTACACAAAATCAAAAAGATAAAGTTGAAGTTGATCTTCTAGCTGAATCTTTGCAGATAACAATTCACGGGATGTTGAATTCAACCGATGAAGTAGTTGGAGTTACAAATCTGCAAACTGCAATAGTAGGTGCTACTTATAACTATAATGCAGACCCTTCAAGTTCCCCGAATTTTGACAGTATGGTTATTTCAGTAGAAGAATCGATACTTGCAGAAGATGGAGTTAGCTATTATATAGAAAATCATAGCTTTAACTGCACTATCGAAAATCATCTTTCGGTTTCAGGTGACAACCTATCGGGTATTGTTTATTTTGATGTGGTCGTAGACCTTGACCCTGACGATAATAATCTAACAGGTATTGCTACCTATCGAATCGGATTTAGCCTTGATAGAGCAACTTATGACGATGCGACAAACAGTATAACAACTTATGGAAATTGGACGTTGGTGGCTTATGAAAAACTTGAAAATTAAACTTCAAAACCTTTTAAAAGAGCGCAGAGGAGAATCGCTTATCGAAACAATTATAGCGATTATGATTTTCAGCGTTTTGATGGTTAGCGTTACAACGATGGTGACATCGTCAACTAACAGTATTCGTACTACTCAGCGTGAGGCAGATGCTGTACAAGAAACAGTGAATGCTATGGGAACGAGAAGTCTGAGTACTACCACAACACCTGTAACTATCACACTGCAAGATAGCAGTGCAGCGGACCCCGCGCTAACTGCGGTTAGTGTCCCTGGTAGTGCTGTTGGTATGTCGGAGAATGACCTGTTCTATTTCCATATTGAACCATAGTAGGTAATTGGTAAAAAATCTATTCGTATAGGTAAATTTATGAAATTCATTAAAAACAAAAACAGAAAAAAAGGATTCACACTGATTGAAATGGTGACGGTTATAGCGGTTCTCACCATTCTACTCGGCTTTATTGCAACGATATTTGTTCAGATGCTAAACATTGAAACAGAAGTTACAGATGTAGGGCAGATGGAGATAATAACTACTGAGTCTATGTCTGAGCTACTTGATGACTTAAGGCTAGCACGGGATGTAGATGCAAGTGACCCTGATTTCCTCCGCATTTCAACAGACTCGTATACAGCTATTTACAGTGTCGATGCTACAACAGGAGTGCTTATGCGTGAATATGAGGGTGCAGACGTTGCCGGCGCAAACGAGGTGCTTGCAGAAGGATTCTATATGAACCATACTTTAGAGCTTGTTTGGAGCGAAACAGGAGATGTTGCAACGGGTGACTATAATGTGGTTATCGATATGAAATTACTTGATAGAAATGGCGATGTGGCGAACAGCGAGCAGTATCTGGTAAGACCGAGTTATATGAATGCAAACGGGTAAAACAAATTATTTGTTTTAGTGAAAAGATAATGATGAATAGTGAAGATGTGTGGTATTTTACTATGCAAAACGCTTTACACAATAATGCTATTTAAACTTTAATAAAACAAAAGGGATATGAGTGAATTTCACTCATATCCCTTTTTTATGGAAAATTATATTGCAATTACCAACTACTCGACTATTTTACATCAGAAATTGCCCCGCTCTTCACATCTTCTCAGCCTGCGTTTTATCTGTCTGCTAAGTGTTCTACGCCCCGACGCCCCGCCCACAGCAAACGCACCTTCGGTGCGTTTAGTCAAATTTCATTTGACTGTGGCGATTTTAAGGATAAAATCGCCGCTGTGGGCGGGGCGCCTTCGGTAGTGGGTGAAATATCGAACGCTTTATCCGACCTCTTGCAATATTGTCGCACTTCTTGCTATCGCTTCAACTCATCTCTTGCAATATTGTCGCCACTTTCGCTATCGCTTCGACCTATCTCTTACAATATTGTCGTGGCTCTCGCTATCACTTCGACCCACTCTGTATTGTGGCGCTTCATTCCATTTTGTAGGTATCATTTACCCGGTCGCTCACAGGTTCGCTTCCTCGTATCGATAGCCACTGGCTATCGACGCTTCATCTGACCTCTTGCAATATTGTCGC
>CAYJJJ010000028.1:0-19980 GCA_964370465.1 uncultured Oscillospiraceae bacterium
ACACCGCCTACAAAAAAATGTTAGGAGAATAAATGGAAAAAATCGGTATACAGTCGTATAAATTAATCAACAAAAACTGCCTTGAGTACAGCTATAAGAGACTTCGTGACGCGGGCTTTGGCTATGTCGATTTTAATATCGACTGGCAAGATTTTGATGTTTTTCTGGACCTTGCGTATCTGCAAGAGCACAAGCGAGTTGCGGATGAGTGTGGTATAACTTTTAACCAGGTGCATGCTCCTCGTTTTACGGGTTTTGACCCGCTTTGTGATATAGATAAGCTTACCTCGCAATATGAGCGGGGGATTTTGGCGTGCAATATTCTCGGTTGTAAAAACTATGTTGTCCACCCTGTTCATCTGTGTGGCAGGGTTTGGCAAGAGCACGGCGTTGAGCTCAGTTTGGAAGAAGAGTGGGATTTTAATTTAAAATACTTTCTTAAATTAGGTGCTTTTGGTGCAAAGCATGGTGTTTTAATATGTATTGAAAATCTACATGCGCGATACAATGGCCGAATAGTCAAAGGTATTTGCAGC
This sequence comes from uncultured Oscillospiraceae bacterium, assembly GCA_964370465.1. Lineage (GTDB taxonomy): Bacteria > Bacillota > Clostridia > Oscillospirales > Ruminococcaceae > CAYJGN01. The sequence continues at coordinate 537 of CAYJJJ010000028.1, forward strand.
AGTGCCGATGATATAGTCAAAATGATAGAGCAGGTAAACAAAAGCGTCGGTGAAAATTGCATTGCCGCATGTTTTGATATTGGCCATGCAAACGCGTTGCGACAAAATATAAGCCGTGAAGTGCAGACACTTGGAAAACATCTAAAAGTGTTGCACTTGCACGATAACGATGGGTGTGAAGACCAGCATCAGCTTCCATATAGCTTCAATTTTTCCCCAAGTGGTGGTTGCTCCACAGATTGGAGCAGCTTTTTAGTAGCACTTCGCAAAATAGGTTTTGACGGCGTTTTCAGTTTTGAGCCTACTAAAGTTTTAGTCAATACACCGTCTGTGCTACTGAGTGCAACGCTTAAGTATATCTATTCAATCGGTGCGCATTTTAGCAAAATTGTGCACTTTGAGGATGAGCTAAAGCTGATAAGTGAGAAGAATATCGTTCTTTTTGGCTCGGGTAAGATGTTTGATAACTATATGAAGGAGTATGCAAATAGCTATCCGCCCGATTTAGTTTTCGATAACAACGATAGAGTTTGGGGAACAACAAAACACGGGGTTATGATTTGTAATCCAAAAGAAATAGAAACACTTGATATGGAAAACACTGTGTTTATTATCACAAGTGGATACTTTGAAGAGATAAAATTACAACTTGAAAGTTTTGGTGCAAAAAATATCATTTTGTTTGAAGAGATTTTGCGGATGAACGGATAAGAGTAGCGACGAGATACGAAGGTTTATATAGATGCGGCGAATAGATTATTACAAACAAACCAGATTTAGCTGTGGAGATAAAAAACGACAAGTAGCAGGAGAGGGTGCACTGTGAGGAAATTCATAAAGCATAACTTATTAGAATTGTGCGGTTCTGTTTTAGAGATGCACAATGTTATTTTAAAAGAGAAAAACATCGAAAATAGAATAGAGTTTTTGCTGCTTTGTCAAGAGTCGGTTGTTGCAATAGGGGACACTGCAGCTCTTCATATAGCTGATATGAAAAGCATAGATGCAATTTTAAGCGAATACTGCGACAACTTATTGCCAATAGCGCAGATGCAAGAAATCAGTGAAGGGGAATTAGATAAACTGAGTAGTCTTGTAAATGATGTTATAGGTATTATTACAGCTCAAGAAGTAACTTATGAAATTGTGTTTTTTCCATACTCAGCGTCAATGTGGGACAGTATGGAAAGTGTTTACAATGCTTTTATGGAGAAACCAAACTATAAATGCATAGTTGTCCCTATACCGTACAGAACTTTTGATAAGCAAACTGGTCAGTGGAACGACTGCTACGACGGCAATGATTTCCCGAAAAATATCGATATAACCCATTACAGCGAGTACTCACTTGAAAAAAACGTCCCAGAAGTGGCGTTTATTCACAACCCATACGACGAATATAATTCTGTCACAAGAGTATATGAAGAATATTATTCAAAAGCTATTAAACAATATGTGGGCAAGCTTGTCTATCTGCCGTATTACGTCACAACAGGAGAGTTTGAAGAAAGTCATTTGAGGCTATCCGCCTATATCAATGCAGATTATATTGTGGTGCAATCTAAATATATAAAAGAGCAGTTTTTGCAAACGCCTATTTATAATAAAGTTGTGTCACTGGGCTCTCCAAAACTCGACTGCATTATCAAAAGGTGTGAAACTGGTGGTGAAATACCGCTTGAATGGCAGGATATACTAAAAAACAAAAAAGCATTAATGCTCAACACCACACTTGGCAGTGTTATAAATAATAAAGAGCAGCTGCTAAATAAGTTGCGTGTTGTTTTCGAGAAGATAAAAAACCATAGCGAAATTGTGCTGATATGGCGGCCGCATCCACTGCTTTTAGCGACAATAGATAGTATGCTACCAGAGTTGCGAGAAAAATACGATGAGCTGATAAAGTATTTCACCGATGAAAAAATAGGTATTTTAGACACTACGGCGGATATTGCAAATACAATTGCAATAAGTGATGGTTATATTGGCGACGGTGGCAGTTCGGTTTTAAATTTGTTTGGGATAGCAAACAAGCCTGTTTTTATTTTGAATTATCATAGTAGATGTTATACAAAAGAAGATAGCGACAAAATTTTGTTTAACAGACTTGAAAAACACGGCGCAGACTATTATACAACTGTAGTGGATTTGCCGGGTATTTATAAAGTGAATGCTGATCTCTGTAGTGCAAGCATTGCCGCTTACAGAAAAGAAAACTACACCGCTAGTTTATATAATTTTATTGTGTCGCACGATGATAAAATATATCTATCTCCACTGATGGCGCAAGACTTTTTGCGATACAATATAGAGAAAAATAAGTTTGAGAATTTTTTAAAACTCGATACGCCTGTTCGATGCATGAAGGTATTGCGTTACAAAGATAAGATTATCTATTTGCCACAGCAAAACAGCAAAATAATCGTCTACGATACAAAAAAGAATGTTATCACCCATCAAGAATTTAAAGTATCCTCTCTTTCGGAAAACGGGAAAACATACTATGATGATAGCTACGGTTTTCAGCAAGTAGGGAAAGATGTATATATAACATCTAATCATTCGAATATTATTACCTGTTTTGATGCGGAAGCGGAAACGCAAACATTGCTTGCGGTGGGCCCTAGGACACAAGGATATATAGATATATGCTTTGACGGTAGATATTTTTGGCTTGCTGGAGTTTACGATAGTGAAGTAGTTCGATACGATAAAAAGAGTGGCGAGAGGATAAGTTATAAAATGCCAGAGGGCTTTAAAAGCCACCAGAGTTGTTATAACAGGACACTGCCACATACCGGGGTTTTTTGCTATAAAAATAATGTATACACTATCCCCGCCTATTCAAACTCTATGGTAAAAATAAATAAAGATAGTACAGAAGCAGAACTATTTATGCCGGAGTTGTTTGAAAAACATATCGGTAAAGACGGGTATATAGAGAATAAAGCATTTGCAACTGCGGTGCTTGTCTATCAAAATGAGAACAATATTATATTGCAAAGCTCGATTGATGGCGAAATACTTAACATTGATTTAGAGAAAGAAACAGTAAAGAAAAGCTATGTTCGTCTGCTCCCAAAAGACCTTGTGGAGATTGAAAATTCTCTGCTTGATAAGTCAAGTGGCTTTTTTAGAAAAGATTTTAAAGAAACCTTTTGTAAACGAGAGAGCAGAATGTTTACACTTGAAAAATTCTTAAAAGACATTTCAGAAGATAATTTGCAAGGGATAAAAGAGCTGCAAAAACGCTCTCTTGCAGAAATTGCAGAGAACTTAGACGGAACTGCCGGGCAAAAAATTTGCAATTTTATCTGCAAGAGCATATAAGTTTGCAAGCTATAATAAGGTGTTGCAAAAAATATCAGCAAATTTTTAAAATTAGAGCAGTGCAAAAGAAAGGCGTTTTTATAAAATGGGTAAAATAGACGATAGTGCAGAAAAAATAATTAAAGAATTGCCAAAAGGGATTATAAGTTGGTATAGCTTTAAAGAAAATTGTGATATATTGTACTTTGGCAGTGAAAATGATGCGGTAGCCGATTATTTAAAAACACTTTGCACAAAAACACTCACCTTTTGCACCGACATAGAAAAGGTAAGCGGTAACTTTGATTATATAATAATCACAAGTGATTTTGAAAAAGAGGGCGAGCCTGCATTTTTCCTTAAAAACTGTAACGAGTTTTTGAAAGATACAGGTAAAATCTTGCTGTTTTTGAACAACCGCCTCGGAATAAACTATTTTTGCGGCGAGAGAGACCCACACACAAACCGCAATTTTGACGGAATAGAAAATTATAGAAGAGCGCAAGATTTTGCGGATGAAAAGAGGGGAGCACGCTGTTATAGTAAAGCGGAGATAGTTGATATTTTAAATGGTGCCTCGCTTGATAGTTTTAGGTTTTACAGCGTTTTTCCAAGTTTGCAGATGCCTCAGCTGATTTATTCTGAAGAGTATTTACCGCAAGAGGCGCTTTCAGGGCGGTACTTTCCAAAATATCAAAGCCCAAACACTGTCTTTTTGGAAGAGGAGTTTTTGCTCGCGGACCTTATAAAAAACGGTATATTTCATACGATGGCAAATGCTTTTATCATTGAAGTGGCAAAAAACGGCGATTTTTCAAACATCATATCTGCAACGGTTTCTACCGATAGAGGAGAGGACAAAGCCCTTGCAACTATAATTAAGAGCGATAGCACAGTCGAGAAGCGCGCTATTTACAAAGCGGGTGTAAGTAGGCTATACGCACTAAATGAGAATGCTCAGTATTTGGCGGAGCGTGGGTTTAGTGTTGTAAAAGGGGAGATAAGCGGTGCGTCATATACTATGCCTTTTATTGAGGGGGTATCGCTTGTTGAGAGAATGTGTGAGCTTTTTTTTGAAGATAAAGAAAAGTTTATAGAAGAAATGGATAGTTATAGAGAGCTGATTTTGACATCTTCAAAACATGTCGGAATTGATGAGGAGCTAGGCGTTATCTTAGAGCGGTGTTTTGTGGATCTTGTACCACACAACTGTATTCAAACCGAAAAAGGACTTGTTTTTTATGACCAAGAGGAATACATTGAAAACTTGCCGGCAAATTTAATACTTTTCAGATCGATACAAATAATTTATAATGGTAACTTTAAACTGCAACAGCAATTGCCGATACAGTTTTTTTACAAGCGATATAATCTCGATAAAAACCTTGAGGATTACAATAAGCAGAACTTTGAATATCTCAATAATTTGCGCAACTTGCAAAGTTTAGCGCCATATATCTGCAAACACGAGAGGAATGCAAATATAGTAAACTCAAATCGGATAAAGCTTAACTACTCAGCAAGCGAGTATCAAAAGATATTTATAGATGTCTTTCGGGATTTGGAAGGTCGCAAACTTGTGCTTTTCGGCAGTGGCAACTTTGCAAAAAGATTTATAGCGCTTTACTCCAAAGACTATGACATACACTGTATTGTAGATAACAACAGTACAAAATGGGGCACAAAACTGGGAGAGTATGAAATTGTGGGGCCACAGAATTTAAGTGAGTTTACAACTGGCGGCTACAAAATAATTGTCTGTATAAAAAACTATATTGGTGTTTCGCAACAACTTGATGGCTTGCAGATTAAAAATTATTGCATATATGACCCGAATATTTCATATAACCGCACATTGGAAAAAGTAGTTCGAACAAATGATAAAAGCCAAAATAAAATTTATAATATAGGATATATCGCTGGGGTTTTTGATTTGTTTCACATAGGGCACCTAAACTTGCTTCGACGAGCAAAAGAGCAGTGCAACAAGCTGATAGTTGGTGTTGTGAGTGATGAGGGTGTTTCGAAATACAAAAAAACAAAGGCGTTTATACCATTTGAAGAGCGGATAGAGATTGTTTCTGCATGCAAATATGTAGATGAAGCCGTTGAGATACCGCTTGATTTTGGTGGCAGTGAGGACGCTTATAATCTTTATAGATTTGATGTGCAGTTTTCAGGGAGTGACTACACAAACGACGTAAACTGGCTAAAACAAAAAGCCTTTTTGGAATCCCAAGGAGCAGAGCTTGTCTTTTTTCCATATACAGAGAGCACAAGCTCATCAAAGCTAAAGGCTGTAATCGATAATGATATATCTTTTAAAGAAACTGATGAAGCGAGATAGAGGGATTTGTGAGCGGACAAAGGCTCAAGGCTGTAGCTGATGGTGCAACTCTAAAAAGGGCAAAGGTATTAATAAAAAACATTAAATTTCTAAGGTTTCAGCGCCAGGTTTTTGGCGCTGTTTTTTGTATTTGTATTACGAGTGAGAAAAGATTGGCTGTTTAACTGTAAAAAAATGAGCTGTTATCACAAAAACCATTTTCATTATATTAATAATTAAGAATATGTTAGACACTATAACCAATAAATAAGATTATTTTTAATTAAAAATTACTATTGAATTATACGTACAATACAAATATAATAATAGCATATTATACGTACAATACATTGTGCGAGAAAATAGGGGGCAAACAATGAAGAAAATAGCGATTATCGGTAGTAGCGGTGGAAATCTCTACAATCTAGGCGGAAAAGATCCGAAAACACTGCTCGGAGAGATTAAAACTCAATGTCAGTCGGCAGGGATTGAAATTGCAAAAACAGTATTTATTGGTGCAAGCCAATCTATGGACAAAAACCAGAGCAGTGCAAATGCATCACTTTTCAGTTATGAAGGTGGGGAGTTTGTTGGTAGTGCGGAGATGTCGCTCAGTGATTTGAATGAAATTGCAAAAGAGAAAGATGCACTTCTTGCAGCGGCAATAAAGGCTGGCGAAGTTGACGGTATGATTATTATGAGCTGTGACCCATCTGGGGTTAATAAAGCTTCAATTGAGGCGGCGGCTGAGAAAAAGATACCGCTCGTTGGAACAGGTGGCACTTCAGTTGCAACAACACAGTCGATGGGCGGCAGAGTAATTTCTGCTTCAGGCACAACAGGCACTACAAACAGAACACGTGCGGTTGCGTTTTTAACGTCTCTTTCAAAAGAGTTTGGTGTTAAGTATAGCCCAATAATAGGCGGCAAAACATCGGCGGGTGCTGATGACGGCAAGAGCGTTTTCGGCAGAATTAACTTCAGAGGAATAATGATGGCGGCGATGCCTGCGTTCATTTCGATGGCGCTAATGCTCGCAATAGGCAAAATCCCAGGACTTACAGTTTTTGGCGATATCTTCGGACTTATAAACGGAGCATTGCCGATAGTAATAGCGGCAATTGCGGCAAAACAAGTTTCAGGACTTGACGAAGTGGGTATAGTATCGGGTATAATAGCAGGTGTGCTATCAACAACTGGCGGTGTTATCGGCGGTATCGTCGGCGGTATTCTCGCTGGTATTATAAGCTATTACCTCATTACAGCATGCTTCAAGATGAATTTCCCAGCAACAACTGCAAACATAATTGCAGGCGGTCTTGGTGGCGTTATAGCAGGTCTTTTGGTTTATTTCTTCATCTCACCTCTAGCGCTAATGCTCGGAAATGGCGTTCGAGCTGGTATTGAAGCGGCACTTGCGTTTAGCCCAATAGCAGCAGGACTACTTGCGGGAGCGCTAATCTGGCCTGCAATTATAGGTGGCGTTTACCATGCGGCAATCCTGCCGATAGTTCTCCTCGAGATGGAGCAGGTAGGACACAGCTTCCTCGGAGCTGTTGATATGACAGGTCTTGTTATGGTTTCAGCAGGTATAACTCTTGCGAACGTTCTTTTCCCAAAAGTCAAGAGCGAAGCGGCGGTAGCACTTCCAGGATTCCTTATAAATATGGGATTTGGAACATTCGTCGAGGCGGCTTATCCGTTCATGTTCTCAGATAAAAAAGTCTTTGCAGGTGCAATAGTTGCATCATCGGTGTCAGGCGCACTTGTAGGCCTATTTAATCTTCGTGGAACAGCGTATCTACCATCAGTAGTTGCGCCAACACTATCAACAAATCCACTTGCGTTTATCGCTTGTATGGCGGTCGCTATGGGTCTTGCATTTATATTCACAGTAATGGCAAACAAAATGAGCGTAAAAAAAGGAGTTTAAGATGTTTTCAAACGATATGCTTTTAAAAAGAAAAAAAGCGATGGCAAAAGTTCACAGGGCAATAGAGCTTCACGGCGGCACAACACTGCTAAGCACAGGTATAACAGGGGATGACGCAAGAATTGCAAAAGCTGTTATCGATGCAGGTGTTTTAATGCTTGAGCCAAACCACCCAGCGGTAGCGCTTGCGAGAGGGCACAAAGGCGTTACAAATATGCATGATGCAGAGCAGGTGCGCCACGAGATAACAACTGCGCAGATGGCGGAAGTTACCAAAGGTGTTCGCAGTGTTGCAAACGACGATATATTCATCACAGTTGGGTTTTCAGGTGGATTTACAGAGATTTTGCCAATTGAGCTTTGCGAAAATGATTTTTATCTGATGTCCACAGCGGGGGCTGACGGTTTGCACACTCATAAATCATCACTTGCAGATCTCGAAGAGCTTACAAAAGTGGCACATAAATACGGTCTTTGTGTTGACGCTTATATCGGTCATCCAAGCGATTTGCATACATTTGGCCTTTCAGCAGAAACCCCAGAAGAGGTTGCAAAGGTTGCGAGACAGATGGAGAGTATCGGCGTTGATATGATAGGTCTTATGACCGGCATGAGTTACGACGGCGTTCGCTCAGGTGAAATTCACCCTGTAATCCGCGAGAGAGTTTGTGCACTTGTTGAGAGCGTTTCAGTTCCAACCCTTGCAGAGGGCGGAATAAACCTCACAAACTACAAAGCATTTAAAGAAACAGGTGTTAACATTCTGGTTATCGGCACTTCAATTGACGATATGTTGAGAGAAGCTGCTAAAACTGCAGTATCTGGATTTTTGAAATAAACTAAAAAGGACAGCTTATGGCTGTCCTTTTTATCTGCAAATCTATATTTACACAAGATTCTTAACCATTTGCTATGAAAACTACTGTGAAAAGTGTTACAATAATTGCTAAAATTTACAAAAAAAATTTATATAAAAACAGTATATTTTTTCACAAAAGAGTAGTACAATATATAGTAATAAATTTGAAAGGATTTTTTGATGCACAAAAACTACCCTGCGGAATTCATGGACACCATTTCGGATATACTGGCGAATGAACATGTAATGAAGATGAAGGATATCGAGCAACACGGCGAGGATTCAAACTGTTTTGAGCACTCTTTATCAGTTGCTTACAAAAGTTATAAGGTATGCAAAGCACTAAGACTCGATGCAAGAAGCGCTGCAAGAGGCGCAATGCTACACGATTTCCACCTCTGTAAATGGGGTGAGTGTGGAATATCTCAGTTTAAAGGGGTATTCAAACATCCGCAAATAGCAGTTGCCAACGCAGAAGAGCATTTTGGAATCTCTGCAGTTGAGCGGGATATAATAGCAAAGCACATGTGGCCATTAACCATATTTAAAATCCCGAAATACAGGGAATCGGTAGTTGTTAATTTTGTCGATACCTACTGTGCGACGATTGAATTTATGGGACTTAGTAAAGCAAAAGATAAGAGCCCTGCGATTGGGTAATAATTTTAATAGAAAAGACGATGTGATTATATTCTCACATCGTCTTTTAGTTTATCAAGTGCATTTTTTCTGCTTTTTAATAGCACGTTATTTTTTATATATTATTATTTGGTGGCTGATACTCAATTAACTCTGATATTTCGATTTCGAAATAATAGCAGAGTTTGCAGAGCAAATTAGCATCGAGTCTTTGGAATTCATTTCTGCAATATTTGTTAAATGTATAGCGCGGTAAATCTAAGTCTTTGCATATCTTGTTTTTTGAAATTTTATTTTTCTTTAAAAGCTCATTTATATTTAGCTGTAATCCGCCAAAATTATAAACTGCTTCTGATTTTACTTCGCGCATAAAATCACCTCAATATCTTTATACTATATATAAAATAATAAGTCAATATATAGTGAGTTGCGTTAAGTTAATTATAAACCAAGTGCTTATGAATATTAATTAGTGTTCCTTTTCTGGTGGTTGATACTCAATTAACTCTGATATTTCGATTTCAAAATAATAGCAGAGTTTACAGAGCAAATTAGCATCGAGTCTTTGGAATTCGTTTCGGCAGTATTTGTTGAAAATTGAGCGTGGTATATCGAGTTCTTTACAAACCTTATTTTTCGACACCTTGTTTTCCTCAATTAGCTCATTGAGTCTAATTTTCAGTGAGCCGAAATTATAAATATAATCTAATTGTATATCTTTCATTATAATTACCTCTTTACTTTTATAAGTATATTCTATATAATAAGTAAGTAATTATTAATACACAATTTAGTGACTGATAATATTGTGAGTGCTAAAACGATGGTGGAGTATGAATAATAAAATAAAAAATTGCGATATGTTTGATTGCATATATAACAACGATAAAAAATGCCTTTTGAGTGAGGTTTCAATTGATACGCTTGGGTTTTGCAGTGAGTGTGTTCGTTTTGGTATAAGTTATGATTTAATGGAGGAATTGAAAATCGAAACCCGAAGGCGGCTTCACGGCTCCCAGTTTGATTATATTTTCTTAAAGCAACTCTGACAGTGGTAGTGCTTTTAGGTTGGCGCGCCGACAAAACGGCTTTGCCGTTTTAAAAAAGCCGTAGGCTTTTTGCGGACGGAAGTCCGCTGTCGGCGCGCCGACCTCCCCACATACGATAAAACTTATTTTTCATTCAAATACTATCACTCAAGCTAAAACTAAAAGTGAAAAATTGCTCTTAAAAAAACTAAAGTTATAATAAACACAAAAACGCACCGAATATTCGGTGCGTTTCGCTTCACATCGTCTTTAGTTTTATAAATCAAGGGTGTTCATCTTGTTTATGCTATCTTCGCGCTCTTTTTTCTCTTTTTTATATTGCCTTACTGCAAAGTGGACGATAAACAGCACTCCCGATAATCCGAGTGCCCAAAAATTGAAGAGTACGAAGAAACAAGCGGATATAACCGGTGGCAACAGTGCATATTTCGATTCGTTTTTTGAGAGTTTATACTGTACTATAACCAAAATAGTCGGGACTAATAAAAGTAGTAAAATAAAAATTGCTAAGTTGCTAAAAATTGTCATAATGAAATTCCTTTCTCTTTGCGATATTCGTTTATAAGTAGTTTTGCTGTATCGAAATCGAGTTTGTCGTCAATTGCAAGCCTTTTAATTAAAGCTATATACCTATCATTTTCGGTATCATCCGACAGAGTTATCTTCTGGATTAACCTATCAAGCCGAAGACGAACTGTTGGGTATGTAACGCCATACTGGGTTGCAATCTCTTTGAGTGAACCCGATGCAAGCAAAAATTTCTTTATAAACGAGATATCTTCATCATCGAGCCCTTGCATCCATCCGGGTACTATTTCTACTGCCATAAGCGTTCCTCCTTTAATAATATTAAGTATATACTTTAATTATGTTAAAGTCAATAGTAAATTTTTATTTTAATAAAATATTCAAACTTTTATTGCATTAATAATTCACAACACAAAAACGCACCGATTGCTCGGTGCGTTTTTGCTTTCTTATATACCGCATTTTGCGAGAATTTCATTTAAAACTACTCTACTCCGCCATGCAAGTAACAAATTTAGTTGTCTATTCGTGGTCGTTTGCGAATAGAACTTTCGCCTTTGCGATAACCTCTGCTTCAAACTGCTGTGGCAGACCTTCATATCTTAGGAAATCGAGCTCAAAGTTGCCCCTACCGCGTGTTAGGCTTCTTATAAATGTTGTGAAATCGTGCATCTCTGAAATCGGCACTTCCGCTTCGATACAGGTCATGCCCTCCTCGGCTGGATTCATTCCAAGCACTCTGCCGCGGCGCTTGTTCATCTCGCCCATAACATCTCCAGTGTTTGCATCTGGAACATAGGCTTTTAGGCTGCCGACTGGCTCGAGTAGCATAGGTGAAGCTTTTGGAATTCCCTCTTTATAGGCTACCTGTGCCGCCAATTTAAACGCCATCTCAGAGCTGTCAACAGGGTGGTAGCTTCCGTCAATTAATCTTGCTTTAAGCGCAACCATAGGATATCCTGCAAGAGTTCCTCTCTTTATGCTGTCTTGCAGACCTTTTTCAACTGCGGGGAAGTAGTTTTTAGGCACTGAACCACCGAAAACTTTCTCTTCAAAGATAAGTCCATCGCCATCGCCCGGCTCAAACTCTATTTTAACATGCCCATACTGTCCGTGTCCGCCCGACTGTTTCTTATGTTTTCCCTCAACGGTAACTTTTTTGCGGATAGTTTCGCGATAAGGCACGATAGGTGGCTCGGTTTTAACCTCAACACCGAATTTGCTTGTAAGTTTCGATAGGGTGACATCTAAATGTTGCTCGCCAAGCCCTGAAATTAGCTGTTGGTGGGTTTCGTGATTAACAGTAAATGCAACAGTTGGGTCCTCTTCGATAAGTCGTGCAAGACCTGCCGCAATTTTGCTCTCATCGCCCTTTTTAGTTGGCAAAACACCAAGTTGCATACAACTTCTGGGTGTTATAACACCGGCATACGAAACTTTAAAGCTTGCATCAGATAGTGTATCGCCGGTAACAGCATTTGAAAGCTTTGTTATAGCGGCGATATCGCCGGCTGAAATCTCTTTGATTTCCTCCTGCTTTTTGCCCTTGACAAACAGGATTTTACCGAGTTTTTCAGGCTCGTCTGTGCGGACATTAATAAGCTGTGAGTCGCTCTTTATAACGCCCGACACAACCTTGATAAATGAAAGTTTTCCAACGAATGGGTCGGCAATAGTTTTGAAGATATACCCTGATGGTTTTCCCGAAATATCACAGTCAACCTCTATCTCGTCGCCGCCTTTAGTAGCGGTTTCGCCGCCAGCTCTCGCCGCCGATGGGCAGAGGTATGTAGATGCAAAAAGAAGCATATCTATACCTTCGAGTTTTTCTGCACTACCGCAGATAACAGGGGTTATAAGCCCTTCTTTAACGCCGTGGCGAAGTCCTCTTGCGAGCTCTTCAATGGTGAACTCCTCACCCGCAAAATACTTCTCCATAAGCTCGTCGTCACACTCTGCAACCGCTTCATTAATCATCTCAAGGCACTGGTCGTATCTGTCAACTTTGTTCTCAGGCATCGGGATTTCAGTCCTTTTGCCGTCCTTGTAGCTATAAGCTTTTTTCTCAATTATATTAATATATCCCACTATCACCTCATCCTGTCGGATTGGCATAAAGATAGGGCATATCGTCTTTCCAAGTTCTTCTTTTAGGCTGTCAATCGTCTTAAAAAAGCTCGCCTGTGGGTTATCCATCTTTGTAACAAAGATAACACTTGCTTTTCCAGCTTTTCTCGCCGCTTTAAAAGCCTTTGTTGTTCCAACATTGCATCCGCTCTTACCAGAAACTGCTATAAGCACCGTTTCCGCCGCACGGAATCCCTCATAAAATGCTCCCTCAAAGTCAAACTGACCTGGAGTGTCGATAAAGTTAATCTTGTAGTCCTCATAAAATACAGGGGCTAAGCTCAACGAAACCGTAATTTTCCTCTTTATTTCTTCGGGGTCAAAGTCGCAAACAGTGGTTCCGTCTGAAATTTTCCCGTGTCTGTCTGAGCCGTTTGTCTGATACAGTAGCGCCTCGACAAGAGAAGTCTTTCCGCTTGAACCGTGACCCCCAAGCACAATGTTTCTTAATTTATCCGGTGTAAATGCTTTCAATTTAATTTCCCCTTTCATTTAGGTATTTTATATAGTGTACCATAGTAATATTTCTTTTTCAATAAACTTAACTACATTTTTCACAAATTATTCACATATTAGATATAAAAATTATCGATAATGTCTTGTTTATTATGTACAAAACGGGCTCAGACACTATTATCACCGGGGTTGCGAGAGAATAGTGCAGAATGGATGAACCGAAGTAAAAGGCGGTAACTGCCTTTTATCTTGCCCGAAGTCGTACAAAGGTACGACGAGCGGTGAAGCTCGTTCATAGCCACAAGAGATAATAAAACAACCCACCGTGAAAGCGGTGGATTGCACTTATTGTAGATTCGTTTTTAGCTTAATTTAATTCATACCAAACTTGTTGTTGATTTTTGTGCCTTGTGGTGGTCGGTGCTGTTTTGTCGCAACCTCTTTGTTGTTTTTATACAATTAAAATCTTATTTTATCGGCAGTTATGTCGGAAAGCTTTAGTGCACCCGTCATCGCCATTGTTTCAATTAGTTCACTTTTAATTTTGTTTGCATAGAGCGCCACGCCCTCGGATCCGCCGCCATATGCCGCTGTTACGAATGGTCTGCCGATAAGCGCCGCTGAAGCGCCGAGGGCAAGTACCTTGAATAGGGAAACTCCGCTTCTTATCGCCCCATCGACAAGCACAAGATAATCGTCCCCGACTGCCGCTCTGATTTCAGGGAGTCTTTTTGCTGGAGCACCTGAAGAGTCGAGAACGCGACCGCCGTGGTTTGAAACTAAAATGCCAAAAGCGCCGGCTTCCTTCGCCTTTTTAGCGGCATTTGCTGTCATAATTCCTTTTATTATAAATGGCAACTCGACCTCTTTTATAAGTGCAGATAACCTCTCAACACCTCTTGCATAGACAGGGTGCCCACTCGCTGCGAGGTGGATAAGCCCTGCGGCATCTATATCCATTGCAATTGCTTTAACACCTGCTTTTTTGGCTTCAGAAACTCTTTGCTGTATCTCGTCATCCGCCCATGGTTTCGTTGTCGGCACGCCTACTGCGTTTTGTTCTTTTATATATTTTAGAGGATCTGTGAAGAATTTTATATTCACTCCGTCGCCGTAAAATGGGAGAATATTCGCTTCAGCACAGCCGTCACTAATAGCCTTTAGATATTCATTTTCAGATATCGCATCGCTGTAATGGCTTTTCAGTGCCGCCATAGGGGCAACTGCGAGCGGTGCTGAAAATTTGTCACCTAAAAACTCAAAAGTCGTGTCGTAACTGTCGCCGTCATAGATGTTGTCCATGTTAATCTCAACCGACTGCAAAAAGTTGTAAGCGGCTGTAAATCCGCCTCCAAGCCCCTTTGCGCCGCAACCGGGAGTCTTTCCACGACAGGCAACTCCGTTGCACTCAGGACATACAAAGCAACTGCCCCCGAAAGCCTCTTTTGCATTCTTATAAACTTCACTTAACTGCATATTACACCTCTTTTTTTATTTTAACCATTGTTTTTTAGCATCTCAACTCTCGTTACCGAACCTCTCTTTTCATAGCCAACATTAATGTAGGCTTTGTTTGAATAGGGGTTATCTTTGTCGGTATATAGAATAGGGGTTTTGTCTTTATCCAGAATAATTTTGCTTATATGCGCAACTATTGCCCCAGCATATCCTTTGTTTCGGTATTTTTCTTTTGTGTAGACTTTTGAAACGGCAATGTGGTTTTCATCTTCGTATTTTCCTGTCGCCATTGAAGCTATTATACCATCTTCCTTTATAATATAAAAGTACGGATTGCGAAGCTCCTCTGCGGCTATCGGCAAGAAAACATTTATCTTCGCATCAACTCCAAATATCTCAAACTCATTTTGGCGCAGAGCGATAGCCACTTCAATTATATCTTCATCTGTCGGTTTTTCAATTATTACTTCACTGTTTTTTGCAGGGATAATTTCTTTGCACTCAAAACTCTCCATATATGTTTTTTTGAAAGGGCAAAACCCGTGCTTTTCAAAGTGCTTTTCGATTTTTATTGTAATATCGTCCTTAGCTATAAACAAAAACTGCGGAAAGTTTTGGGCGATATTTATAAGTCGTGATAGAAGCTCTTCTATTTTAGATGATGAAATCCCATCTTTCGTCCAAATCCACATTGGGTGATAGGTAGCTGATGCCGCAATAATAAAGCTCTCTTCGTCACTTTGTAAAATAAGCGGATTTTGCTTTATAGTTTCAATTAAGCTAAAAGGGATAATATCTTTCTTGTAGTCCGGACTTTCAAATATTTTACTCTCTCTTGTAATTACTTCAATCATAGAGTGCACCTCTCATCTGCTATTATATCTACATTATATTGGTTTTCCGTGCGATTGTAAATAAAAAATATGTATGGGTGGTGTTTTGGGGGTCTGACGCAGTAGAACGAATGATATTCGTTTGCGCGCACTTCGTGCGGGGAGGCGATATAAAAATCGCCGCTGCGGCGCGCCACAATACAAAAGATATCCAAATTAGCTTTGATAAATATTAAAACACCTATCTCCTATCCTCCAAAAAACAGAACATCTATTACATTATAAAACATTAAGAGCGAAATCCCAGCCATTATAAAGCCATATTTTTTCATTCCTCTTTTAAATTGTATATAGGTCATTACAGCGCCAAATACTCCGCCCCAAAAAATAACTATAGCTCTTCCGATTTCATGGCTAAATATGCCAGTAAAGCTGAGTATTATAGTTAACGGAACTAAAATTGCGGCTGATATTTTTATATATTTCATAAAACACCCTTTGAAAAAGATTATTTGATATTTTTAGAATAAAATTATAACGTTTTTCGCATTTTAAATATCCCAATTAATTGCATCGCTTATTTGCCATTTAAAAAAACAGCACAACTCCAATTGTAATAAAGATAAAAACAGCGATAGCGATCATTATATACCCTGTTGTTTTTCGCCCTTCTCGAAAGCTTTCAATTGCAATTAAAATCTCTGATATTCCGAGAAAAAACATCATAAGCGGCATTGAAATATTTCGAGGTAACAGGTTTGTGAAACTTAAGATGGCGAATATCATCGCTAAAATAGCAGTGGAAAATTTGATTATTTTCATAATTTATCCTCATTTCATTTAGTTGAATACCCGCTAATTATAACAAAATATTTACATTTTTTAAAGTGAAACGTGTTGCCACGGAGGTGTTTTTTTGATAAAATAAACAGGTGAGAGTTTTAAGGAGGCGTGTATAGAGTTTAGGGGGTAATTTTTTGGATATTTTTGTGATAAATCCAGTGGCAGGAAAAGAAGATAGTAGCATTTTACTTACAAAGCTTATTGAGAGATACTATGATAGCATTGACGGCGAGTACAGAATATGCACGACAACAGCGCCAGGCATTGCAACAGAAATGGTTTCAAAAATTGCGGCAGAGGAAGAGAGCTGTCGTTTTTTCGCTTGTGGTGGTGACGGAACACTAAGCGAAGTTTTAAACGGTCTTTGCGATTATAAAGACAAAAATCATTCAGTTGGAGCTATTCCGGTCGGAAGTGGTAACGATTTTATCAAATACTTTAAAAATAAAGCTCCTTTCCTTGATTTAAATAGCCAGTACCATGGTAGTGTTTTAGAAACCGATATCATTCGCCATAACTTTGGCAGTTCTATAAATATCTGCTCTGTCGGGTTTGATGCAAATGTTGCCGCAAACTTTATAAAGTTTAAAAAGCTCCCTGGTGTGAATGCCGCTGCCGCTTATAATATGGCGGTTTTGAATTCTGTGGCAGGTAAGCTTAATAGCGAATTTGAAATAGAGATAGATGGTGAAGTGCAGTCTGGTAAATATCTGCTTGTGGCAGTTGCAAATGGAATCTGCTATGGTGGGGGATTCAATGCGGCACCAAACGCAGATATAAGAGATGGCTATTTTGATGTTGTTGTGGTTCGTGCTGTCAGCAGGCTAAAACTTCTAAACCTAATCTCAGCTTATAAAGAAGGGCGCCATATCTATGATAGCCGATTTGAGAATTTAGTAGAGATTAAAAGGGCGAAAAATGTCAAGATAAAATCATTTACAACCTTCAATCTAAACAGCGACGGCGAAGTTAAAAGATGCAATGATGTTGAATTTTCACTCCTGCATAAAGCGGTTTCATTTATTCTGCCAAGGGGAATTTATAAAAAATAATTTTACGACAAAATTTATGCTTGCTTTTTTTTGAAAATATAGTAAAATAGATATTAGCAGTCGAAAGCAAAGAGTGCTAATTTCGATTAAATAAGGAGGAAAAGTTTATGAATATCAAACCGTTAGCGGATAGAGTTGTTCTAAAACTTACAGAGGCAGAAGAGACAACGAAGAGCGGAATAATCCTCACTTCGGCAGCAAAAGAAAAACCACAAACAGCAAACGTTGTGGCAGTGGGTCCTGGTGGACTTGTTGATGGCAAAGAGGTTTCAATGTACCTTGCTGTTGGCGATACTGTTATAATGAGCAAATACAGCGGAACAGAAGTTAAGCTTGATGGCGAAGAATATATTATAGTTCGCCAAGACGATGTTCTTGCAATAGTAGAGGAGGAGTAAAAAATGGCTAAAGATATTCAGTATGGTGAAGAGGCCAGAAAATCACTGCAAGCGGGTATTGATAAGCTTGCGAATACAGTTAAAATAACACTTGGTCCTAAAGGGCGCAATGTTGTTTTAGATAAGAAATACGGCTCACCGCTAATAACTAATGACGGTGTTACAATAGCTAAAGAGATTGAGCTTGAGGATAAGTTTGAGAATATGGGCGCTGCTTTAATTAAAGAAGTTGCTACAAAGACAAACGACGCTGCTGGTGACGGTACAACAACTGCTACACTGCTAGCACAGGCTCTTATCACTGAGGGCATGAAAAACGTGGCTGCTGGTGCAAACCCAATGATACTAAAAAAAGGTATGAGTGCTGCATGCAAAGCGGCAGTTGAAACAATTGTTTCTCTCTCAAAACCAGTTGACGGTACAGACGATATCGCTCGTGTTGCAACAGTTTCATCGGCTGATGAGAATGTTGGTAAACTTATAGCTGAGGCTATGGATAAAGTATCGGCGGACGGCGTTATAACTGTTGAGGAGTCGAAAACAGCAGAAACTTACAGCGAAGTTGTTGAGGGTATGCAGTTTGATAGAGGCTATGTAACACCTTACATGGTAACAGACTCTGATAAGATGGTTGCAGTTATTGATGATGCAGTTATCCTTATAACTGACAAGAAGATAACAAATATTCAGGATATCTTACCTCTTTTAGAGCAGATTGTTCAGTCGGGCAAAAAGCTTGTTATAATAGCTGAGGATATTGAGGGCGAGGCTCTTGCTACTCTAATAGTGAACAAACTTCGTGGCTCATTTACATGTGTTGCTGTTAAAGCACCTGGATTTGGCGACAGAAGAAAAGAAATGCTACAAGATATAGCTATCCTTACAGGCGGTCAGGTTGTTTCGGAAGAGCTTGGCTACGACCTCAAAACTGCTGATATCTCAATGCTTGGCTCTGCAAGACAGGTTCGCATCGAGAAAGAGGTTACAATACTTGTTGACGGTGCTGGTGAGGCGGACGAGATTAAAGCTCGTATCGCAATGATTAGAAGCCAGATCGAAACAACAACTTCTGAGTTTGACCGCGAGAAGCTCCAAGAGAGACTTGCGAAACTATCAGGCGGTGTTGCTGTTATTAAAGTTGGTGCGGCAACCGAAGTTGAGATGAAAGAGAAAAAACTTCGCATTGAAGATGCTCTTGCAGCTACAAAAGCGGCTGTTGAAGAGGGTATCGTTGCAGGCGGTGGTACAGTTCTTATTAACTCAATCCCTGCAGTTGAAAAAGTTATGAACACTCTATCAGGGGATGAGAAAACAGGTGCGGCAATAGTTCTTGCGGCTCTTAAAGCCCCAGTTTATCAGATAGCGCTAAATGCAGGTCTTGAGGGAAGCGTTATAATCGATAAAATCCTAACAGCCGGCAAACCAGGCTATGGCTTTAACGCTGTAACTGAAGAGTATGGCGATATGCTATCATTTGGTATCGTTGACCCAACTAAAGTTACAAGAAGTGCTCTTGAAAACGCTATCTCAGTAGCTTCAATGGTGTTAACAACTGAGTCGCTTGTTTCAGATATCCCAGAGGAAAACCCACCGATGGCAATGCCAGGCGGCGGAATGGGCGGAATGTACTAAAT